>DBCN01000124.1:0-575 GCA_002293065.1 Opitutia bacterium UBA957
TGGTGGGACTCGTCGTGTTCGACCACCACGGTGCGGTCGGCCCAGCCGTCCTTATCGCAGTAGATCTTGATCTCCTTCATGTCGAGGTCGAGGGCCCCGATGCGGAAGCGTTCGGCGCGGAGGACCTTGCCGACGGACCAGAGGTCCGCGATCATCGCGCGGATGAGGTCGAGCTCGGCGTCGGTGAGTTCCGCCAGCGGGCGGCCGGGCGAACCGGTCTGGTGCGGCGGCGGGGCGGGCAGGGCGCGGATGGCCTCGTTGGTGTCGCCGCGGAGGAACGCGTAGGCTTGCTTATACGTCAGGCGCTTGCGGCTGGAGATGACCGAGTTCGCGAACTCCGTCTTCACGAGTTTGGCGTCGGGCGAGAATTCGCAGATGACCGTCTTGACCAAGCGGTTTTCGGCTTCGACGAGCGAGCACAGGCCGCTGGAGAGCGCATGCGGCAGCATCGGGATGACCGTGCCGACCAGGTAGGTCGAGTTGCCGCGTTCCTTCGCTTCGGTGTCGAGCGGCGAGCCGGGTTTCACGTAGTGCGACACATCCGCGATGTGGATCCCGAAGCGGAGGTTGCCGTT
>DBCN01000124.1:728-5123 GCA_002293065.1 Opitutia bacterium UBA957
GAAGAGACGCCCTGGGGGAATTCCGGGTTGAGGTTATAGCGGCGCAGGATGGCGAGGTACTCGGCCATCGGCGTGTGGGTGACGCCGAGCGCTTCGGTCACCGTGCCGGTGGGGCTCATGTTGCGGCGCTCCCAGGCGTCGAGGCGGACGACGACCTTGTCTTCTTCCTTGGGGACGGGCTTGAGGCCGGCGCGGATGGGGTCGCGGACGACGATGTCGCGCGAGATGCGGGGGTCGTCGGGGACGACGAACCAAACCAGGCGCGTACGGCGCAAGGTGCCGGTCAGCGAGGTGAGCGCGCGCTTGGTGACGCGGACGACCGTGCCGGTCCCCCAGTCTTCATGATCGCGGTCGCGGCGGGTTTGGTTGAGCTTGATGACCACCTTGTCGCCATGCAGCGCGACGCCGGTGTCCTTGGCTTCGATGTGGACCGGGTCGCGGGCCTTCTGGCCGGGTTCCGGCGTGAAGACCACGCGGGCCGAGCCGCTCTGGCGGAAAAGAATGGTGCCCTCGGGGAGCATCTTGCCCGCCGGCAACATGAGCAGGTCGCGTCCCTTCACGGCGATGGCGCCGGAGCGGATCAAGCCCGGGATGACCTTGCGCATCTGGCGCAGGTCGGACTTGTCGCCGCCGATGGCGTGCATGATGGCTTCGAGCTTCATGGGGACGTAGTCGGGACGTCCCATGAACTCCAGCATCGCTTCTTCGGCGTTCATGATTGGTTCGCCGATTGGTTCAGCAGGCCGGCCAAGAAGGGCATGAGCTGCTTCTTGCGGCTGACGATACCAGGGAGGTCGAAGATGAACGGCGGGGTCTTGGGGGAATACGTGATCCCTTGGAGGATGTCGGGGTCGCCGCGGACCAGCAGGAGCGAGCCTTGCGTGTCGATGTCCGTCACGAGCAGGCAGGTGAAGTGCAGGCCGTTCTCCCGGCGGTATCTTTCCAGCGCCTCGAGCAGGCTGTCGCTGCACTTCCAGAAGTTGTTAAACCCGAGCTCCTCGACTTGGGCCACCGAGAAGCGTTTGTCGCCCTCGTTGTAGAGCTTGCAGTCGGCGCGGACGGCGGCGTCGGGCGAGAGCGTCGAGAGCACCGAGCCCGCGTTGAAGATCATGTCGGCCAGCGCGCGCGGGTCGGCGTCGGCGATGCGGGTCAACCAAGCCAGCAGCGAGACGTCCAGCGGCGTCGTCGTCGGGCTTTGCAGGAGCAGGGTGTCGGAGATGATCCCGCACATCATGAGGCCGGCGATCTGCGGGCTCGGCGTCAGGCCGGCCGTGCGGAACATGTCGGCCACGATCGAGCAGGTCGAACCCAGCGGGCGGTTCAGGAAGAGGATGGGCTGCGCGGTGTGCGGGTTGCCGAGGCGGTGGTGGTCGACGACTTCGGCGATCTCGACCTCGTTGGCGCCATCGACGGCCTGCGAGAGCTCGTTGTGGTCGACGAGCACCAGGCGGGTGCGCACGGGCTTGAGGATGTCGGACTTCGAGAACACCCCGACGAGGCGGGCATCCTCGTCGATGACATGGTAGATCAGCGCGTTGGATTGGATGATGCGGCGGCGGATGACGCCGAGTTTTTCCTGCGGGCTGAAGCGCGGGGCGTCGCGTTGCACGAGCCCGCCGATGAGCGTGGCGGCCCGCACCGCCCAAGCGGTGGTGGCGCTGTCGGTGTCGGCGTAGGCGACGGAAACCTGGGCGTCCTTGGCGAGGGTGAGGGTGTCCGGCTTCATGCGGTGGCCCCCCGTGACGATAATAAGGCGCACGCCCATGCTGATGGCGCGGCGATGCACGTCATCGCGGTCGCCCACGACGATGATGCTCTTGTTGTTCGGGATGCCTTCGGCGGTCGCGGACTTGCCGAAGGACTCGAGTTCCATGGCGGCGACGCGCACGTAGAATTCGTCGACGGCGGTCTGGGCGAAGGCGATGACCTCGGTGCCGCCGATGGAGCGGATGATGGCGTCGATCGAGCTCTGCACCTTGCGCATCGACGTCGCGCGCTTGGGCTTGGGGATGAAGTAGTCGCCGAGCCCGAAGATGGATACGTAGCCGTCGAGCCGGCCTTCGCGGTCGAGGACCGGCAAGGCGCGGACGTCGTGCAGGTCGAGCAGCTCGAGGGCGCGCGCGCAGGTATCGTCGACGGACACCACGTACGGGTTACGCTGCATGATGTCTTCGACGCGCGGGGTGACGTCGCCGACGAATTCGGGCAGCGTCGCGCCGAAACGGTTCAGGATGGCGTCAATGCGCGCGTTGGAATTGCCGCAACGCGCCGCGACGTAACCGGGTTGCCCCGATGCTTCCTTGAACGCCGCATAAGCCATCGCCGAGCAGATCGCATCCGCATCCGGGTTCTTGTGTCCGATGATGTAGGTCGGAGCGAGCGGACGGTCGGTCGGGGACGGAATGGGGGGAGGGACGGACATGTGGACTCGGAAGGCACCCGGAGGTGCTGAGAGCACTTCTAGCCGTGACCTTGCGGGGAGGGAAGAGGGAAGTAGCCGGAGGCGAAGGCGACCGCCGGTGCGGTGGCCTCAAATCCGTTCATGAAAGCCCCCGGCTTAGCGCCCTTACGGGGCGACCGGGTAGTCGCTGTAACCTTTGGCGCCGGAGGCGTAGAAGGTGCTCTCGTCCGGGGTGTTCAAGGCGAGGCCCTGTTCGAGGCGGCGCGGGAGGTCGGGGTTAGCCAGGAAGGGGACGCCGAAGGCAATCGCATCCGCCCAGCCGGCTTGGATGGCGGCGTCGCCCTGTGGGCGGTCAAAGCCACCGGCGGTGACCAGCACGCCCTTGAAGCAGTGGCGCAGCTGCTGGGGGCCGACGCCGTCCTTGGCGCCGTGCGCGATGTCCTGGGCGGTCACGCGGGTGACGTGCGCGTACGCCAGCTCGAGCTTGGAGAGTTCGCCGAGGACGTAGCTGAAGGTGCGTTGCGGGTCGGAGTCATGCATGTCGTTGAATACACCCCCGGGAGAGAGGCGGATGCCGACGCGGTCGGCGCCCCAGATCGAGACGACGGCGGAGGTGACTTCCAGGGTGAGACGGGCGCGGTTCTCGACCGAGCCGCCATAACCGTCTTCGCGCTTGTTCGTGCCATCGCGGAGGAATTGGTCGAGGAGGTAGCCGTTGGCGTTGTGGATTTCGACGCCGTCGAAGCCGGCCTGCTTGGCCAGGCGGGCGCCGCGGACGTATTCGGCGACGATGCCCGGCATTTCATCGGTGCGGAGGGCGCGCGGCACGACGTAGTCGGCCATGGCCTTGCCGGTCCAGAGCTGACCTTTCGGGGCGATGGCGGAAGGGGCCACCGGGAGTTCGCCGTTCGGCTGGTAGTCGGGGTGCGAGATGCGACCGACGTGCCAGAGCTGCAGGAAGATGCGGCCGCCTTTGGCGTGCACGGCATCGGTGACCAGTTTCCAGCCCGCGACTTGTTCGTCGGTGTAGATGCCCGGGGTGTTCGGGTAGCCGTGGCCGCGGGGGCTCACGGTGGTGGCTTCGGCGATGATCAAGCCGGCGCTCGCACGCTGGGCATAATATTCGGCCATCAAGGCGGTGGGGACGTTGGCGCCTTCGGCGCGGCAACGGGTGAGCGGCGCCATGAGCACGCGGTTCGGCAGCGTGAGGGCGCCGACCTTGAGTGGGGAGAAGAGGGAGGACATGCGTGAGATAAAAGGGAGATGGGGTGCAAAAGCAAACCGCGCCTTCCGCGGGGAAAGCGTGTCGGAGTGACAAATGGGCAAGGCCCCCGTGGTCGCTCACATGCGCGACCGCGCAGCGCAGACTCAGTGGCCCGACTCGGACTGGCGCTCGGCTTCGGCCTTCTTGCGGTCCCACTTGTAGTGGCTGTCCGGCAAGGTGCCGCCGAGTTCGTAGAGCTTGGCCTTGTTGTTGACCATCATCTCGCGATTCGTGCCGGTCATCGAATACTGGCTCTGGAGCCAGATGGCTTCTTCGGGGCAAACTTCCTGGCAGAGGCCGCAGTAGATGCAGCGCAGCATGTTGATCTCGAACTCCTGCGGGGCCTTCTCGACGTGCGCGTTGCTGGCCGTCGGGGCGATTTCACCCGGGGTGATGCGGATGGCCTTCGGCGGGCAGACGAATTCACACAGCTGGCAGGAGACGCACTTCTCGCGCCCGTTCGGGTCGCGCACGAGCGTCGGGACGCCGCGGTAACCGTTGGGGATGGTGGGGCGTTCCTCCGGGTATTGGAGCGTCACCGGCGGGCGCAGCATGTTGTCCCAGGTGACCTTGAGGCCAGCGAGGATCTGCGGGAGGTAGGTGCGTTCCGCGAGGGAAAGGGGACGGCGTTCGACGACTTTGATGGCCATGGGTGTGTTTAGCCTTTGATGGCGTACCAGAGGAAGTAGGCGATGAGGTTGAGGACGGCGACGGGCAGGAGCACGCGCCA
>DBCN01000153.1:0-4964 GCA_002293065.1 Opitutia bacterium UBA957
GTACGGATGGCCTTCCACTTGCCTTCCCAGATGGCCTGCTGTTCGCCGTAGCCGGGGAACTCGCGGTAGAGTGGGGCGCGGCGGGCTTCCTTCGCCCCGAGGAGCGTGGGCACGAGGCTTTCGCCGCTCTGGGTCGTCGTGACCTTGGCTTGGGCCAGTTCGGCGAACGTCACGAGCCAGTCTTCGAAGCCGGAGAGACGGTCGGAGCGCGATCCGGCCGCGACCTTGGCGGGCCAGCGTAGCACGGTCGGTTCGCGGACGCCGCCTTCGTGCAGGGAGCCCTTGAGCCCGCGGAGTCCACCGGCGGAATCGAAGAACTTCGTGTTCACGCCCCCGACATCATGCGTGGCGCCGTTGTCGCCCGTGAAGACGATGAGCGTGTTGTTCGCCACGCCAGCTTTCTCCAGCGCAGCCATGAGGCGGCCGACGTCCTTGTCGAGGCGCGTGATCATCGCGGCGTAGGTCGCGAGGGGCGTGCGGTTCGGCACGTAGGAGCCCTTGGCGGCGGGGGCGAAGGGCTTGTCCTCGGGCCATTTCCCTTCGTAGGGCTTCAGGTCCTCGGCGGGTAGCTGGAGCGAGACGTGCGGCAGCGGCGAGGCGAAGTAGAGGAAGAACGGACGTTGCGCGTTGGCGGCGATGAATTTTTCGGCACCCACGATGAAGCGTTCAGGCGCGAAGTCCTTACCGGTGAAGGCGGCGTACGCCTTCGGGTCCTGCGGGTCGGCGCCGGTCGGGAATCCGCCGTGGCCCGGCACACCCTTTTCGCCGTTGTCGAGCGGCACTTCCTTGCCGTCCTCCCAGATCGCGGCCGGGTAATGGCTGTGCGCGACCCATTGGCTCGTCAGCCCGAGGAATTTGTCGAACCCTTGGACGTCAGGCCGACCGGTGGAATCGTAGCCGCCGAGGCCCCACTTGCCGAACGCGCCGGTCACGTAGCCCGCCTGACGCAGGACATTGGGCATCGTCGTGATGCCGGCCGGGAGGGGGATCTGCTCGCCCTTGCCGACGTCGAGGTTGTCGCGCACGGGGGCACGACCGGGGTTGAGGCCGGTCATCAGCACTGAGCGGGAAGGTGCGCAGACCGGGCTGCCGCAATAGTGTCGAGTCAGCACGAGGCCCTCTTGGGCGAGCCGGTCGAGGTTGGGGGTCAGGATTTTCTTCTGCCCCATGAAACCGACTTCGCCGTAGCCCAAGTCGTCGGCCAAGATGAAGATGATATTCGGACGAGACTCGGCGGCGGAGGCCAGGCCAGCCAAGGCCATTAACAGGAGCGTGGGGAGACGTCGCATAGGGAATTCCTAGGCAATACGCCCCCTCCTGTCGAGGAAAGGGGCGGTTTTGTTTGTCGGGTTGACAACTTCGCCCCCCATGGGCTTAACAAATCTTCCTTTCTCGGGCTGTAGCGTAGTCTGGTAGCGCGCTTGCATGGGGTGCAAGAGGTCGTGAGTTCGAATCTCACCAGCCCGACCAAAGGAAAGTTTCCCCCGAAAGCCCCCTTGGGTGGGTTTATTTCTTGGCCTTTTTGTCTGCCGCCTTGCTGCCTTGGGGGCTCGCGAACAGGGGGTCGATCAATTGCTTGTTCCAGCGTTCGAGCTCGTCGGACAGACGTCGCACGACCTCGGGCTGGGCGGCCGCCAGATTCTTGGTCTCGGACAGGTCCGCTGACAAATCGTAAAGTTCGTCCGGCTGCTTGCCGATCCGCACCAGTTTCCAAGGACCCGAGCGCATCGCGAAGCTCTGCCCACCACCGATGCGCCAGAAGAGCGGACGCAGGAGCAGGCTGGTGGCTTGGCCTTTGAGGTGCGGGATCAGGTCGACGCCATCCAGCGGACGTTCCTTGGGCAAGGGGGCGCCGGCGACCGCCAAAGCGGTGGTGGCGACGTCCAGCGAAGAGACGGATTCCGCGTAGGAGGAGCCGGGCTTCAACTGGGCGGGCCAGCTGACCACGAAGGGCACGCGGATGCCCCCCTCGTAAAGCAGGCCTTTATTGCCGCGCAGCGGGGTGTTGTCCGCTCCCAGGGTCGCGGGCGTCCCACCGTTGTCGCTGAAGAAGAAGACCAGGGTGTCCTGAGTCTGGCCGCTGGCGGCCAAGGCTTGGGTGACCGTGCCAATCGCGTCGTCGAGCAAGCTGATTTGGGCGAGGCACTTCCGGCGGACCGGGTCGGTGATGCCGGCGAACTTCTGCTCGCGCTCGGCGGTCGGCTGGTGCGGCGTATGCGGGGCATTGAACGCGAGGTACAGCATCCAAGGTTTGCCGTCTTTTTTCTGGATGAAGTTGGCCGCCTCCCGACCCAAGGCTTCGGTCAGGTGGGTTGGGATATCCGTGGTCGGCTTTCCGTTCCGGGTAAGGGGGACGTTGTATTCTTTCTGCTCATTGATGGCCCAGCCCGAGAACATGTGGCCGCCGCCGATGAAACCATAGGTTTGCTCAAAGCCTCGATTCCACGGGGCCTGCGCGGGGGTGGCCCCGAGGTGCCATTTGCCGATCCAACCGGTCCGATAGCCGGCTTCCTGCAGGTATTGCGGCAAGAGTTTTTCGGACAACGGCAAGCCTAAGGCGGGGTTCTTGGGATCGTGGGCGGGATTGTTCTCGTGCCCGAAACGCTGTTGGTAACGTCCGGTCAGCAAGCCCGCGCGGGTCGGGCTGCAGAACGGGTGGGAGACGTAGCCGTTGGTGCAGCGGACTCCGGAGGCGGCGAGCGCGTCAAGGTGTGGCGTGGGCACGGCCTTGCCGCCGTTGAAGCCGACGTCGGCGTAGCCATGGTCATCGCTGACGATGACCAGGATGTTTGGACGGCGTATGTCCGCTCCGCCGAGGGCGGTGGCGAGCAACGTCAAGAAAAGGGCGAATCGCATCGGTGGGTTCAAGGCTTTTGGAAACTATGCCCGTAGACCGCCAGGCGGAGGGATTGCTTATCGCTCGCGTGATCGAGGTAGGCGCGGACGGTTTCGCCTTTCGCCAGCACCTTGGCTTCGTCCGGTCCAGGTGGAGGGTTTGTTAAGTCCATGACCTTGTAGGCGACTTTGACCACGTCCCCTGGCTTGTGGCCGGCCTTGGAGCGGATGACCGACTGGATGCTGGCGGTGACCTGAATGTCGATTCGGCGGCCGTCCTTGACCTCGGTGATCTTGACGTCGACCTGGTCGGCCTTGATGACCAGCGCCTCCGCCGCCTCCTCTTGCAGCCGACGGATGTGGTCTGGCGAGATCGCGGCGTGTAGGGTGGAGAGGGCGAGGAGTAGGTAGGCTAGCGTGGTGCGCATGGGAAAAGTCAGCGTTGGGTTTCGATCCAGGGAACGAGTTTTTCGGCCCAGGCATGGGCGTGGGCCTTGAGCCCCTCGCCGGAGAAATGAACGCCTTGACCGCCGTTATCCCGTAGCGGGCCGCGGAGGGCATCGGAGTCCGGCCCTTCGAGCGCAACGCCGTTTTTCCAGAGGCTGGCTTGGGCGGTGCGGATATCCTCGGAGCCGACGTCCGTCGGGCCGTGATAACTGACCTGGGCGACGAACCACGGGGCGGTCCGTTGGCTGTCTTTGTTCGCCGAGGCGATCAGCGTTTTTAGGTAATCCGCATAAAGCTTTCCAGACAGCGTCCGCGTCGCGTCCTTCTGGTTGGCGTCGCTTTCGCCTTGGTGCCAAAGCACCGCGCGGAAGGAAGGCACGGATTGCATCCGCTTGACCAGCATCGCATAGGCCTTGCCGTCGGACTCCCATTGGCCGTCGGCGGTTTTCTTCACGCGACTCAGGATCGTCGGTGGGTTAGGGAAGGGGACGCCACCGGGGAGCCATTCCCGGACGCTGGTGGCGCCGATGCCGCAGGGGATGAAGCCAATGGGCACGCCAAGGCGCTGCTGGAGTTCGTCGCCCAAGGCGGGCAAAATGCTGCCGCCGCCGCCAGAAGCGCCGGGCTGCGGGTCCGCGCACGGTTGCCAATCGCCTTTCGGCGTGAGCGTGAACACTTGGTCGGAAGTGGCCTTCGTCTTCACCGCCCCGTGGTTCGCGGAGTTGGATTGGCCGGTCACCACAAAGACCTCACCGATGCCGAACGGGACCTTGGGCGTGCTGGCCAGCGGTTGCTTATCGCGGACCGCGCGGGCTTCGAGCGTGTGCATGCCCTTGGGCAGGTCGAGGGTTTGGGCGAAGCTTTGGACAACGATCGTGCCTGGGTTTCCCATCGTCGGCACAGGCTTCCACTCACCTCCATCGAGACGGATCTCCACGCTGACCGGTGTGTCCGACTGGACTTCACCCACCACCTGCACGCGGCCTGCGTTGGCGGTCTCCCGCTGCAGGACTGCCCGCGCCGTCGGGCTTTTAAGCGTCAACGTCGGTTCCGCCGCAACGAGCGCGACGGCTCCGAGGAGCAAGGGGAGGAGACGGCCCATGGCTTACTTGGATGCCGACAGCAGCTTTGCCTTGATGAAGTCGAATTCCTTCGGGTGCTTCACGTCGGGGGCGCCGGGGTAGACGAGTTCGCAGCGGACGCCGTTGGCGTCGCAGTGTTCCTTGAGCTTCACGCCGAAATTAGCGGTGTGCGTCGGGTCCTTCTCGTCTTTGCCGAGGTTCGGGGCCGCGGAGTAGAAGAGTCCGACGGGTGGGTCGTCGCGGCTGACGAGTTCGTAGGGGGAGTATTCCTTGATCCAAGGAAGGATGCGTTCGCGCTCCGCGTAGAACATGTCGAAGGACGAGATCTTCTTTTTCGCATCCCAGGAGATGCCGAAGGCGTGGGCGCCGTATTTGCTGTTGGGCGTCCACGCGCGCATCTGATGCGGGTCGAGGGTCGTCTGGGCGCCGGAGACCGCGGCGCAGGTCACGCGGGTGGACTCGCGGGCGATGGGGTCGGCGCTCTGCGGGTCGGCCAGGTCGTCATGGAAGGCCAGCCAGAGGCTCGTGCAGGCCCCGGCGGAGCCGCCGGCCAGGGCGACCTTGGTCTTGTCGAGATTCCATTCCTTGGCCTTGCTGCGG
>DBCN01000153.1:5003-5156 GCA_002293065.1 Opitutia bacterium UBA957
AACTGCAGGGCGCGGGCGCAGTCGTACATCGGGCCCTTGACCGGGGGGACGAGTCCGTCGGCGGTGGCGTCCTTGATCATCCGGTATTCGACCGACACCACGGAGATGCCGGCGTCGAGGGCTGGCTTGAGCAGGCTGCGGACGACCGAGCGG
>DBCN01000026.1 GCA_002293065.1 Opitutia bacterium UBA957
CCGGAACGAGGCGAGCGGCTTCCTGCCAATCGCGGGCGACGAGGACGCCGGGCGCGGCGGTGAAGCCGCTGCGGCTGAGGACGATGGTGGTGCGTCCCGGGAGCGGGCGGCCGATCGACTCGTACGTTTTGCGCCCCATGAGCAACGCTTGGCCCATGGTCGTGGCCTTGAAGAATGCGAAGTCCTCCGGGATGCGCCACGGCAACTTGTTGTTTAGGCCGATGCCGCGGTTGCGCGCGACGGCGGCGATGGCGATGAGCGGACGTCCGAGCTGCACGGGCTTAGATGGCGACGGGGGCTTTGATGCCCGGATGCGGGTCGTAGCCTTCGATGGCGATGTCTTCGAACGTGAACGCGAAGAGGTCCTGCACGTTCGGGTTCAGCACCAGGCGGGGCAGGGGCCGGGGTTCGCGCGCGAGCTGCAGGTCGACCTGCTCCATATGGTTGGAATAGATGTGGGCGTCGCCGAAGGTATGCACGAAATGCCCTGGTTTCAGGCCGGTAACCTGCGCCAGCATGTGCGTGAGCAAGGCGTAGCTCGCGATGTTGAAAGGCACGCCGAGGAAGAGGTCGGCGCTGCGTTGGTAGAGTTGGCAACTCAGGCGGCCATCCTCCGAGACGTGGAACTGGAAGAGCGTGTGGCACGGCGGCAGAGCCACGTGGTCGGCCTCCTGCGGATTCCAGCCGGTGACGAGATGCCGGCGGCTAGCGGGGTTCTTTCGGAGTTGTTCGATGAGGCGCTTGATCTGGTCGACGCCATCGTCGGCGTAAGTCCCATCGGGCTGCTTGCTCGCGCCGAAGCGGCGCCATTGGTGGCCGTAGACGGGGCCGAGGTCGCCTTCCTTGCGCCCAAAGCGCGCGCACTGTTCCGCCGTCGCCCACTCGTTCCAGATGGTCACGCCACGCTCGGTCAACCAGCCGTTATCCGTGCGGCCGGCGAGGAACCACAGGAGCTCTTGGATGATGGAGCGGGTGTGGACCTTCTTCGTCGTGACGAGGGGGAAGCCTTGGGCCAGGTCGAAGCGGAGTTGGGCGCCGAAGATCCCGCGGGTGCCGACGCCGGTGCGGTCGCGACGGACTTCCCCGGTTTCTTTCACGTGGCGGAGCAGGTCGAGATACGCCTTCATGAGGACTCGGTTATTCCCCGGAACGGGTTCTCCGCAATACGGAAAGCCGGGCGGACCCGAACCTTTCGCCCTTGCCAGCCCGCCCGCCTGAAGGCACCCCTAACGGGAGTCATCATGAGCGAAAAGACCGACCTCAACGCGATCTCCCACGACCTCCATGCGGTGCGTCAGGAGAAACTAGCCCAACTCCGGGCGGCGGGCGAAGACCCGTACCGGGCCGAGTGGTCCCAAACCCACATCGCCTCCGAGTGCCCCGGGCTCCTGCCCGAAGGCGTCGAGGAAGGCCCCGAGGTCTCGGTCGCCGGCCGCATCGTCGCCCTGCGCGTCATGGGCAAGGCCAGTTTCGTCAAGATCCTCGACCGCAGCGGCGTCCAGCAGTGCTACTTCACGCGCGACGCCTTGCTCGAGCGCTACGACACGCATTTCAAGAAGCTCGTCGACCTCGGTGACTTCGTCGGCGTCCGCGGCCGTCTCTTCCGCACCAAGACGGGTGAGGTGACCGTCCGCGCCACCGAGTATAAGCTGGTCTCGAAGGCGTTGCGTCCGTTGCCCGAAAAGTGGGCCGGTCTCGCCGACCCGGAGCAGGTCTACCGCCAGCGCTACCTCGACCTCGTCGTGAACGAGGAGTCGCGCCAGCGCCTCGTCACCCGCAGCCGCGTCATCGAGTCGATCCGCAAGTTCTTCTGGAGCCGCCAGTTCATCGAAGTCGAAACGCCGGCCTTGCACGCCGTCGCCGGGGGCGCCGCCGCCCGTCCGTTCGTGACGCACTTCAATGCCCTCGACTGCGACTTCTACCTGCGCATCGCACTCGAGCTTCACCTGAAGCGCTGCCTCGTCGGCGGCATGGACCGCGTCTTCGAGATCGGCCGCGTCTTCCGCAACGAAGGCCTCTCCCGTCGCCATAACCCCGAGTTCACGATGCTCGAGGCCTACCAGGCTTATTCCGACTTCCGCGGCATGATGGAGCTGGTCCGCTCGATGATCCAGACGATCTGCCGCGACGTGCTCGGCACGATGAGCGTGAACCGCGCCGATGGCGGTACGATCGAACTCGGCGGCGAATGGCGCGAAGCGAAGTACAAGGACCTGATCGTGGAGCGCACCGGCGATCCGCAGTGGTTCGCCCGCACCAAGGAAGAAAAGATCGCGGCCTGCCGCACGCTCGGGCTCGAAGAGCCGCGCGCCGATTGGGAAGACTACGAAGTCACCAACGAGGTCTTCGGCAAACTCATCGAGCCGACGCTCATCCAGCCGACGTTCGTCACGCACATCCCGAAGGAGCTCTGCCCCCTGGCCAAGGTCACGGTCGGCGACGACTCCACCATCGACGTCTTCGAACTCTGCATCAACGGCCAGGAGATCGCTCCGGCCTATTCCGAACAGAACGACCCGGGCGTGCAGCGCGAAATGCTGAAGCTCCAGGCCGGCGCCGAAACCCAGAAGATCGACGAGGACTTCCTCCTCGCGCTGGAACACGGCATGCCCCCCGCCGGTGGTTTGGGCGTAGGCATCGACCGCTTGGTCATCCTGCTGACGGGCGCGGCCAACATCCGCGACACGATCCTGTTCCCGACCCTGCGTCCTGAAGCGGGCGCCTAAGCGAAAGCCTGCCCTTTGCCTTGGTTCCTCCATCTCGCGCTGCGGCAGCTCTTCCCTCCGGGTAAGCGTTTTCCGGCGTTCGCGACGGTCTCGATCCTCGGGGTCGGGCTGGGCGTGGCGGCCTTGTTGGTCGTGCAGACGGTGATGAACGGTTTCGGCGAGGAGCATCGCCTCCGCATCCGCGAATCCTTCGGCGATTGCGTGGTCGTCGCCCGCACGCCCATCGAGCGGCCTCAGGACTTGCTCAAGGCCTTGCGCGCCGACCCCGCCGTGGCTTCCGCCACGCCCTTTTCCGAAGGCCCGGCGCTGGCCCGCCAAGGCGATTTCTCCAACGTCGCGTATGTCCGCGGCATCGACCCGACCGATGCGGGCCATCCCGCCCGCAAGTATGTCTTCGCCGGTGGTTTCGATGAGTTGGACGATGGGCGCGTGATCCTCGGTTTCGGCTTGGCCCGCGCGCTCCGCGTACAGGTCGGCGACAAAATCGAGGTCTGGTCGCCGGCGATGGCCGAACGCGCCGAGCAGGGGAAGGCCCCGCTCCCCGCCGTCTTCGAGGTCTGCGCTTTGGTCCGCACGGGTTTCACCGAAGTCGACGACCGTGCGGCTTTCATCCCATTGCGCCGCTTCAATCAACTCTGGTCGATGGGCGATCGCGTGCACGGCCTGACGCTCCGGCTGAAGGAGCCCGCGCAGGCCTATGAAATCGCCGCCCGTCTGAACGTCGGCCGCCCAACGCTGCAGTTCGTGCCTTGGCAGGAGATCAAGAAGAACTTCCTCGAAGCCATCCGCTTCGAGAAGACGATGCTCTTCTTCCTGATGTTCATCATCACGTTGGTGGCTTCGTTCTCGATCGGCAGCACGCTCTTTTCCGCGGTCATCCGCCGCTCGCGCGAGGTCGGCGTCCTGGTCGCCCTCGGGGCCCGTCGACTGGATCTGGTCGCGTTGTTCGGCCTGCAGGGCATGCTCATCGGGGCCTTGGGCACGAGTTTGGGCTTCCTGCTGACTTGGCTGATCCTGGCGTTCCGCGAACAGATCCTCGGCACGATCAACAGCCTCTTCGGCAATGGCGACATGGTCGCCAACGTCTACCAGTTCTCGAAGGTCCCGCTGCATTACGATGCGTCCGACTTCGTCGTGGCGGCCGCCTTCACCTTGTTGGTGACCACCATCGCCGGTCTGGTGCCGGCCCTCTGGGCCGCCGGACGCAAACCCTCGGAGGCCATGCGCGATGCCTGAACCGACCATCGTCCTTTCCGCGCGGGGCCTGCAGAAGTCCTTCGCCTCGCCCGCGGGCCCGCTGGCGGTGCTCCGCTCCGTCGATCTCGTCGTGCACGCGGGCGAGTCGGTGTCGATCCGCGGCTCTTCGGGTTCGGGCAAGACGACGTTGCTCCAATTGCTCGGTGGGCTCGACGTCGCTGACGCCGGGGAAGCCAACTTCCTCTTGCCGGGACGCGGACTCGTTCCGGCCCGCAAGAATCTCGGGAAGGGCGTCGGCTTCGTCTTCCAGAACTACCAGCTGATGCCGGAGCTGAACGCCCTCGAGAACGTGCTCTTGGCCGCCCAGGTGGCGGGTCGCCCCGCCGCGGCCGCCGAGGCCCAGGCCTTGCTCGAGTCGGTCGGCCTCGGAAGTCGCCTGCGGCACCTGCCGGCCCAGCTTTCCGGTGGCGAGTGCCAACGCGTGGCCATCGCGCGCGCCTTGATCAATCGCCCCAGCGTCCTATTGGCCGATGAGCCGACCGGCAACCTGGACGAAGCCACCGGAGCGGAAGTGATGCGGTTGCTGCTGGAGGTCGTCGCCCAACGAGGCACGGCCTTGGTGCTGGTGACGCATAGCCGCGAGTTCGCGGCCCGGACGGACCGCCAGTGGGTGCTGTCGAACGGCGTGCTTTCGCCAGCCTGATTTGACACCGCGGGTGGAGTGGCTTGAGTCGGAGGACCATGACTCCTGCGACCCAGCCTGCCCAACTCCTCACTGCCCTCAATTGGCGCTACGCGACGAAGGCCTTTGATACCAAGGCTCTGCCCGCTCCCCTCTGGGAAGCCTTGCAGGAGTCCCTGCGGCTCGCCCCGTCCTCGTTTGGCCTGCAGCCCTGGAAGTTCTTCGTCATCGCCGACCCCGCGGTCCGCGCGAAGCTCCGCCCCGTTTCCTGGAACCAGTCCCAGATCACCGATGCGTCGCATCTCGTGGTTTTCGCGCGTCGCACCGAAATCACCGAAGACGACGTCAACACCTTCTTCAATCAGATGGTCGCCGACCGTCAGGCTGACCCGGCCGCCCTCGAGCCGTATCGGCAGATGATGATCGGTGGCGTGGTCAAGGGCAAGGACCTCGCCGGACAGCGCGAGTGGGCCGCCCGCCAGTGCTACATCGCCCTCGGCCAGTTCATGACCTCGGCTGCCGTCCTCGGCGTCGACACGTGCGCCATCGAAGGCCTCGACCCTGCCAAGTACGACGAGATCCTCGGCCTCGCCGGCTCCGGCTACCAGACCGTCGTCGCTTGCGCCGCCGGCTACCGCTCGTCGGAAGATAAGTACGCGAACCTCGCCAAGATCCGCTTCCCCGCCGCGCGCGTCATCTCGAAGGTCTAAGCGACTTCAGCTGCGGGCCGTCCAACGGTGGAAGTCCTCGTCGTCCGTCAGGATCTCGGGGTCGCCGTATTCCGTCGACAGCAGGGTCTTGTAGGTCTCGTCCGCGAACCGTCGGCAGTGCAGGAGCACGCGCGCGGTATGGCCGGGCGCGCGGACCAGCCGGCCGAGCGCTTGGTTGACCTTGCGCATGCCTGGGCGGACGTACGCCAAGGCGAACGCGTCTTCGGCGCCGTCCTGCACGTGCATCTTACGGCGGGCTTCCTGCAGCGCATTGACCTCGGGGAGGGCGGGGCCGACGACGACCGCCGAGCGGATGCGACCACCTAGCATGTCGACGCCTTCCCCGAGCGAGCCACCCAGGATGAGGCAAAGGATGGTGTTTCGGTCCAGCGCTTCTTCGACGAAGCGGGCGGTGCCTTCGGGGCCGAGGCCGCGGGGCTGCAGGGCGACGGGGGCATGCGGCTTCAACCGTTGGATTTCCGCGACGATGCTTTCGGCGTAGCGGTAGGACGGGAAGAAGGCCGCCACCGCACCTTCTTCGGAAAGCTTGAGGAGCGCGTTCGCCGTGCGGTTGGCATGGGACTCGCGCGTCTTGAGGCGCGTATCGACGCGGCCATCGATCGCCACCGTGTACGCTTCCTGTCGCCACGGGGCGAGTGCATCCACGCGCGTGAGCGTGTCGGGGTCGAGGCCGCATTCGGCCGCCAAAGCGCCGCGCGGGCCGGGCGTGGCCGTCATCAGAAGGGCATGCGCGAACGCTCCGAGGCGTTCGCCGGTGGCCTTGGCGGCGGAGAGACAATCCAAGTTGAGCAGTCCGGGTTTGGGCGACCAGAGCAGCCAACCCAGGTCGGCGGCTTCGAGCCGTTGTGACCACAGGGCGGCGTTCCAGACACCCGCGCGGGCTTCCTCAGGTAATGTGTCCGTATCGAGCGGGAAGGCCGTGCCCAGGAGCGACATCTTTTCGGCCAGGGCCATGGCCTCGACGCGGTCGTCGGGCGAGAGGGCGTCGGCCTTGGGCAGGCGGTGCAGGAAGTCGGCCCATGCTTGCATCGTCGTGCACCACGGCGCGGGGGCTTTGCAGGCGGACAACGTGAAGGCGAAGTCGGCCGCGGACTGCGCCTCATCCCGCAGGGAAAGGCATTCGGCCGCGCGTTCGGGTAGGTTATGCGCTTCGTCGACGATGAGCACCGTGTCGCTATCGTTCCAGCCCGGGACGGTTTCGAGGGCCGAACGGTTGCGCGGCGAGAAGACGTAGTTGTAGTCGCAGATGACGACTTCCGCGTGGCCGAGCATTGCTTTCGTGATGTCCCAAGGAGGTACGCCGGCGATGCGGCCGAGTTCCCGGATGCGCCGCAGCTCGGCGCCATCGGCGAGCAGCGCCTGCGGGTCGATGGCCGCCCGGGCCCAATTGCGGCGGATCTCTTCGGGGTCGTCGGAGAGTCCATCGATCTCGTGTTCGGAACGCGGTCGAAGCACCAACGCGCGCAGTTCGCCGGGTTTGGCCAAGCGGCGCAGTTCCGCGAGCACTTGGATTTGGCCCGTCCCTTTGCCGGTGAGGTAGAGCAGGCGACCGGCCCGCCCGCTGCGCAGGAGCGAGAGCCCGTGGCGCAAGGCCGCGGAAGTCTTCCCGAAGCCGGTGGGCGCGACCATCAGGCGGATGGGCGACTCCATCGTCGCTTGGTCGAGGTCCGCGCAAGCCTGGAGCCATTCCGAACGGGGTTCCTTGAACGGAATCCGGTCGGGCAGATTGAGCAACCGGGCATGGCTGGCGCGGCGGTTCTCCGCATGGGCCGCGAGCGTTTCCGCCTGCTGCAGCAGGTCGGCCTCGGCCGTATCCGGCAACGCCATCGTCTGCTTGGAACCGTCGGTCGGGTCGACGAAGACCAATTCACCGATGATTTCGCCGGCGCCAGGGCGCAGGCGGGCCGCATGGCAATAAGCACCCAACTGCA
>DBCN01000059.1 GCA_002293065.1 Opitutia bacterium UBA957
CGGACGCGACGCAGTCGCGACCCTACCCGAGGCATGAAATTCAAAGGTGGACTTGCAGCCGGCAGGAGGCGCCAGCCATAGGGAAGCGAGGGGTCCTAATCTTTGTTCCGGTTGACGACCTGAAGATGCGCGATGCTGTCCATCGGGGACTGACCGCGGGAGTGCGAAAGGATCGGGATGTAGACGATGAGGCCGATTCCGCTGCATCGAGCCAAGGCCTGCAACAGGGCCCAATTCCACGCCTGGCCTTTGGTCGGCGCTTCGCCTGTGCGGTCGTCCACGACCTCCAGGCCCGTCAGTCGTTGGCCCCAGGTGGCGTGTTTCTCCGAGGAAATCGTCAGTCCGAAATAAGTCGCGACCGTAGTGAAGGTGAGCTCGGCGAACAGTATCAGGAAGGAGAGGACAGGCGAAGCGTCGTCGGGCGACCTCGCCGGGTGGTTGCCTTCCAGTTGGGCCAACGCGAAGCCGGTGGAACCAACCACGACGACCACCATCACGAGCAGGAATAACTTGTCCAGCAAGGCTGCCCGTATGCGCAGCTTCACATCGGCAGGTGTACGTCCTGCGGCGTGGGGTGCTTGCGAGGGCAGTGGCGGAGGGGAGGAGGGAATTGATTGGGAGATTGGGGATGGGGGATAGGGCCGTCAAGCGGAGGGCGGGGTGCGGGGAGCGGGTGAGGGCTGAAAAAGGGGGCGGGGATCGGAGGATTAGCGGTTGGCAGTTGGAGGAAGGCAGGAGAGTGCTGAATCGAGGGAGTCTCACGATCATCGCCACACGGCACAACACTAGAGCAAGAAAGCGGGACCGTCTCTATGCACTAACAAGCCGAGGCTAAACCACCTTCTTAAATAGACCCGTAAATGGCGGATCTGGCCAAGCCAACCTATAAACTTCGCCGCTCTCAATGTGCCGATACCATTTCTCCCCAAAAGTGCTTCTCGAAAGGAGCGGTTTTTGAACTATAATCTCTTCCGAAATCCTTTCACGCACTTGTTCATTCATCCATTCCACGAAACGATCAAACTCATACATGTGCTGGAATCCCGAGATTTCCTCCCAAGGGCATTTGTTCATGGTATTGGAGTGGTCACCATTTAATGGTCAGGCTGTCGCTTGGTCGTCATTACGCTTCCACCCACTTACCCTTTTCCTTGATGAGGTCGACGAGGCGTTCGACGGCTTCTTCTTGGGGGACGTTGAATTTAATCGGGGTCTTGCCGACGTAGAGGTTGATCTTGCCGGGGGCGCCGCCGACGTAGCCGAAGTCAGCGTCGGCCATCTCGCCGGGGCCGTTCACGATGCACCCCATGACCGCGATGGTGACGGACTTCAGGTGGCCCGTGCGTTCCTTGATCTTCAGCGTCGTCGACTGGATGTCGAAGAGCGTGCGGCCGCAGGAAGGGCAGGCCACATATTCCGTCTTCGTCTGGCGCATGCGCGCGCCTTGCAGGATATCGTAGGCCAGCGTCAGGGACTTCGCCGTCGTCGCGGGCGTCTCGCACGAGAGGAAGTCGCCGTAGCCGTCGACCAGCAGGCCACCGGCGAGGATGGATGCCTCGAGCAGGCGGGATTGGAAGCCCGGGTCGAGGCGGACCGCGTTGGCGGCGGTCGCGCGGATCCAGAGGGGGGCGGAGAGTTGGGCCACGGCGGCGCAGCGGGCCAGCTCGCGGTAGGTTCCGGTCGCATGCAGCCCGCTTTGCGGCTGGGAGGACGTCAGGATGAGTCGCCCGGCGGGAATCGCCTGCAGCTCCTTGGCCAGAGTCGTCACCGTCGGGCCCTCCACATCTGCCGCCAAGATGGCGTCATGGCGGACGCAGGCCTCGGCCCAGGCTTTAACCTCGGCGCGGTCTTTGGCGGCAAAACCCTTCACCACGACGAGACGGCTGCCGGTACCATCAAACGGGAACTCGGCGGCTGAGAGGCTTGTTTCGACCCAGAGCGAAGGTACCGTCGGGCCGAGCGCCTTGCGGAGCGAGCGGAGTCCGGCGGCATGGCTGGGGTCGTCGAGTCGGAGCAGCAGGCCCTCGGCGCGCACCTCGCGTTGGGCGGCGTGGACATCGAGCAGTTCCTTCGCGACCGCTTGCCAGTCGGCGAGGCTTTGGTGGCTGCGCACGATGACGCGGGGCGTCTCGTTGGAGCCGGCGAGGCAGGAGGCCGAAAGCTCGATACGGTCCGTCGGGCGGCGCGTGAACGAGAAAGCATCGGCTGGGTCGGCGGGCAGCTTGCTTTCCGAAGCCGCGCCCAGCGTGGCGAGGTCCGTCGCGCGGGAGGCGATCTCGCGGCAGACCGGGATTTCGAACCATGGGTCTTCCGTGAGCGAAACGCGGAGCGTGTCGCCCAAGCCGTCGGCGAGCAGCGAACCGATGCCGATGGCGGACTTGATGCGGGCGTCTTCGCCTTCACCGGCCTCGGTCACGCCGAGATGCAGCGGGTAGTCCATGCCCAGTTCGTCCATGCGGGCCGCCGCGAGACGGTACGCCTGCACCATCACCTTGGGGTTGGACGACTTCATCGACAGGATCATGTCCTTGAAGCCGTGGGATTCCGCGATGCGGATGAATTCCAGGGCCGACTCCACCATCCCGTTGGGCGAGTCGCCGAAACGGTTCATGATGCGGTCGGACAGCGACCCGTGGTTGGTGCCGATGCGGAGGGAGCGACCGAGCGCCTTCGCGCGGAGGACCAGCGGCGTGAACGCCTCGTGCAGGCGCTCCAGCTCCTCGGCGTAGGCCGCGTCGGTGTATTCCAGCACCGCGAACTTCTTCTTGTCCGCGTAGTTGCCTGGGTTGACGCGCACCTTCTCCACGTGTTCGACCGCCTCCATCGCGGCGACCGGCAGGAAGTGGATGTCGGCGACCAGCGGTTGGGCGAACCCGGCGGCGCGGAACTGCCGATGGATATCCTTGAGGGCCGCGGCGGCGGCCTTGTTGGGTGCCGTGATGCGGATGATTTCGCTGCCCGCTTCCGCCAAGCGGATGCATTGGGCCAACGTCGCCGCCACGTCCTCGGTGTCGGACGTCGTCATCGACTGCAGACGGAGCGGGTTGGCGCCACCCACGCCCACGTTGCCCACCTG
>DBCN01000131.1:0-10148 GCA_002293065.1 Opitutia bacterium UBA957
GGAAGTGCAGTTGCCCGGCGAAGACGCCGCGAACAACCCCGACATCATGGACGCGCTCAAGAAGCCGGCCAAGTTGGAGTTCCGTCAGGTCTATCGCGGGGAGCGCCCGGCACCCACCGACCGCGAACGTTCGACCAAGGCCCTGCAGGACGACAGCGGCGCGATCGCGACCTATGAAGTCCTGACCGAGCGCAACGTCGACCGCCGGACGGGCGAGGTCACGATGCAGCGTTATTACGTGCGCAAGAAGGCCGACGCCACCGGCAAGATCATCAAGACTTCCGCCGCGCGCTCCGACGACGGCCTGTCCTTCTACGTCAGCATGACCTTCACCGACGAGGGCTCGAAGAAATTCGGAGACCTCACGGCCAAGATCGCCGAAGGCAATACCCGCGGCATCGGCCAGCTCGCCATCGTCCTCGACGGCCAGCTCCAGTCCGCCCCGACCGTCAAGGAAGCCATCCGTAGCTCGGGAGCGACCATCACCGGCTCCTTCTCGCGCGAGGAAGCCCTCGAATTGGCCTCCGTCCTGAACAATCCGCTGGAGTTCCCCCTCATCACGCAGGATGTGACTTCGGTCGGTCCTTCGCTCGCCAAAGACGCGCAGTCCAAGTCCGTCGTGGCCTCGGCCGTCGCCGTCGGGCTCGTGATCCTCTTCATGGTCGGCTTCTACGTCTGGGGCGGCTTCATCGCGGTCCTCGGCATGGTCTTGAACTTGCTGATGATTCTCGGCGCCTTGGCCTATTTCGATGCGACCATCACCTTGCCGGGCGTAGCCGCCTTGGTGCTCACCCTCGGTATGGCGGTCGACGCCAACATCCTCATTTTCGAGCGCGTCCGCGAGGAAGCCGCTCTGGGCAAGGATCGTGCGATGTCCTTGCGGGAAGGCTATGCCCGCGCGACCTGGACCATCATCGACGCCAACCTGACGACTTTGCTGACGGCCTTGATCCTGGTCTTCATGGGCACCGGACCGATCCGTGGTTTCGGCGTGACCTTGACCATCGGTATCTTCACGACGGTCTTCACCTCGCTCATCACCTGTCGCGGCCTCCAGGAACTGGCCTTGTCCCGCGGCGTCATGACGCGCGTCTTCGGTTTGCCGGTCTTCCGTCCGACGTTGGATATTCCCTTCCTGAACTATGCCCGCATGGCCTTCACGGTCTCCTGGCTGCTCATCGCGGTCGGCCTAGGTGCGCTCGCCTACAAGGGCAAGGAGGCCTTCGGTAAGGACTTCCGCGGCGGCGAATCGACCCTCGTGGCCATCAGCGCCAAGGAGAAGGTCGACACCACCAATGTCATCAAGGTGGCTGAATCCCTCGGTCTGCCCGACACCACGGTCACCCTCGTGACCGCCATCGGTGGCGGCGCCTCGCGGCTGCGCATCGAGACCGAGTTGACGAAGGACCGCTCCCAGGGCGACTTCGCCAATCTCAAGAAGATCGTCGCCGGGTTGAAGGCCCAGCACCCCGAGATGCTGCAGGACCCGACGCTTTCCGCCGATGCGATGATGCTGTCGCGCGAAGCCATCGGTGGTTCGGTCTCCGCCGAGCTCCGGGTGAACGCCATCTGGTCCGTCGTGCTCGCCCTGCTCGGCATCGGCATCTACGTGGCCTTGCGTTTCGAAGCCGGCTTCGGCGTCGCCGCGATGGTGGCGACCCTGCATGACGTTCTCCTGACCGTCGCCCTGTTCGTCCTTTTCGGCGGACAGTTCAACGCGACGCTCATCGCGGCGGTGCTCTTGATCATCGGCTACTCGATCAACGACACCATCGTCGTCTTCGACCGCATCCGGGAAGAGCTGACCTCCAACCCGGGACGCTCGCTGCGCGACATCATCCACTTCGCGATCAACCGCACCATGTCGCGTACGATCCTGACGTCCTCGACCGTGTTCCTGTGCGCCGTCGCGCTCTACATCTTCGGCGCCGGCGACGTCCGTCTCTACGGCGAGATCTTCATCTACGGTGTCCTCACCGGTACTTTCTCCTCCATCTTCATCGCCAGTCCGATCTTCTACTGGTGGCACAAGGGTGAACGCAAAGGCGTCGACGACGCCGAACTGCCCAAGAGCTACTCGTGGGAGGCCGGTTCCGACGCCTGAGGTCAGGTCGTAAACCACTACCATGGCCGCCTGGTTATACCGGGCCGCGGATGCTGGGCTTGCCCGGCGTATCGCGGTCTCGCTTGGAGTCAGCGACCCCGTCGCCTACGTCCTCGCCCGCGCCTTCGCCGACGAGGCCGACGCGGAGCGTCACCTGCGTCCGCAGCTCGCGCACGTCTCCGACCCGTTCGCCGTCGGTGGTCTCCGCGAGGCCGCCGAACGGATCGTCCGCGCCGTCAATCAAGGCGAGCGCATCGCCATCTTGGGCGACTACGACGTCGACGGGGTTTCCAGCACCGCGATGTTGGTGCATCTCCTGCGTCGGCTCGGCGCTGACCCCGCGCATTTCGTGCCGCGACGATTGGAGGAGGGTTATGGCCTTTCGATGGCCGCGCTCGACCGCGTCCTGGCCGAAGCCAAGCCCTCCTTGTTCATCGCCTTGGACTGCGGCACCAACTCGAAGCCCGAAGTCGATCGCCTGAAGGCCGAAGGCGTCGATGTCATCGTGGTGGACCACCACACGGCCAAGGAAGCGCGCGCCGGTTGCATCTTGGTCAACCCCCGCGTCAACGACGCCCCGGAAGCGGCTTGGCAGTCGCTCTGCACCGCTGGCCTCGTCTTCAAGCTCGTCCATGGCCTGCTCAAGGTGCTGCGTCTGGCGGGCGACGAACGGGGCACGCAGATTCAGGTGAAGGATTACCTCGATTTGGCGGCTTTGGGCACCATCGCCGACCTCGTGCCGTTGGTGGCCGAAAATCGCATCCTCGCGGCGCATGGCTTGCGCGCCCTCGGGGAAGCCCGCCGACCGGGCGTGCGCGCCCTCATCGCCGTCAGCGGCATGGAGCCCGGCGGCGTGCTGACCTCGGTGGATGTCTCCTATCGCATCGGTCCACGCATCAACGCCAGCGGCCGGCTGGCGGATGCTTCCTTGCCGTTGAAGCTCCTGCTTTCTTCCTCGGCGGAAGATTGCGAACGCGACGCCGCGCAACTCGACGCCATCAACCGGGAACGTCAGGAAATCGACAAGCGCGTGACCGAAGAGGCGACCGCCCAAGCCGAAGCCATGGGGGGCCTGTCCGGTTATGTCGTGCACGGGGATTGGCACCCGGGCGTCGTCGGTATCGCCGCCGGCAAGATCTGCCGGGCCTTGGACCGACCCGTGATCGTCCTCGGCAAGGAAGGCGACGTCGCCAAGGGCTCGGGTCGGAGCGTCCCAGGAACCAACCTCGTGGAAGCTTTGACCGCCTGCGCGGACCTGCTGAAGACGTTTGGTGGCCATCCGATGGCCGTCGGCGTCTCCTTGGCCGCGGCCGATGTGGAGGCTTTCCGGGTTCGCTTCTCCGCGGCCATCGCCGCGCAGAAGGTCGCGGGCGCCCCCGTCGTCGACGGCCGCGACCTGGACATCGTCCACTGGATCAAGGCGACGGAAGTCACCGACCGTTTGTTGGATGACCTCGAGTTGCTCCAGCCGTATGGCGAAGGGAATCCCGAGCCGCTCTTTGGCGTGAAATCCTTCGTCTTTGAACGTGTGCCCACGGCCTTTGGCGACGGTAACTTCCGTTACCAGAGCGCGCCGATCGCGGGGCGTCGCCTGAACTTCGTCGCTTGGCGCATGGCCAACCGCATGCCCGAGTTGGGCCGCTCGGTCGATTTGGTCGTCAAGCTGCAGTGGAATCGCTGGCAGGGTCGCAAGCTGCCGCAGGCGGAAATCCTCGACTGGCGCTACAGCGCGTAAGCTTTACTTGGTCGCCGCTTTGCCGCCCGCCGCTCCCCCCGCGTTGGGGTCGGCGACCGGTTCGGGCTGCTTGCGTTCTTCGATGCCCTTGATGTTGATCGAGTGGCCGCCGGCTTCGCTGGGCAGGAGGAAGAAGAGGGTGCGGACATCGGCCTGCTGGTAGGTACGGGCGATGTAGCCGATCTGGAAGCCGTCTTCGCCCGGGGTCAGGACCTCGCCTTGCGCGTAGGTGTCGTTGGCCACGGGCGCCTTGATGACGGCCCGTCCGTTCGGCGCGATCGGGGTGGAGTTGCCGTTGTAGCGCACCTCGACCGGCTTGCCCGTCAGGTTGATGTACAGGTAGGAGCCGAAGGGGAAGGAGCCTTCTTTGTCCTCGATGGCCATGATGCGCTTGGCGTTGCCGGCGGAAGCGAAGAGCAGGATGTATTTTCCGTCGGCGGGGAAGGTGTACGTGGCGAAGGGCGCCGGCGGAACAGACGGCGCCTTGCCCTTGTCGGCGGTTTTGGCGGGAGGAGGGGTGGGTGCCTTGGCTTTGCCGGCCTTGGAGTTCTTCGCTTCCGTGAGGGCCTGTTGGTGGTCGCGCTGTCGGTTATTTACCTCCGTCTGCGCGTCATCGGCTTCCTTGTTCGCTTCCGCCATGATGCGGGAAAGCTCGCTGAGACGGGCCTGCGCGGCTTCGGCTTCGGCCAATTCGGACGCAGAAATCTTGCCGGCTTGGCCTTCGCGGCTGCCGGTGGTGGCTTTGGCGGCCAAGTCGCTCAGCCGCGTGTACTCTTCGCTGGCCTTGCGGGCGCGTTCCTGGGCGGCGGAGCCACGGCTGCGCGCGGCGAGGATTTCCGGTGGGGCTTCGGGGGCCTGCTTGGTGAGGTCATCCACCATCACGAAGGCGATGGTCGGCACGCCGCGGTAAGTCTGCTCTCCGGAGAGGAAGTCGTTGCTGATGTCGAGACGCTTTGCCGTCGTGCCGTCGAGGTAACCGGAGCCGATGATCGGGGCGTCGAAAGCCAAGGCGCGGAACTTGACGGAGACCTTGGGGGCGTTGGGGTCGTTGGCTTGGCCCAGGAGGCTGACCGCGGCCGCCGTCAGCGTGATGATAAGGGAACGCATTAAAGTTCTTTGGGCGAAAGGACGCGGAGCGACACGATCTGGAAACGACGCCCCAGCGCCTTGTTCGTGGCCTTCAGGGCTGGGTTGTGTCGCGCGCCATCGATGGGATCGCTGACTTCCATCTCGGGGGGTTGGGAAGCGTCGCAGAATTCGGGGGTGCGTTGGACGACCGCTTCAACCCAACAGGCGCCGAGGCTGGAGTTGGAGCCGGGGCGCTCGGTGACGTCGCCGTAGGCCCGGATGGTGAAGGTGTCGGAACGCGTCGTCAGGGCCGGACCGATGACCGCCAGGATGTCGGACTGAATCAGCGAAGCGGCGCTGGCTTGATGAAGGTGCGCGCGGTTCGTGCCGCCGGAGCGTGGGTCGGCGAGTTTGATGTTTACGCGGAAAGCCGGGTCGGTCCAAGGCACCATGCCTGGCGTCGTCGTCGCGGCCAGTTGTGCGGTGTCGGAGAGGGGCGCCGGGTTGGTCGTCCGGTTGGATAAGTTGGCGCCGTCGACATCCGCGCGGACAATCGCGTTCTGCAGGCAGCCGGCGTAGGAAAGCGGGTTCTCGGCGCCGCACAGCCAGCGGTTCACGAACTGCGCCAGGCCGATGTAGGGCACCGGTACGGTCTGTCCGCGGAAAACGACGGGGGCATGTACATCCATGGAGGGCTGGAGGTTGACCTCGCTGCGGTGGTTGTTCGTGAGGCGCTTGCGGGTCTCTTCGACGATGGACTTGGCCAGCAGGCGAATCTGATCGTCATCCAAGGTGGCCAAGCCGGACCAGGCCGATTTGTTGCTGAAGGGCTTCTTGTAGTTATAGTCCGAGACATCGGCGCCCCGGGCGGCGCGAGGGTAACGCGCGTTCTGGGTCTTGGCGGGTAGGTCGGCCGATAGCTTGCCCATGGCGTTCTTCTTCGCGCTCGCCAAGACGGTCGCCCAGGCCTCGATGGAGGTGCTGTTGACGTTGAAAGCCCCGTCCGTGCAGGTCACCCCGGCGATGCGTCGGTGGTCGGCCAGCATCGCGCGCGTCGTGGCGGCATCGCGGAAGCTGAAGAGTTTCGTGCGGGGGTTGCCGAGCGTACCCGTTCCCGCGGCGAAATCATCGAGGACCTTGATCAGCGTCTTTTGTTCGACCCCGCGGAACACCGCGGGAGCCGCGCCGGAAAGGAAGAAGCGGTCGTAGATGGCGGCGTTGGCCAACCAGACGCGGTCCATGTCGGTCCAGTTATGCGCGCTCCGGTAATTGGAGACGGCATTGATGGGGGAATAGAGGGGGGCGAAGCTGTTCCCGATCGCGAAGAGCGGGTCTTGGTCGCGGATGTGCAGGTTGGCGTGGGTATACTGCGCGAGCGAAACCGGCGGTCCGAGCGGGATTTCGGTGTAGACCGCGGTATTGAGACCCGAGGAGCGGACGGACGTCCCGCCGAAGGCCAGCGCGGGGTCTTGCCCTGGTTCGAAGACTTCGGCCCAGTTGTTGGCCCCGCGAACCACGAGCTTGTAGCTGTTGGAAGTCGTCGCGTAGCCGGCGGGCATGGCGCCGGGGCCGATGCCCGTGGCTTCCGGTCGGGTCATGGCCGCCGTGGGGTTCGAGTGGACGAAAATCGGGAAGCCCAGCGGATCGCCGCCCCAGCGGACGCCGTAGTCGAAGACGGCGAGGACTTGCGGGGGTTGGCCAGGGCTGGGGAGGGCCGCGCCCTGCGGGATAAATTTTGGCGGGGCTTCGCCGCTTCGATAAATTTTATTAGGGTCCTGCCCCATGGAGTTTGACAGCAGTTCGGTGACTTCGCTGCAGACATTATAGAGAGTACGGTCATCGGAGTTTCCAGTCTCCATGATGCTATCTCCTGGCCAAGATGTCAGCAGGTGCCTGACGTAGAATGGTCCAGCGCTTCTTACACTTACCTCGAGGGTTTCGTTTGTTAGGGTTAAGTCGTTGCTGTTTCTATCTAGGCAGTTGGTGTAGAAACAGCCTAGGAAATCAAAACTATTTACGGTGTAGGCGAAGCGACTTAAGGGAAGTTGTTTAGCTGCAAGGGTGAATACTCTAAATTCGCCTGGTTGGAGAACTATTTCCGGGATGTAAGTTCTAAAACTCTCATTCCAGTTAACGGAGGAATCGCTTCTTTTTGCGAGTGTTTCCAAGGAGTGCGACCATCGGCTGGGAGTACCTGCCGGCGCGTCGTTTCGATTGAAGTCAATATACCAGTCTCTCCATCCTCGGAATGATAGACGCATGGCTGCGATATCATTTTGATTTTCGCGCTTGAGCCGCATGGCGACGTTGTAGGGGTTGTGCAGGACGGTGATCGGGGAGAGCGTCAAGCGGAGGGTGCCGCCATTGTTCTGCAGGCCCCAGACCAGCATCTCGCGGGCGACATACGGCGTGGCCCCCACTTTCGTCGGTTGGGGGCGCTGGTTGTTCGAGACATAGACGTCCTCGGAGGTGTCCATGCGGTTGTACATGTGGCCGTAGTGGGCCGTCCCGCCGTAGAAATTCTTCAGACTGATGGTGTTCGGGAAGTGCGTCCGCGCGCGCAGGGTCGGCGAACCCGCGATAGGATTGGTGGAGTCGTTCCATGCAACTTCCTTGTAGAGCCGATGGTAGTTGCGCAGGGCTTCCCAAGTGGGACCCCGGACGGTGGTGTTGTTGAAGGTGTAGGAATAGAGCGGCGAAATGAGGTGGCTGCCGTTCGTGCCGCCGAAAGGGGTCCCGTCGTATTTCACATCCACCTTGGCATTCCCATACGCCGCGCGATTGATGGTGCCCTTGGGGTTGAAGGTGTAGGTCACGCCGCTGAGCGGGTTGCCCGCAGAATCCTTGGGCGGGGGGCCTTCGCCGAATTCGCTGGCCTTGAACTCCGCATCGGTCTTTTCGAAGGCGATGGAGAGGTCGATCTTCAGCCCGCCCCATTGGGAGTCGGTGTTCAGGCCGCGGGACACCATCGTCAGGCTGGGCCAGGCCTTTCGGGCGATGGTCGGTGGGGTGGTTTCGGTGAAGGCACCTGGGTCGAGGAGGTTGAGGTCGGACAGCTTGGTGGCCCGACTGTCAATCCCGCCTAGGGGGATGTTCTCGAAGCCCTTCAGGATCTCGATGCCCGTCCGGCCGGTGCCCCTGAGCGCCATCACTTGGTTGTAGGTTTGCTGGTCGGCGCTGACGGTGGTGCCCGCGGGCGGCGTCAGGCGCGTATCCGTGAGGTTGAGTTTCGCCTTCACGCCTTCATCGCCGATCCAGTAGCAGTAGGAGCCGGCCACGTTGGCGTCGGGCAGCGGCACCTTGGGCAGATAGATACGCCCATCGGGACGGCCCGGCGTCGTCGGCCAGTTCATGAGCTCCGCGGGCAACGCCGTGGCATCGCCGACCAACGTGATCATCATGGGCCCAGCCTTGGGGGCGTAATCCGTTTGGAAGGGCACCCAATGGTCGGCTTCGTAATCGGTCTTGCCGAAGAGGTTGACGCTTTGCGAATTGGCGGGGCGATCGTGGCGACCGCTGACCAGCCAAGCGGGGGGCTGGGTGGGGCGATCGCTGCGCCAGACACCTGTCCACAGCGGGTTGCGGATCGTTTGCCAATTCCAGCCCGGCTGGTTGCTGTTGGCGCCGAGGTTCGCTTGGGCGGTCATGCGGCGGTCGGGACCGGCTTCCTGTTGGAGATGCGCGAGGGCCAGACGGAGCGAGACCAACGCGTGCAGCTTGCTTTGCGTCCGGTATTGGGCGGCCTTGGCCAACTTCGACTCCACGCTCAAGAATGCGGCAAGAACGATGACGACCATGACCATCATCGCCATGATGGTCAGGGAAAGGACGAGGCTGAAGCCGCGTCGCGACGAAGGGTGGGGTAATCTGCTCATAGGCCTAGGGTGGGACCTCTTCAGATGGTCACCCTTCTTGAACCCGATTCCAAGATTTTTACGATGGATTTTGCTTGGGCTGGCTGTGAATAACTCGTCCTGACGACGCCTTAAAACAACCTATCTGATGGCCGGCTCTGGCGGGCGGTAACGGTCCTCGACGCCTTTGATGATGACCTGGCCTTCGCTTTCGGATGAGGGAAGGATGAAATAGAGCGTCCGGAGGTCGTTTTGCTGGAAATAGCGAAAACTGTAACTCAGGGTTTCTTGGTCATCGATGGCGGAGCGCGAGTGGATGGTACCCTCGAAGTAGGTGCCATCGTCCGCATTTGGCCGAACGACCGTGCTGCCCTTGGAGCCGATCTTGGTCCGGTTACCTGGGAGCTGGATTTCCACGGGGTGAGGGCAGAGGTTGTAGAAGCGGATCGTCCCGTACTGAAAAGCGCCAGGCGCATCGTCGATGGCGAGAATGCCGCCCTTGGGGTCGCCGGGATTCACCAGGAGGATGAGGTGGTGCGGGCCGGGAGTGGTCGGTAGGTCGATCCAAGCAATCGGTTTGTTTTCCTTATCCTTGTCCGGCTTCTTGGGTGGTTCGACCGAGACTGGTACGAAAGCGGCTAGGCGCTTTTTGCGCTTTTCTTCCGGGCTGAGGGTCTTTTGGGCTACCGTGGTTTTTTCCGGGACGCTTGACTTGAGCGGGTCGCCGGAGCGGATGGGATCGGCGGATCTGACTGGATCGGTGGACCGAACCGGGTCGGCTGATTTGAGGGGGTCTCCGGAACGCACCGGGTCGAGGGTCTTGGCGGCGTCGGCCGAAGCTCGCGGGTCGGCCGACTTGCGGGGGTCGGCGGATTTGCGCGGATCCGGGCCGACGGCGAGCAAGCTTTTCTGCGGGCCGTTGGGTTTCGCGATCGTGTGCGGTGCGAATGGCGACTTGATGCTCAGGTCGCTGGGCTTCCCGGTCGGGTGGCGGGCCAGCAGCTTGGCGATTTCCTCGGGATTGACCGTGGCCGTCAGGGGCAGGAGCTCGAAGTGCGGATTGCCGCGGTAGGTGAATTCCTGCGTGAAGAAGTCGGGCGCGATGACGAGCGGGACGACCTTGCCGTCCTTGCGGTAACCGTGGCCGAGGATGGGGCCGTCCAAGGAGATGGCTCGGAGGTTCACGGTGACCATGACCGGCGGTTTTTCCTCCGCGCCGACGTCGGCCATCAAGGCCAATCCCAGACAGAGGATGGCTTTAGATTTCATTCGGTTTGAGGGTGCGGAAGGAGACGATGCGGAAGCGCCGGCCGAGCAGATGATTGAGGGCGGTCAACTGGTTGCTGGTGGTCACGTCGCCGGTCGTGGTCGCGCCCGGGACCTGCGA
>DBCN01000131.1:10325-22970 GCA_002293065.1 Opitutia bacterium UBA957
GGAACTACCGATGACTTCCAGGAGGTCGGATTGCAGGAGGTTGCCCGGTGCACCAAGGGCCGCGTGGGTGACGTTGGCGCCGGTGGGGTCGGGGAGTTCGATGTTTTCGGGGTTGGCGAACGGCCCGGCCGTCGGGGTGGAGAGCGCCGCCGCGTCGACTTTTCCGAGGAGGCCTTTGTTGGAGAGGCGATTGGAGAGTCGGTCGGAGTTGTCGGCTTTATTCGCGTAATATTTGTCCGAACGGAAGATCGCGGATTGGAGCGCCCCGCAGCGCGAGACCAGCGGACTCGGGTGGAGGAAGCGGTTGACGAATTCCGTGAGGCCCAAATAAGGCGTGGCGGCGATCAGCTGCCCGCGGAAGATGCGGGCCGCGGGTGGGTAACCTTGGTCGCGTTCGGTCCGCGTCAGCACCTTGAAGCGAGCCTTGTTCTCCTCCACGATGGCTTTGGCCAAGTTGCGCACTTGGTCATCGGAAAGGCTGGTGAAGCCGGACCAGTTCGAGGTGTTCGTCATCGAGCCGGCGGCGACCGCCGCGGTGCCTTGGGGGAGTGCCCGGGGGTAACGGGCGTTCTGGGGCTGGATCGGAGCGCTAGTGGTGTTCGGTAGGTTCGCGGCGTAGCGGGTGGTGGCGGCCGCTTTAGCCGCTCCGAGCACCGCCGTCCATGCCTCGACCGAGGTGCTGTTGACGTTGAAGGTGCCGTCGTGGAGGAGGACCGAGGCCGACCGCCGGTAGTCGCCCATGGCGGCGCGGAGATCGGGGCCGCCGCGGTATTCGCCGAGCAGGCGCATGCGCGGGTTGTTCAGCGGCTGGAAGCCGTTGACGAAGTCGTCTAGCACCTGGCTGAGGGAACGGGTCTCGGCGGGGGTGGTGTTCGGGTTGCCATTGCCATTGGCGTTCGCATTGGCGTTCGGATTGGCCGTGGGGTCGGCCGGGATGGGGTCGGCCGGCGTCGCGGCCTTGGCCATCTCGGGCGCGGCGCTGGACAGGAAGAACTGGTCCCAGACGGCGTTGTTGAGCAGGTAAGCTTGGTCGTAATCGGTCCAGTTGGGGCTGGTGAGCTGCGTGGTCCGTTGCCCATTGACCTGCGTGTGGGCGAAACTGCTGCCGATTCCGAGCAACGGTTGTTGGTCGCGCATGCTGAGGTTCGCGTGCGCATACTGGGCCAGCCCGGTCGGCGGGGCGAGGGGGATTTCCGTTTGGACGGCGACCGTCGATCCCGAGCTGTTCACGGAGTAGCCGCCATATCCAAGACCGCTGGTGGTTTGCAGGATTTCGGACCAAGAAGAGGGACGGAAAAGGCGCATGCGGTAACTCGGTGACGCCCCCACGTAGCCGTTGCCTTCGCCGAGGTCGGTCCGGCCGGCTCCGTCCGCCCGGCAGGAGGCCGCCATCGGGTTGGAATGGGTGAAGACCGGGAAGGGGGAGTTCGTCCAATCCGCGGTCTTGACCGAGAGGTCCATAACGGTGATGACCGAAGGGGGCAGGGGTGTGCCCCGATTATTGTATTTGGGCGCGATCCACGAGTAGTTGGGGAAGAACTTCTCACCCGCGGAGCCCACGCGCGCGGGGTTGAGGTCCCGATAGAACAGCTCGGTGTGTTCGCTGGATTTGCTGTAGAAATTGGCCGTGGACGCCGTCTTGTTGATCACGTCGCCCGGCCAGCACGCCAGGCCTTGGCGGATGCGGAAGTCTCCCGCGGGCAGGACTTCGAAACCGAAGGCGTCATCGTAATACCACCGGGAATCTTCGCCGAACCCCCAATCGTTGAGCGTATCGTTGAACCCGCCCGACTGATTGAAGGTGTTGGAGAGTTCGACGACGCGTTTCCAATCCTGCATATTGGGGGAGCTGCAGGAAAGCACGCGGAATTCGCCGGGTTTGAGCGTGAGGTTCGGCAGGTAGAGGCGGAACATGTCGTTCGCGTTCGCCTGTTGGTCATCCTGCTGCATGAAGAAGGAGCTGAGCGGAATCTCGTAGGTCGACGTCGGGCCGGTGCCGTAGGCGGCGTAGCGCTTGTAACGGAAGATCCACTGGTCCCAGTTCGTGAACGAGACCGCGAGCGCATAAGTGCCCGGCGCGCCGTTGCGGGCTTCGAAATTCATCGCCACGTTGTAGGGGTTGTGGACGACGACGATGGGGGTCAGGTTGAAGTAGATGGCGGCGCCGCCCTGGGGGGCGTACTCGATGTTGACGCTGAACACCATCATCACGCGGTGGATGTAGGGTGTGGCCGCGACGTTGAGTTGCCGGGGCACAGGCTGGGCGCCCAGGTTCCAGAAGTTGCCGAAATCCGTGGCCTGCGGGTTGAGCGAAGCATGGTCGCCGTTGTAGGTCAGGCCGTAGCTGTAGGTGGTCTGGCGGACGTTGTTCGGGTCCGCGTTCGCCGTCGGCGGCATGATGCGGCTGGCGTTCGGATAGAAGGTGCGTGCCTTCAGCGTCGGCTGGCCCGCCGCGTCCCAGCCGACTTGCTTGTAGAGTCGATGGTAGTCGCGCAAGGCCCACCAGGCGGGCCCGCGCACCTCGCCCTCCAGCGTGGTTCGGTTGAAGACCGGGGTCACGGTCAGGGAGTTGCCGTCGAGCGGCACGCGCATGGCGACGGCATCGATGCCGTTCGCGGTCCCGGTCGCGGCGGCGCCCGTCATGCCGCCGCCGAACTCGGTTCGCTGAAAGTCGGCATCCGCGAGTTCGAAGGCCAAGGAAAGGTCGCGCTTCAGGCCTCCATGGTAGGAATCGGCCAAGACCCCGGCCGCGCTGGCGGTAAGGTCATGGAAAAGCCGATTCGAGTTGGGCGTTGCCGTCGTTCCTTCGCTGAAGCCCGTGAGGTTGCGGATGTCGCCGAAGGTCTGACCGCGCGCCATGCCATCATCGGGGGTATGGTTCTCGAATCCGGCCAGGAGCGCGAGACCGGGGGTCACCGGGTTGCGTAGCGCCAAGAGGTTGCCGAGCGAATTAGCCGTGCCGGTGGTCCGTCCGTCGAAGAGGTTGAAGCGAGCCTTGATGCCTTCGTCGCCGACCCAGTAGGCGTATTTGCCCGAAGTGTCGTCGGGAAAAGTTAAGCGCGGCAACGCGACCAGGCCGCTGGGCTTGTCGGCCTCCGCCCCGCTCGCGCTTCCCATGCCGACGAGGGTGATGAGGCTGTTCGGCGTCGGCGTGTAGTCCTTCTGCCAAGGAAGCCAGATCGGAGCAGGGTAGTCGGCTTCGCCGGAGAGTGAGACCATCTGGGCGCCCGATTCGAAATCATCCCGTCCGCTCACGAGCCAGTGGGGCGGCTGGTTCGGTCGTTGGGTGTTCCATACACCCGTCCACATCGGGTTGCGCAGGTCGCTGATGGCGACGTCGGGTTGGGCGAGGTCGGCCCGCGCCGTGACGCGTCGGTCGGGTCCCGCTTCTTGTTGGGTGTGGGCCAAGGCCAGCCGCATGGCGACGATCCCGTTGAGGCGGGCGCGCAAGGCCAGTTGCGCATGCGTGGCCAAACGGCTTTCGACGGAAAGAAAGGCCGCCACCACGATTACGGAGAGGATCATGATGCTCAGCACGACCAGCGAGAGCAGCAGGGTGAAGCCGGTGCGACTTGCGGCGGGCCGGGGGTGGGGTTGTGGCGTGGGGCGCAACAAAGTATTTTCTATATAGTGGCCGGGCGGTGCTTTCGCAAGTCCGTGCTGGGCCAGTTTGCCTGATTCTGGCTTTTTTGCGGTTTGCCTCGTTCCCTAATCCGTATAGGAAAGCCCAAGGTGATGTCCTTCTGCGCATGCGGCGCAGGTCTTTTGGCCGGCGCACCCTGCCTGAGCACACTTCACGGGTGGGGGCACGGGCACCTCGGTAACCCCTGAGTCCAGGGCCGAGCTGGTCACCAAGCTGATCGAAATGGGTTGCGCGTGTAGGGTGGCCCCGAAGCCGGCTCCGGTCGAGTCCGCCGTTCCTGCCCGCAAAAAGAAACAAGGCAGGTTTCGGCGACGCTCGCGCAGCCCGGTTGCAGGTCCGGCTTTTTTGTTGGTGCAGTTCCGCGTTGGCACGTTTTGTTCGGTCTATCGCCATGGCCTCGTTCCCGTTTTTCTTCTGGTTGCGCATGGGCTTGCTGTCCTGGGGTGGACCAGGGGCGCAGATTGCGCTCCTGGAGCAGGAATGCGTTCAGAAGCGCGGCTGGCTGACGACGGAAGCTTTCACGCGGGCCCTGGGGCTTTGCCTGTTTTTGCCGGGCCCGGAGGCGCAGCAATTGGCGGCTTGGATTGCTTGGCGAACGCACGGCTGGCGTGGAGCCGCCGCCGCCACGTTGGGCTTTGTGCTGCCAGGGTTGATCGCCTGCGGCGTCTTGGCTTGGCTTTATGCGGTGGGTAGCGGCTGGGAGCTCTTGCCGGGCGTGTTCGCGGGCGCCCGCGCCGCCGTGGCGGGGGTGATCTTGGTCGTCGGGGTGAAGATGCTGAGGCGGACCTGCGAGGCCTTGCCTCGGCGGGTGGCGGCGGGCTTATCGTTCGGTGGTCTTTTCTTCGGCGCCCCGTTTGTCTTCATCGCATTGGCATCGGGGTTGCACGGTTGGTATGTACGTCCCGAGGGTGAGGAAGCACCGCCGCCCGTGAGCGACCAGCTGCGCTCGGCGGTGATGCGCATAGGGCGTTTCCTTTTGCCGGTGTTGCTCGTCTATTTGGCCCTATGGTTATGGCTCAAGCATAGCCACGGCTTCGTGCAGCTCGTCGAGGTCTCACTTTTCGCGGTGCTGACGTCCTTTGGGGGCGCCTATGCCGCCCTCGGCGTTTGGCGGGTACGCGCCGACGCCTTGGGCTGGCTGGGCGATGTTCGGTTTGGCGATGCCTTGGTCGTTGGCGAAGCCACCCCGGGACCTTTGCTGTTGGCCGGTAGTTTCATCGGCTTTTTGGCGGGGTTCAACGGCGCTCTCTTCGCCGGGTATGGTGGCGTCGGACTGGGTGTCCTTGGTCTCATCACCGCGGCGGTCTTCACGTTTGTGCCTTCGACCCTGGTCCTTTTGGCCTGCGCGCCCTTGGCTGACGAGGGGGTGGGGGATCGTCGCTTTCACGATGCGCTCGGCATGGTCTCGGCCGTCGCCGCCGGGGCCATCGTCTACCTGGGTTCTGCGCTGTACTGGTCGCAAGTCTCGACCCCGCTATTCATGTTCGTTTCGGCGGTAGCCGCTTGGATGTTCTACCGGCAGAAGCTCTCCGTGCCTGCTTTGGTCGGGGTGGGGGCAATCATCGGCTTGTTCAGCGCCAGGTAAGCCTAATCTCCTTGATGTGACCTGAGCGGGCTTCATATTCATGGTCACCATGAAGCACCTCTTCCGCCTCCTCGCCCTCGTCACCGTTTGCTCCTCGCTGGCGTTCGCCGCGTCCACGACTGCTGCCCCTGCCAAGAAGGACGCACCCGCTGCCCCGGCCGTGGATACCTCCAAATACAAGACCGGCGGTTGCTGCGATAAGGCCGAAAAGGCCAGCAAGCCTTGCGCCCACCCTTGCTGCGTCAAGGCGGCCAAGGAAGCCAAGGTTTGCGAGAAGTGCAATCCCGCCGCCAAGGAAGCTCCGGCTCCGGCCAAGGACGCTCCGGCCACCAAGTAATCACGCCGTTTCCTCAGGAAGGCCGGACCCGTGGGTCCGGCCTTTTTTGTTAGGGGCGTCTTGCACCGAGGCAGGAGGTCGCTTAAGGCTGAGAGATGAAGCGTTACCCCGTCCTGAGTTCAATTGTCCTGCTAGGCATTGCTTTCGGCTTGTTCTTCTGGACCAAGCCGGTGGCCAAACAACCCTCCGTCGGCGGAGCCGTGGTCGCCTCTCCCTTGGTGACTTCCGCCCAGCCAGACTATGGCACCTGCGTGGCCTCTGCCGATGGAATCGGCAAGACCTTCCATGGCCGCGAGATTTCCCACGTGATGGGTCACCCCGGCATCGGTTGGTTGGAGCGGACGGAGCGCGAGAAGGAAGAGGCGCCCTCCAAAGCCATCGCCGCCCTCAAACTCGCGCCCGACGCGGTCATCGCCGACATCGGCGCAGGTTCGGGCTACTATACATTCCGGTTGGCGCCGTTGGTCCCGCAAGGCCGCGTGGTCGCCATCGATATCCAGCCCGAAATGCTGGCGTACATGAAGGAGGAAATGCGCGCGCGCGGCCTCAAGAACGTCGAGCCCCACCTGGGCTCGGTGACGGAACTCAAGCTGCCCGATGCCTCGCTCGACGCGGTCTTGATGGTCGACGCCTACCACGAATTCGATCACCCCGCCGAGATGCTGAATTCAATCAAGGCCGCCCTGAAAAAGGGTGGACGCATCTACTTGGTGGAATTCCGGGCCGAAGACCCCAAGGTGCCCATCAAGACGCTCCACAAGATGTCCGAAGCCCAAGCCCGCAAGGAGTTCGCGGCGGCCGGGTTTCGTTTCCTGGAGAACCGTCCGGACCTGCCTTGGCAGCACCTGATGGTCTTCGAGAAGCCTTGAGTCGGTAAGCGCTTGGCATGGGGAGGGCGGAGTCTATGTCTGGAGGCATGCCCCGCTTGCTTCCCCTCTTGCTCTGTCTTGCCGGCTTGCCGCTGGCCGCCGTCGACTACGTCGTGCTGGTCTCCAAGGAGACGCAAGCCGACGCTGGGTGGGCCAAGGTGGTTGCGCGCCTGCAAACCGAGCATCGCGCGGAGATCCTGACTTATCAGGCCGACGTGCTCGAGTGTCAGGCCGGGCTTCGCCAAGCGCAGCCGCGCTGGGTCTGCTGGGTGGCTCGTCCGGTGGAACTAGGCACGAAGTCAGCCTATGCCATCCATCAACTGGCCCGGGACAACGATACCGACCCCTTTGAGGATTTTCAGTGGGGCATCATCACCGGCCGCACCGCTGAACTCGCCCTCAAGCTGGCTGCTCCGGTGGAGCCGCTCACGATCCGCAAGGTCGGCGCTTCGACCGCTTTCGCCTCCGAGTGCGTGCAAAGCGGCTACTGGTTTTCCGAGTTCAAGGCGGGGGAGGTCTGGGTCAAGAACGGCACTCCTTTGGCGGTGAAAGGGCAGGGGGCCGCCGACTCCACCGAATCGATCGCAAAGCGCCTGAACGAGGCCGACACGGATTGCTTCATCACTTCAGGCCATGCCAGCGAGACGCAGTGGGAGCCGGGGTATCGTTACCGCAACGGCATCTTCACGCATCGCGACGGTGTGCTGGTGGGCAAGTCGCTGGATGGCGCGGTCCATGAGGTCCGCTCGCCCAACCCCAAGGTCTACTTGGCGGTCGGCAATTGCCTCATCGGCAACGTCCCCAAGAAAGCGGACTGCATGGCCTTAGCCTGGCTGAATACCGGTGGCGCCCTGCAGATGCTGGGCTACGTCGAGCCGACCTGGTATGGTTACGCCGGCTGGGGTGTGCTGGATTATTTCGTCGAACAACCCGGCCGTTTCAACGTCAGCGAGGCGCGGCTGGCCAATCACCATGCCTTGCTCTGGACCTTGGGGGAGGCCAAGGCCGGCCGCCTCAAGGCGAATATCCGCGGGCTGGAATTCGACCAGAACGTCACCGTGCTCTACGGCGACCCCAAGTGGTCGGCGAAGATGGCGCCGGGCCCCCTGCGCTGGGCAGAGACCTTGGTCGAGGGTCCCGCGGGCGAATGGACTTGGACGATCACGCCCAAGGCCGGCGGCGCCACCTTCGCCCCGGTCGACACCAACGGCTCCGAGCGCGGGGGCCGCCCGCTGGTCGCTTTCCTGCCGCGGCATGCCGCCGGTTGGGAGGTCGTCGCGGGGCAGGAATGGAAGGTCGTCGCCGCGGATGATTTCGTCCTCCTGCCCAATCCGGGGGCGGCTTGGCCGGCGCCGGCCCGCCTCGTCGTCCGGTTGCGCAAGCGCTGAGCGGGGATCGAAAATATATTTATATAATTCCCCCGCCCCCCTTGTGCGTTTTTTGCGCGGGGGTTATGATGCGGCATGCGTAATTCCGTTTTGCTCGCTTGGTCCACGGTGGGAATCGCGGCCATGGTCGTCGTCCTGCAGGTCAGCGTGGACGGCCCGGTCGCGCCTCCGGCGGAGCCCCAAGTACTTCCCTCGCGTGCGGAGTCGGCGGACGCCGTGGCTAAGGTGGCTGCACCGGAGCCCTCGGCGGCGGCGGCTTATCTGGCGAAGATGCACGAGGAGTTCTGGCCGGAGTTGCAGCGTAAGGCCGCAACGGGCAACGCCGAGGCGCAATGGCATTACGGGTTTGCCCTGATGATGGGTACCTTCGAAGAGCCTGACGTCACGGCCGGCCTCCAATGGATGGAGAAGGCCGCAGCGCAGAAGCATGGGCGGGCCCTGAATAGCTTGGGCGAGGTCTATACCACTGGTGAGTTCGTTCCACTGGACCATCTGAAAGCGATTGGCTATTTCCAAGCGGCTTGGGCTACAGGGGAACCGATGGGCATCCTCAACTTGGGCATTTTATCTGAGTACGGGGAGGGTCGGAAGCAGGATAACGACGAAGCCGTGCGGTGTTATCGGTTGGCCGCCGCCAAGGGTTCGGCGGCCGCGCTGACCCGCCTTGGCGCGATGTATGCGGATGGCGACATCCTGCCGAAGGACCTGAAGCAGACCGTGGCATGCTACCGCGCCGCGGCGGAGAAGGGGTCGGCGGACGCTTGGCATAACCTTTCGGTGATGCATCTCCGCGGGATCCAAGTGCCCTTGGATAAGGGAGAGGCCCTCGCATGCGCGGAGAAGGCTTGGGCCGCCGGTGGCGCCGATGGGGCGCTCATGGCCGCCGACCTGTTGGTCGAACTCCGGCAAGACTACCCTCGCGCCATCGCTTACCTCTCCGTTTATGCGGCTAGGAATCGCTCGCCAGAGGCCAGCGAAGCGGGCATGCAGCGTTTAAAGTCCTGGGAAGGCGAACTTAAGACCGAGGACGATGACCGTAAGTTCCGGGAGTTCCTCGATGCGTTGCTCTTGGCGGAATGGCGCCGCCGGTCCAAGGAGATCTTCGGTCGCTGATCAGGCGCCGACGTTCTTCTTGATGTCCTTGAGCTGCTGGAACTCCGGCTTGGCGGTGTAGAACTTATCGAGCGGGTAGCAGCCGGAAATAAGCCCGTTGCGCGGGGCCGTCGTGCAATCGCTGAACGTGCGGCAAATCAGCTTGGTCTCGAGCGCCCCGTTCTTCGCGGCGTCGGCGAGCATGGCCGGGTAGCTGAGCACGGCGCGGCCGACGCCGACGAGGTCGGCCCCGCCGGTGCGCAGGATATGCTGCGCGAGGTGCGGCAGGTATTCCTGGACGTAGCTCAGCCCGGAACTGACCACGACCATGTTGACCGGGGCGTGGGCGCGGACTTCCCGGACGACGCGGACCTGGCGGGCGACGTCGATCAGCGGGTCGTGCGCCGGCTGGTAGCCATCGCTCGGCGGGTAGGCGGCGGGCCGCTGGATATGCGGGTTGTAGTAGGGTGAGCCGGCGGTGGTGTTCAGGATCTTCACGCCGAGTTCTCCGAGGAGCCTGACGAACGCGAACGTCTCGGTGAGGTCGATGTCGACGGGGTTCGCTTGATTCACGCCGAAGGCGTAGCGGTAGGGCAGGCAGGCCGAATAGTCCTCGGGGATGCCCGGCCCGAGCTTGCCCGGTTGCGAGAGCGCAGGGTCCGGACGGAACGGCACCATGTCGAAGAGACTGAGGCGGACGCCGATGTCGATCGGGTTGCCGTCGGAGCGGATGCCGGCGATGATGTCGCGCAGGATGCGGGTGCGGTTCTCGAAGGAGCCGCCGAACTTGCCCGGGCGCGTGTGCGCCCCGAGGAATTCGTGGAGCAGGTAGCCGTGGCAGTGCTTGAGGTCGACGAAGTCGGCCCCGCATTCCCGGGCGATCCGGGCGGCGCGGATGTAGCAGCGGATCAGCTCCTCGACGTCGTCGTCGGTCAGGACCTGGTCATCCGACGTCACGTTGAATTTCTTGTCGAGCAACGGGTGGCGGAAGGCCACGCGGGATTCCCATTTCTTCTTGTCGTTCGGGCGGCAGAAGCGGCCGGAGTGCGTGAGCTGAAAGCCGATGACGAGGTCCTCGGTCGTGCCCCACTGGGCCAAGTGCTCGGCCTTGAGGATTTGGACGAGTTCGGTGATGCCGGCCTGGTTTTCCGCGTTGAGGATGAGTTGGTTGGTGTTGGCCCGGCCGTCGGCGCGCACCGCCATGGCTTCGGCCCCGCAGATGAGCTTGGCTCCGCTCGCGCCGAAGCGCTGCCAGCGACGCTTCATCTCGGGGGAAGTGCCGCCCGTGGTGGTGCCGTCCCAACCTTCCATCGGGTGGATGGCGATGCGGTTGCCGATGCGCTTGCCGTTGATGAGCACCCGGTCGACGGGCTGGGAAAGCGGGTTGCCGGCGCCGGCTTCGATGCCGTCCTCGATGGTAAGGTCGAGCCCCAGCGTGGCGCAGTGGGCGCGGAAGTCGGCGACGGTCTTGAGCGACGCGACCCGGGTGAGCTTGAAGGGTGTCATGGAGTTGGCGTGATTTAGAAGCCCGGGATGTCGAGCCGTTTGGCCACGCGGCGGGGGCGGAGCAAGGCTTCGCGCATGCGGGCGCCTTCGTCGGCGCCGCGCAGGTCGGAGCAAGCCGGGTGGGCTTCGGGGGCGGCCAAGATGCCGAGTTCGTGCAGGACGTGGGCGGTGCTGTGCTTGTAAGCCGCCGCGCTGTGTTGGCCGTTCAGGCGGAAGACTTGGTCTTCCAGGGACTGGAAGCATTCGAAGACCTTATAGACACGCGTATCGAAGCGGCCGGTGCCCGTGGGGAATTTTTTGCCGGGAACGCCGTCTTCGAGCCACATATCCTTCGCCGCGCAGATCAACGGAGCGGCGCTGCTCGAAGCGCCGATGAGCAGGGGCAGTCCGGCCTTGATCGCCGTCGCGATGCCGTAGTCGTCGCCGCTATGCGGAGCGAAATCGAGCTTAAGGTCCTTGCACATCGCCGCCCAGTAAAGGAAGTGCGGTTCGTCGAGGGTGCTGATCTTGCCACCCACGAACTTGGGGTGGATGGCGAGCTGGTGCAGGAGCCAAGGTTCGTAAGGCGTCGCCCACGGGACGAACGAGGGCTCCAAGGCATGCACGATGCCGGGGCGGATGAGCCATTCGGCGATCTGGTAGTAGCCATCGCGGCGGCGTTCGGGGTCCAGCGAGTTCAGCCCTTGGGACGTCATGATCATGACCTCGCAGTTCTCGTGCGACTGGACGATGTCGATGAGGGCCCGGTAGCGTTCCGCTTTGAACACCGTGTCTTGGGCGGCGCCCCGCGCGGTCACGCCCGCGATGAACTTGCGGCCGGGGAAGGCGGCGCGGAAGCGGCGGAGCACCTCGGCGTACATCGCATCATCGAGGTCAAAGATATAACCCGTATCGGCGTTCAGGACCGGCACCAGTTCCACGCCGTAGCGTTCGGCGGCGGCGTATTGCCAGCGCAGGGCGGCCGCAAAGCCGTCCCAGTCCGGCTGTCGGTCCTTGAAGGGCAGGAGGGCGGCGGCGCAGAGCCGAGCTTGGGTGCGGTGGTCGACCAACGCCTCCTCGGACGTCCATGCCCATTTTGTCGCCGACCAAGGCGTGGTCGGGGTGAGGTCCTCTGGGCGAGAGATGAGCGGCTGCATGACGGCGACGGAAACCCTAACAGCATTTACATCGATTGAGGAAGTTTTGTTTCGGATGGGGTTGGGGTAAAATTCGCCCCTTGAAGGCGCTTGGAATTGCCGCCAGAACTTCGTCACCCCGCCTATGAGCTCCTCCTCCGTGCCCGACTCGCGTACCCAAGCCATCACGAGCGGCATGCAGATGACCTTGGTGGCGGGTTTCCTTGGGTGGATGATGGATGGCTATGAGCAGGCGATCTTCCCCTTGTTGGCCAGCCCGGCATTGAAGAGCATGGTGCCCGCCGAGGTGCTGGCCGCCGGCCCGGCGGCGGTCAATGCTTGGGTGGGTGGTTGGATGGGGTGGATCACCGCCGCCTTTTTGGTGGGCGCGGCCTTTGGTGGCGCGGCCTTCGGCTGGTTGGGCGATCGGGTCGGGCGCATCCGCGCGATGTCCTTGAGCATCCTCTTCTATTCGATCTTCAGCGGCGTCTGTTATTTCGCCCAGGACCCGCTCCACCTGATGGGCGCGCGTTTCCTGGCGGCCTTGGGCATGGGCGGCGAATGGGCGTTGGGCGTGGCCCTCGTCATGGAGGTTTGGCCGGAGCGCCACCGCTCGAAAATGGCGGCCGCCATCGGCATGGCGGCCAACCTCGGCATGGTGCTCGTCGGCTGCGTCGCCATCGCCTATCCGGCCTCCGCGGATTCTTGGCGCATCCATTTCTTGATCGGCGCCTCGCCGGCCATCATCACCTTGTTCATTCGCTTCTTCGTGCCGGAGTCCGAGAAGTGGAAGCGGGCTTCCGAGCAGACGGCGATGGCGCCGCAGGAATCCAAGTTAAGCGAAGTTTTCGGCGGGGAGTTTCGGCGGGCGACCTGGGGCGCCATCCTGATGGTCTCGGTCGTGTTCGTCGGCACTTGGGGTGCGGTCCAGTGGATCCCGCTGTGGATCACGGAACTGGCGGGGCCGAAGGTCCCGCAGGCCAAGGCCTATGCGATGGTGATCGTATCGCTCGGCGCGTGCGTCGGGACGGTCTTGGCCCCGCTCTGCTTGGCGCGCTTGCCGCGTCGTCTGGGCTACCAGATACTCTGCGTCCTGGCGTGCGCTTCGAC
>DBCN01000131.1:23143-27175 GCA_002293065.1 Opitutia bacterium UBA957
CAGGGCATTTGCTATAACACGGGCCGTTTGGTGGCGGTCCCGTTCGTCCTGCTCAGCGGCTATCTGGTGCAGACCTTGGGTGGCTATCAGAACGCCGCCGCCGCGATCACCTTGGTGTATTTGGCGGGCTTGGGCATCGCCTACTTGGGACGCGAGACCTCCGGTCAAGCGCTCCAGGACTAAGCCATGGCCGTCAACCCGCATGATGTCCGCATCCGCGCGGTCCGCTGGCATGCGTTGCCGGTGAAGACGCGGGTCCCCTTGAAGTTCGGACGCGATACCTTGACCGAGGTCGTCTGCGCGCGGGTCTGCCTGACCGTCTCGCGGGCGGACGGCACGCGGGCGCAAGGGTGGGGCGAGACGCCCTTGAGCGTCCAATGGGTCTGGCCCTCGGCTTTGTCCTATGCCGTGCGGCTGACCGCGCTGCAGGATTTCTGCGACTTGCTCGCCGAGGCCTACGCGCAGTTTCCGGCTCGCGGGCACGCGATGGAGATCGGCCATGATTTCCTGGAGGCCGCGTTGCCGGCGCTCCTGAAGTCCTTCAACGAAACCCTGCCACCAGGAGTCCGCCTTCCGAAACTCGCCGCCTTGGTCTGCGCGTCCGCCTTCGACCTGGCCCTCCACGATGCCTACGGCGTCGCCAATGAGGTGCCGACCTACGAGACCTATCGAAAGCCTTGGATGAACCACGACCTTGCGGCCTACGTCCAGCCGGCCGCGGATGCGCCCGCGGTCTCCTTCGCCGACCGTTACCCCGCCGATTACTTCCGCGCCCCCGCGGTCACCGCTTTGTTGGCTTGGCACCTCGTCGGTGGCTTGGACTACCTAACCGTCGCCGAGGCCGGCGTGAACTTGGTGGCCGATGCTTATCCGAGCAGCTTGGATGAGTGGATACGCCGCGACGGGCTGAAGGCCTTGAAGGTGAAGCTGCGTGGCGATGATGCCGCATGGGATTTTGAACGCCTCCGACGCGTCGCGGAAGTCGGGCTTGCGGGGGGAGTGCAGCTTTTCACGGCCGACTTTAACTGTACCGTGACCAATCCCGCCTACGTGAACGGAGTGCTTGATCGGGTGAAGCACGAACTGCCGGAACTGTGGAGCCGGCTCAGCTATGTCGAGCAACCCTTTCCGTATGAGCTCGAGGAACATCGCATCGCGGTCCACTCGGTCAGCGCCCGCTGCCCGCTGTTCCTCGACGAAAGCGCGCATGACTGGCGCATCGTCCGACTCGGGCGCGAACTGGGCTGGACCGGCGTGGCTTTGAAGACCTGCAAGACGCAGACCGGAGCCTTGCTCAGCCTCTGCTGGGCGCGGGCTCACGGCATGCAGTTGATGGTGCAGGATCTCACCAATCCGATGTTGGCCCAGGTCACGCACGTCCTGCTGGGGTTGCACGCCCCGACCATCGCCGGAATCGAAACGAATGGCATGCAGTTCTATCCGGCGGCCTCGGCTCCCGAGGCGCAGGTGCACCCGGGCCTTTATCGACGGCACGGCGGGCAGCTCGACGCCGCGACCGTGGCGGGACCAGGCTTTGGTTATCGACTCGACGAAATATCCCGAGATCTCCCTCCGCCCCGCGTCTCTTTCCCGGCCTGATTCAATCGGCTTGCGGGCGGGGAGGGGGGTGGCCTTATGCTATCCGTCTTATTACCCCGATGACCTCCCGTCTGCTCCTTCTTTTGGCCATGGCCGCCGCGGCTTTCGCCGCCGACGCCCCTAAGCGCAAAATCCTGTTCTTCACGAAGTCTTCGGGCTTCGAGCACGACGTCATCTCCTACAAGAAGGGCATGCCCAGCTTCGCCGAAAAGCAGCTGCTCGAGCTCGGTAAGGAGAACAACTGGGAGTTCACCTTCTCGAAGGATGGCTCCAAGTTCTCGCCGGAGTATCTGGCGCAGTTCGATACGGTGATGTTCTACACCACGGGTGACCTCTGCTCCCCCGGGACGGACAAGAACCCACCGATGTCCCTCGCCGGCAAGCAGGCCCTCTTCGACTTCGTGAAGGCCGGGAAGGGCTTCGTCGGCACGCACTCCGCCGCGGACACCTTCCATACCGACAACGAGTCGCAGAAGGGTCCGGAACGTTTCAAGAACCACGGCGACAAGGCCGACAGCTACGTCTGCTTCCTGGGGGCCGAGTTCATCCGCCACGGCAAGCAGCAGGCAGGCGTCAACAAGGTGGTTGATCCGACTTTCCCCGGCTTCGCCAAGCTCGGCGACAGTTTCTCCTTCGTCGAAGAATGGTATACCTTGAAGGACTTCCGACCCGACATCCACGTGCTGACCACCTTCAATGAGCCGGCCCTCGAGGGGGATGACTATAAGCGTCCCGCCTTCCCCAACTGCTGGGCCCGCCATGAAGGCAAGGGCCGCGTGTTCTATACGGCCATGGGCCACCGCGAAGACGTTTGGACCAACCCGACTTTCCGGCAGATCCTGGTGGGCGGGCTCTCTTGGGCCAACGGCGACGCCAAGGCCCCCGACATGTCCGCCAACCTCTTCAAGGTGGCGCCGGGGGCGATGACCAACCAGCCGTACACGCCCTCGGCGCCGGCCAAGGCTGCGCCCAAGAAGGCCGCCGCCCAAAAGTAAGCCCTTGAGCAAGGCGGGCCCCCCGGCTCGCCTTCTTTTTTTCCACCATGACGACCGTTCCCGCCGAAGCGACGAAGCTGAGCGAGCTCACCGAGCAACAGAAGAAGTCCGGCTTGGCGGCTTGGTTGGGTTGGTTCTTCGATGGGCTGGACCTGCATCTCTACACCCTCGTCGCCACGGTCTTCGTCGCGCAGCTGCTCGGCACGGAGACGACCGATCCGGATGTCAGGAAGTATGGCGCCTTCATCATGGGCGCCTTCCTGTTGGGCTGGGCGATGGGTGGAGCGGTCTTCGGTTACATCGGCGACCGACTAGGTCGGAGCCGGACGTTGGTCCTGACCGTGTTGACCTATGCGCTGTTCACGGGTCTGGCGTTCTTCGCCCAGAACTGGTGGCAACTGTTGATCTTCCGGTTTCTGGCGGCGTTGGGCATCGGCGGCGAATGGGCGATCGGGGCCTCTTTGTTGTCCGAGACGTGGCCCAAGAAATGGCGACCGTGGATCGCCGCGGTCCTGCAGTGCGCGGTGAATTTCGGGATTTTGGCCGCCATCCTGTCGGTCGCCCTGATGGGGTATTTCGTGGACTTGGACCAACAACCCAAGTGGGTTTTCCTGATCGGCGTGCTGCCGGCCTTCGTGACGCTCTGGATTCGGCACGCCGTACCGGAGACGGATGAGTGGAAGTCGGAAGCCGGCCGCCGCCAGGCCCCGCCCTTGTCCGACCTCTTCGCTCCCGGGATCCGCCGCTCGACTTGGTTGGCGGTGGCCATCTGCGCCATTTCGCTGACCGGCCACTGGGTCTTCATGTATTGGCAGCAGGCTTTCATCAAGATGCACCCGGGCGTTTCGGCGGGCGATCAGGGAGGCATCATCAAGTGGGCCTTGTTCACCGTCATCGCCTGTTCGGTGGTGGGGAATTTCGCCTCGGGCTGGGCCGCCCACCGTTTTGGTTATGCGCGCGCCCTGTGCGGATTCTTCAGCGCTTACTTCCTGTTCATGGCCGTCGCCTTCTTCTTCAGCTGGAGTCTGCCGATGACGTTCGTCCTCTATGGCGCGATCGGGTTCTGTCAGGGCGTCTTCGGGCTTTTCACGATGTGCTTGCCGCCGCTCTTCCCGACGCTCCAGCGAACGACGGGGGCTGGCTTCAGCTACAACATCGGACGGGTTTTTTCGGCGATGGGCGTGGTCGTGTTCGGACTGGTGTCCATGGAGATCGGGCAATGCCTACTCTACGCTTCCTTCCTCTTCGTTCCCGCGGCCATCTTGGCCCTTTGGTTGCCACAGCCGGAATAGTTCCGGAAGGCAGGTTTGGCTTGTTTCCATGTTCGGTGTGCCCATGATGGAATCGTGACGCTGAAACAAAAAGTCGGGTTGTTCGTCAAAATTCAGGCCGCCACTTTTGCCATCGGCTTGGCGTTCATCATCCGGGAGAACGCCGA
>DBCN01000131.1:27288-35457 GCA_002293065.1 Opitutia bacterium UBA957
TGTTCGGAACGTTCCTTTACTTCCTCCGCACCGATCGGCGACCGCGGAACCTGAAGCAGGTCTTCTTCAAGTGGAGCATCCTTTTCCTGATCTTGGAATTCACCACGGAGTGGACCAAGTATGGTTGGGGGCAGGCGACGACGGATTTGCCCGTGCTCTTGGTCCGGTATGCGGCCGGCGGCGCGCTCGCGGCCGCGGTCTGGTGGTTGATCGAACGGTCACCGCGGACCCATCCGGATGCCTTCTATAAACCGCATGGGCATGGTCATAACCATGGCCACGGGTCGTCGCCGTCGGCTGGGCCGACCAAGCGCGGCCACTGAGCCGAGACTCACTTCTGGCCGAGTCCGCAGATGGCCTTGAACTCGGCGGCCATGACCGGGGTGACGGACAACCGGTTGCCCGGGCGTAGGATGAGCATCTCGCTGAGCGCCTTGCAGGCCCGGAGGTCGGGCAGGGTGACATGTCGATGGAAGGTCTGGTGATAGGCCACTTCGACGCAGCTCCAACGTGGGTCGTCACGCTTGGACTTGGGGTCGTAGTAGTCAGACTTCGCGTCGAACTGGGTCGGGTCGGTGAAGGCGGCCTTCGAGATTTTGGCGACGCCGGCGATGCCGGGTTCGGCGCAGTTGGAGTGATAGAACAGCACGAGGTCCCCCACCGCGGCCGCCCGCATGAAGTTGCGGGCTTGGTAGTTGCGCACGCCCGTCCAAGGCTCGGTCCCGCGGGTGCGCAGTTGCTCGAACGAAAACTCGTCGGGCTCGGATTTCATCAACCAATGACGCATGCGGGTACGGTGGTGGTCGGGGGGTTTTTGACAAGCGTCTTGGCGACCTAAACCTTGCCCTGCGGTCGCCGCCGGCCCTAATGGGGCCATGCGTCTGTTGGATTCCCATTGTCATCCGATCACCGCCGTGCGCGCGGGGACGCTCGGGCCTTGGCTGGCGGAGGTGAAGGCCGCGGGGGTGGAAGGCGTTGTGGCGATTGGCACGGACCTCGATGATTGGCCGGAATACCGCCGGTTGGCCCACGAGCACCCTGGTTTTTTCCGGCATACGGTCGGGCTGCACCCCTGCCATGTGACCGAGGGCTGGGAAGATGCCGTCGTGGCGTTGTCGCCCTTCTTCGCCGATGCGGTCGCGCCCGCGGCCTTGGGGGAGATCGGCTTGGACTATTTTCGCCTTCCGGCGGACGCCGCGGAAGCGACGCAGGTCAAGGGCTGGCAGCAACTGGCGTTCCGCCGTCAGCTGGCCTTGGCCTACCAATTCGATTGCCCGGTCGTCATTCATTCGCGTCAGGCCTTCGCGGATTCCGTGCAGCTCATCGATGAGAGCGGCGTCGACTGGCGCAAGGTCGTCTTCCACTGTTTCGTGGAAGGGCCTGACGCCGTGCGCGAGGTCAATCGACGCGGCGGTCGCGCGTCCTTCACGGGCATCATCACCTACAAGAATGCGGACGAGATTCGCGCCGCGCTCAAGGCCCAAGGTCTGGCCCGCCTGATGTTGGAGACGGATGCCCCGTACCTCGCGCCGCTCTCGGTCCGCGGCAAGGAAAACACGCCGGCCTACCTTCCCGAAATCGCGGCCAAGGCCGCCGAGCTCCTGGACCTGCCGGTGGATGAAGTCGCCGAAGTGGCCACGCGGAACGCCCGGCAATTCTTCGGTTTCTGAACAACGGTTCGTGGCACAGGATTGTCACGCAACCGACATGCCAAGCGCTCGTTCGTCATTTATGATGCGAAACGATGACAACGGCACGGCATGGGGCGAATGTGGCGGATCTGCGCACGGCGCTAGGTCCCTTGGGCTGGTCGGCTCCGCTCTTGGATCGGTTCTTCAAGGCCCGCGAATTCGACGAGTTCTTGTCGCGAATCCTATCCTCGGGCCGACCGGACTTCTTCGCCTGCGCCAAGGAGGAAGGACAGCTGTCCGCTTCCTGGGATGACGGCTGTCTGGCCCGCATCCCGCGCCAAGGTCCCGTGGTCGTCATGGCGAATCATCCCCACGGACTCGCCGACGGGATCGTCGCCATGGATTTCTTGCTCCGCGCCCGTCCCGACGCCCTGGTGGTGGGGAACAAGTGGTTGGCGCAAATCCCCGGCATCCGGCCCTGGTTGATCGAGGTCAATCCCTTCGACCCCGACCAAGCCGACTTGGGGAACGTGGCGGGTACGCGTCGCATCCTCAGCCACCTGAAGGCCGGCGGCTGTATCCTGACGTTCCCGGCGGGCGAGGTGTCCAACCTGAGCTTGAAGCATCGGGCCGTCCGCGATCCCGTCTGGTCTCCGCAGGTCGTGCGCCTCGCCCGCCGGGCCCAGGCGTCCATCGTGCCGCTGCACCTTTCCGGCGGCAACTCGCGGCTCTTCCACTCGTTGGGTCTGCTCCATTCGAAGGTCCGGACCATCATGCTTCTCCGGGAATTCCTTTCGCATCGCGGCAAGGTCATCCATCTCCGGACCGCCAAGGCCGTCACGCCGGCGCAACTTTCGGACCATCCGGACGACGAGGAGGCGACGAGTTTCTTGCGCTTGCGCTGCGAACTGCTGTCCAGCCGGGAGTCGGCGGGCAAGGTCGCGGAGCGGAAGAAGCAGACGGAGGCGTGGGCGCCGTTGATCGCCCCCGTGAAGCCGGCCTTGCTGCGTGCGGAGCTGGAAAGCTTGCCGCCGGCGGATTGCCTGCTGACCAGCGGGACGTTCAAGGTCTACCGCTTCCTGGGTTCGGAACTGCCCCACACCTTGCGGGAAATCGGTCGCTTGCGGGAACTCACCTTCCGTTCCGTGTCGGAGGGCTCCGGCAACGAATGCGACCTCGATCCCTTCGATGCTTGGTATGATCAGCTCATCCTCTGGGACGATCAGACCAGCCAGATCGTCGGGGGGTATCGCCTGGGGCCGACCGACCGCATCCTGCCGCTCAAGGGCAAGCACGGCATGTACACCTCGACCCTCTTTGATTTCAAGGGCGACTTCTTCCGTCGGATGGATCCGGCCTTGGAGATGGGCCGCTCCTTCATCCGCGAGGAGTATCAGCGCAAGCCGACCAGCCTGCCGCTGTTGTGGCGCGGCATCGGCCGCTACGTCGCCCGCTTCCCGCAATACCACCTCCTGTTCGGCCCGGTCAGCATCAACCCGGAGTATGGCCAAGCCTCGAAGGAGCTCATCCTCTCCTACCTGCAGCATAACCGTTCGGCCGACGACTTGGCGCCCTTGGTGCGCGGCAAGAACCCGCCCCGCGCGATGAGCTTGCGCGACGCCGACGTCGAAGTGCTCCAGAAATGCGCGTTCGATTTGGAGCATGTCTCCGGCTTGGTCAGCGACCTCGAGCCCGATGCGAAGACGGTGCCGGTCCTGCTGAAGCATTACCTGAAGCTCAATGGCCGCCTCATCGCGTTCAACGTCGACGAAGGGTTCGGCGGCTGCCTCGATGGCCTCATCGTGGTGGATCTCACGAAGACCGATCCCAAGCTGCTCGCCGCCTATATGGGCGACGAGGGGGTGAAGGCCTTCCTGGATTACCACGACTTCGATCAGGCGCAGGCATGAGCCAACAAAAAGGGCAGGCCATGCGGCCTGCCCTGGTCGGACCCGGTCGCGCCGCTTAGGCCTTCGCCAGCGCCTGTTCGAGGTCCGCGATGATGTCCTCGATGTCTTCGATGCCCACGGAGAGGCGAACGTAGTCGTCGGTGACGCCGGCGGCGGCGCGCTCTTCGGCGGTGAGCTGCGAGTGGGTCGTGGAGGCAGGGTGGATCGCGAGCGAGCGGGCATCGCCGATGTTGGCGACGTGGCTGTGGAGTTGGAGCGCGTTGATGAACTTGCTGCCGCCTTCGTGGCCGGACTTCACGCCGAAGCCGACGAGCGCGCCGAAGCCGTTGGTCAGGTACTTCTTCGCGAGGTCATGGTACTTGGAGGACTTCAGGCCGGGGTAGTTGACCCACTTCACCTTCGGGTGCGCTTCGAGGTATTGGGCCACCTTGAGGGCGTTGGCGCAATGGCGCTCCATGCGGAGGTGCAGCGTCTCGAGACCCTGGATGAGGAGGAAGGCGTTGAACGGGGAGAGGCAGCTGCCGACGTCGCGGAGGAACTGCAGGCGCATCTTCATGATGAACGCGATGTTCGCGTTGCCGGCCGGCGGGAAGGCCTTGAAGGCTTCCCAGTGCGGGAGACCGTGGTAGGACTGGTCAGGCTCGGTGAAGCCGGGGAACTTGCCGTTGCCCCAGTTGAAGTTGCCGCCATCGACGACGATGCCGCCGATCGAGGTGCCGTGGCCGCCGATATGCTTCGTGGCCGAGTGCACGACGATGTTGGCGCCGTGTTCAAACGGACGGTTCAGGTAGGGCGACAGCGCGGTGTTGTCGATGATCAGGGGGACGCCGACCTCCTTCGCGATCTTCGCGACTTCGGCGAACGGGAAGATGTTGAGGCGTGGGTTGCCGAGGCCTTCGCCGTAGAAGGCCTTGGTGTTCGACTTCACGGCCTTGCGGAAGTTCTCGGGATCGTCGCCGTCGACGAAGGACACCTGGATGCCCAGTTTGGGCAGGGTGTAGTGGAAGAGGTTGTAGGTGCCGCCGTAGAGTTGGGCGACCGAGACGATGTGGTCGCCGGCCCCGGCGATGTTGAGGATGGCCGCCGTGATGGCCGCTTGGCCCGAGGCATGCGCCAGGGCGCCCGAACCGCCTTCGAGGGCCGCGAGGCGTTGCTCGAGGACGTCGGTGGTCGGGTTCATGATACGGGTGTAGATGTTGCCGAGTTCCTTGAGGCCGAAGAGATTGGCCGCATGTTCCGTATCGCGGAACTGGTAGCTCGTCGTCTGGTAGATGGGGACGGCGCGAGCGCCCGTGGTCGGGTCGGGCTTTTGGCCGGCGTGGAGGGATTTGGTGCCGAGTTTCATGGTGGGGAGGGAAGGGGACTGTTTATCTTCGGTTAGCCTCGTGGGAACAAGCCGTTTTCGGGGTTATGACGCTTCCTTCTCGCCCTCGGGGGGCGTTCTTTCCTATTCCTTGGGCCTGCTATGGCCGTTTTCCTGCATGACACGATGAGCCGCGAGCTGCGGCCGCTCTTGGTGAAGCCTGACCGTGCGGTCTTCGGGATGTATTGCTGCGGTCCGACGGTCTATGGCCCCGCCCATATCGGCAACTTCCGCACCTTCACCGTCCAAGACGTCCTGCGCCGCACCTTGGAGGTCGCCGGCCTGCCCGTGAAGCACGTCCGTAACATCACCGACGTCGACGACAAGACCATCCGTGGAGCCCAAGCGGCCGGCCAGACCTTGACCGCCTTCACGCAGCAGTGGACGGAAAAGTTCCATCGGGACTGCCAGGCGTTGGGTTTGTTGACCCCGCATGTCGAGCCGAGCGCGGTGGCGCACATCCCGCAGCAGGTCGCGATGATCAAGGCCCTCGTCGACCGCGGCCACGCCTACGTCGCGAAGGATGGCTCCGTCTACTTCAAGGTCTGCACGTGCCAGGATTACGGCAAGCTGACCCACCTGGACTTCTCGAAACTCGAGACGCAAGGCACCAACAGCGCCGGTGAAGCGAACGACGCGGATGAATATGAACGGGAGTCGGCTTCCGACTTCGCGCTGTGGAAATCCCGCAAGCCGGAGGATGGCGCCAATTTCTGGCCGAGCCCGTGGGGCGAGGGCCGACCGGGTTGGCATATTGAGTGCTCCGCGATGTCCCTCGAGCACCTCGGGGCGACCTTCGACCTGCACGGCGGCGGCATCGACCTCTGCTTCCCGCACCACGAGAACGAGATCGCGCAGACCGAATGCTCCACCGGCATCAAGGGCTTTGCGGCGCATTGGTTCCATAGCGCCCACCTGCTGGTTGACGGGGAGAAGATGTCCAAGAGCAAGGGCAACCTGTATACCCTGGATCAACTCATCACCAAGGGCTTCACGACGGCCGAAGTCCGTTATGCCCTGATCGCCGGCCATTACCGCAGTTCCCTGAACTTCACCTTCAAGGGCGTTGAAGACGCCCGGTCCGCCCTGGCCAAGCTCGAGCGCGGCACCGACCGTTTGTTGGCGGCCGCTGGGTTCACCCGGGCCGAGTTCCTCCCCCCCGCGACCCAAGAGACCCAGACCGCCTGGGGGCGCTTCCAGCATGCCTGGGAGGTCCTGCAGAACGACTTGAACGTCCCGGGCTGCCTCGGGCAGGTCTTCACCGTCCTGGCGGAGAAGGAGGAGCCGACCGCCGCGCAGGCCCGCCAAGATCTCTCGGGTCTGGCCAAGATCCTCTATGCCCTGGGCCTGACCCTCTTCACGGCCGCCCCGGTGGCGGCCGCGCCGGCCGCGGTCGTCACCTTGGCCGAGCAGCGGTGGGCGGCCAAGCAGGCCAAGGATTTCGCCGCGGCCGACCGCCTGCGCCAAGAGCTGACCGCCCTCGGTTGGGCGATGCTGGACCGCAAGGATGGGTACGACCTGAAGAAGAGCTAACGCTTCCGGATTGTTGATAAGTGTCCGTTGAAAGGGCCTTGGTCTTCGTCAGTCTACAGCACTCCTTATGTCCTCTGATAAACCCATCCGCTCGGTTAACCTGACCCTCCTGCCTTCCCTGGCATTCCTCTTTTTCGGCGTCGCGCTCGCGCTCGCTTTCGTGATCGCTTCGGACAAGGTCGGCAAGTCCATCGGTCAGCTCAAGAACAACCGTCCCGAAATCACCGTCAAGGGCGTCGCGACGCTCGATGTCCGTTCCGGCCAAGGCTCCATCGTCGGCACGTTGTCCTGGCGCGGCGAGAATTTCAACGATGGCCGCGCCGCGATGCTCGCGCAACGCGCCGTCATGCAGAAGCTGCTCAAGGAAGCCGGCTTCGCCGAGGCCGAAGTCGTTTTCGCCGCTTCCGAGTTCACCCGTTTGGAGCCGGCGGCCTTCACCGAGTTCGCGCCCAATCAAGACGGCGTGCGGACGCCGATCCAGCGGGCTCCGGTGGATTACAATCGCTTTGCCCGCGGCAAGGTTCCCGAATTCACCTTCGCCCAGACTTTCTACGTCGAGACGCCCAACGTCGACCGGGTGCTCGCTTTCTCCCGTCAGGAAATCTACCTTGAGCAGGGCGTCACCCTCTCGCGGGGTACGCCTACCTTCCGCTTGCTGCAGCTGAACGAGGCCAAGCAGGAACTCCTGGAGGCCGCGGCCAAGGATGCGCAGCGCCGCGCCGCCACCATGGTCGCCGGCAGCGGTTCCAAGGTCGGGTCGCCGCTGGATGCCTCCCAAGGGGTGATTCAGATCTGCGCCAAGGACCGCGTGGGGGAGTCCGACGCCAACAGCATCGATTTCTACTCCATCGAGAAGACCATCCGCGTGGTGGTCACGATGCGCTTCGAAATCGTCAAGGAATAGCCCTGAGCCGGGGGTGGGGTGGGGCTTGCCTCCGTCCTTGCCCTCGGCCTCGGGAGTCCCTAGCGGTAAAGGACGCTTTTCCATCATGTCCTCCCGCCCCCAGATGACTCCCCTCGAGGAGATTCGCCACTCCGCCGCCCACATGCTGGGTGCCGCCGTGCTCCGCCTGTTCCCTCAGGCGCAGTTGGATATCGGGCCGCCGACCGACAATGGCTTCTACTACGACTTCGACCTCGACCACGCCTTCACGGCCGAAGACCTCGTGAAGATCGAGGAGGAGATGCGCCGCATCTCCAAGGAGAACCAGAAGTTCGAGCGCTTCGAGTGCACCCGCGAAGAGGCGGAGAAGCTCATCCGCGAGCGCGGGCAGGTCGCCTACAAGGTCGGCCGCTTGGGCGACATCCCGGCCGGCGAGACGATTTCCTTCTATAAGAACGGCGAGTTCGTCGACCTTTGCGCCGGGACGCACGTCCGCTATTCGTCGCAGGTCAAGGCGTTCAAGCTGCTGCACATCGCCGGCGCCTACCACCGCGGCAACGAAAAGAACAAGCAGCTCCAACGCATCTACGGCACCGCTTTCGCGACGAAGGAAGAGCTGGAGCAGTCGCTCGTCCGCGCCGAAGAGGCGAAGAAGCGCGACCACCGTCGCCTCGGCAAGGAACTGAAGCTCTTCCACATCGACGAGAAGGTCGGCCAAGGCCTGATCCTCTGGACGCCCAACGGCGCCGTCGTGCGCCAGGAACTGCAGAACTTCATCTCGGCCCAACTCTTCCAGACCGGCTATAAGCAGGTCTTCACGCCGCACATCGGCAACCTCGACCTCTACCG
>DBCN01000003.1 GCA_002293065.1 Opitutia bacterium UBA957
CTGGAAGGCGGTGATGCCTTCGCGCGTACCGCAGATCTTGAAGTCCATGTCGCCGTAGTGGTCTTCGGCGCCGATGATGTCGGTGAGCACGCGGTGCTTCACGATCTGACCGCTCTGGTCTTCGGTCACGAGACCGCAGGAGATGCCGGCGACCGGGGCCTTGATCGGCACGCCCGCGTCGAGGAGCGCGAGGGTACCGCCGCAGACGGAGGCCATCGACGTGGAACCGTTGGATTCCATGATCTCGGAGACGAGACGGATGGAGTACGGGAAGTCCTGCTCGGAAGGCAGCACGGAGAGCAACGAGCGCTCGGCGAGGTTGCCGTGGCCGGTTTCGCGGCGGCTGGTCATGCCGAAGCGGCCCGTCTCACCCACGGAGAACGGCGGGAAGTTGTAGTGCAGGAGGAACGAGCGCTTGCTCGGGCCGCCGGTGATGGCGTCGACTTCCTGGGCGTCCTTGGAGGTGCCGAGGGTCGCGAGCACGAGGCCCTGCGTTTCGCCGCGCTGGAAGAGCGAGGAACCATGGACGCGCGGGAGCACGTCGACTTCGCAGGAGATCGCGCGGAGATCCTTCGGGGTGCGGCCGTCGGCGCGCTCACCGCTCTGGATGATGGCGTTGCGGTAGACCTTTTCCTGGAGCTTTTCGAAAGCCATCTTGATCTGGCGGGCGTCGAAGACGTCGCCGAGTTCAGCCTTGCAGGCAGCCTTGGCCTTCTCGACCACGGCCTTGACGGCGTCGCCGCGCTCCTTCTTGGAAGCGAGGAAGATCGCCTTCTTGAGGAGGTCGCCTTCGTTCGCGACGCGTTCGCAGATCGCGAGAGCCTTGGCTTCGCAAACGACGAGCGGGAACTGGCGCTTGGTCTTGGAGTACATCGCGGCCAGCTTGCGCTGGGCGGCGATGATGGGCTGGATGGCCTTCTGGGAGTATTCGAGGGCGGCGATGAAGTCGGCTTCCGGGAGCTGGTCCGCGGAACCTTCGATCATCATCATGTCCTTCTCGTTGCCGACGTAGATCAGGTCGAGGTCGGACTGGTACTGCTCTTCGTGCGTGGGGTTGACCACGAACTGGCCGTTGACGCGGCCGAGGCGGATGCCGGCGATCGGGCCGTTCCAAGGGATGTCGGAGCAAAGGAGCGCGGCGGAAGCGCCGTTCACCATGAGCACGTCGGAGTCGTTGATCTGGTCCGCCGAGAGGAGGAGGCCGATCACCTGGACTTCATTGAGGAAGCCTTCGGGGAAGAGCGGGCGCAGGGGGCGGTCGCAGAGACGGGAGGTCAGGATTTCCTTGTCGGAAGGCTTACCTTCGCGACGGAAGTAACCACCGGGGAAGCGGCCGGCGGCGGCGAACTTCTCGCGGTAGTCGACGGTGAGCGGGAAGAAGTCCTGGTCGGGAGAACGCAGGTCTTCGGCGGCGGTGGCCGACACGAAGAGCGTCGTTTCGCCCTTGCTGATGGTGACGGCACCATTCGCCAAGCGGGCGATGGAACCGGTGCTGATGGTGATACCGAGTTCGTCGATGGTCACCGAGTGTTTCTGTTTCATTGTGTTTTTTGCGTTTTGCGCGTTGTGCCAGGCGGGATTGCCCGGCGGTTTTGGTTGGGGGGTGAAAAGCGGACGTCCCAGCGGTGGCTGGGACGTGCAAGCAAGACCGACCGCGGAAGCGGCGGGCTTACTTACGCAGGCTGAGCTTGCTGATCAGGGCGTTGTAACGGTCCAGATCGCTCGACTTCAGGTAGGCGAGGAGCTTGCGGCGACGGTTGGTCAGCATGATGAGACCGCGGCGCGAGTGGAAATCCTTACGGTGGGTACGGAGGTGGTCCGTGAGGTGGTTGATGCGGCCGGAGAGGATGGCGACCTGGACTTCAGGCGAACCGGTATCCTTGGCATCCTGCTGGTGCTTCTTGATGATATCAGACTTATCGAACGACATGACTTTGGGTGGGTGTTTGGGTTGAGTTTGGCCGACTTGGGAGAAATTCCCGAGGACCCGCCGAACGGCCGGTACCTCCGTCTGGAAGGAACTTTCGTTCCTCGGCCAGCGTGAGAAGGGGTCCACCCTCCTCCCTAACGAAGTGAAGCCGAATTCGTGACAGGTCACCCCCCTTGAGGCAAGCAGGAAACCGCCCCCGACAGGACTTATTCACACCCCCTCTCGGGGTCAGTTTTCGGTGAAAATCAGGTCGTACCCCAGGCAAGCGGCCAAAAGGAGGGCCACCTGACTCGGCTGAGTGGCGGCGCCCGGGGCGAGGGTCAGCTGGTAGTTATCCGCCGAGGTAAAGAACTCCTTGGCCAGACCTGCCCACTTCTTGTCCATGGTACCGATGACCTGACCGGAGCCATCGACAAGCTCGCGGGTCCAACTCATCCATTTGCCGCTGAAGCTGCCGACCGGCCGCTCGTTGGCATCCTCCACGAGGAGCTCGCGCTTGAAGGAGATGAACTTCGTCCGGAGGAGGCCAACGAATCGGCCTTGGCCATCATAGACGCTCAGACGGGTGCGCCAAAAAGTGAAAGGCTTTTCGATGCGCAAGGCGACCGTCGTTCCGTCGGCTTCGTAGACCGTCACCTTGGTCGGCAGGATCTTCTTGTTGATCAGGAGCCGGAGCCAAGCGGCTTTGGGCTCTTCTTTGGCCAGCCCAAGCTGGGCGCCCGTGACGGGATCCAGGAGGTCGTAGGCATCCGTCAGCTTCATGAAGCCCACGTGCTCGCGGATGAAGAAGGTCGAACGGCTGAGCAACGACGGAAGGGGTGGCGGCATTTCTTGCATGACCCTTTCTCGGCAGAACCGCCCGTTCCGTCCAGCGAGAAACCACTTCAGAACGCCACGTCGACTTCGTAGACGTCGCCCGGCCGGCGCGCGATGGCCTCGATGCGGAAGCCGTTGGGGTCGGGGATGATCTCCGCGAGGTCGAAGGAGCGGACGGACTTCGGCAAGCCCTCGAACACCAGCGTGAAGACGTAAGGCCTGGTGTAGTCGATCTTCGTCCAATGCGGGTAGAGCGAAATCTTCTCAAAAGACACCAGCCGACTGGTGTGGTTGGAGTCGCGATCGAGGAGGAAGGTGCTCTGCCAGACGCGCACCATTTCCGTGGTGTACGCGGGGACGCGGACGTGGACGACGACGGGCTCCCGCGGCTGGACCGAGGTTTCCTCCGCCGTCTCCGGCCTTACCGTGGTGGTGGTCTCCGCTGCAGGGCTCATCCCCGCAACCTACGAACCCCCGGCCAGCAGGCAAGCGAGGGCTCACCTGATTAGCCCGTTGACTCCCTCCCCCTCTAAAAGCGGAATAGGTCCATGGATAACGGCTCAACGGATAAACCCGGTCTCACCGGGGCGGAACGCAGCAAGCTTCGCAGCCTGGCGCAGACGCTCGACCCCAAGGTCTTCGTGGGCAAGGCGGGCATCAACGAGGGCATCTCGAAACTGCTCCTGCAGGCGTTCAACAAGGCCGACCTCGTGAAGGTCCGCTTCACCGCCGAGCGCGATGCCATGGAAACCCAGATGCAGGAACTCGCCCGCCTGACGGGGAGCGAGGTGATCGGCAGCGTCGGCCGCACGGCGACTTTCTTCAAGTTAGGTGAGGCCGCCGAAGACGACGGCGAATAAGCCATGGATGCCGCCAGGTTCCAGTCGCAGCACGACTCCCTGATCCAGGCCGCGGAACTGGCTTTGCGGACCTTGACCCCGGCCGCCGACACGCGCCCGGCCCGCCTGCACGCGGCGATGCGCTACTCGCTCGAGGCGGGCGGCAAACGCTTGCGCCCCGTGCTCTGCCTCGCGGCCGCCCAAGCCTTCCGGCCCGCCGCCGACGCCCGCCATGCCGCGACCGCGCTGGAGTGCATCCATACCTACTCGCTCATCCATGACGACCTACCGTGCATGGATAACTCCGACCTCCGCCGGGGCCGGCCATCCTGCCACAAGGCTTTCGATGAGGCCACCGCCCTGCTCGCCGGCGACGCCCTCCTGCCCTTGGCCTTTGCCTTGCTGGCCCAAGGCTATGCCGACCGCCCCGAACTTTCGCGGCGGCTCGTCGCGGAGCTCGCGCACGCCGCGGGCTCGACCCTCTTGGTTGGCGGACAGACCGAAGACATGGGTGGCCTCGCCGCCGGCGCCGACGCCGACCGGCTCGAATTCATCCTGCTCGGCAAGACGGCCGCCATGCTCAGCGCGCCGCTGGCCATGGGCGCGCTCATCGGCGAAGCCAGCGAAGCCGATGTCGAGCATTGCCGCCTCGCCGGTCGCGCCGCCGGCATCGCCTTCCAGTTGGTCGACGATCTCCTCGATGGTTCCGCCAATGCCGCCCAACTCGGCAAGCCCGTCGGGGCCGACGCGCAAAACGGCAAGTTCACCTATCCGGGCCTGCATGGCATCCCGGCCACGCAAGCCCGCATCCAGCAACTGACGGCGGAGGCGGTCGACCATCTGTCCGCTTGTCGGGGTGACACGACCTTCCTCCGCGCGCTGATCACGCGGATGGCCGGTCGCGACCGCTAGGCGGCGCCTTAGTCGTCCGAACGCCCTACGGCCGAAGGCAACTGCTCGGACAGCCAGGCATAGTAGGTGCCGAGCCATAGCCGCCAGGCGAGCGCATGGATGAAGGGCGGCACGATGAGCGCGGTGGCCGCGGCGATCTTCATCGCGGTGAGGCCGCTGACCCAGCCTTGACTCAAGCAGAACAAAAGGACGGGGAGCACGCCAAACGCCGTGAGCCCGTAATTCCAGACGATCGCGCCGAGGAAGAAGCCTTCCTTCCGACGCAGCACCATGCCGCAATGCCCACAGGCGTCGGGGGTGTTCGAAAAGCGGCGCCAAAAGCCTTGCGCCTGCAGCGGCCGGACCGGCTGGCTGCAATTGGGACACAGCCCGCGGGCGCACCGAAGGAAGATATCAGGACGAAAAGCCACCCACCCAGGCTATCCCCCGCGCGGTCCATGTAAAGCAAAGGGCCGGCCTCCTTGCGGAAACCGGCCCTGGAAAGCGAACTAAGGTCGCTTATTCGGCGGCCGTCTCACCCACCTGGAAGCGGGTGAAGCGAACGATCGAAACCTCTTCGCCGACCTTCTTGGAGAGTTCGGCGAGGAGCTGGGAAACCTTCTTGTCCGGATCGCGGAAGAACGACTGTTCGAGGAGACAAACGTCGGCGAAGTACTTGTCGACGCGCCCCGAGATGATCTT
>DBCN01000083.1 GCA_002293065.1 Opitutia bacterium UBA957
ACCTCGAGGCGAGCGCCGCGCTCGTTGACGCCATCGCCGACCCGCGCGTGCGGACGGAACTCTCCGTGGGCCGGGAACTCGCGCGCGCGGGCTTGCTCCGGGCCGCCGGCCAACCGCTCACCACGGAGGCGGGCCATCGGTTGCGGGAACGCTTTGCGCAAGCTTGGCTGGCCCGCGCCCGCCCGGGCGGACTCGCCGAAAGCGTCGCGGGACTGGGCTTGGGCTGAACCTTATTTCGCGGCCGGGGCATCCTTCGCCGGTGCCGGCTTGGCGGGGGCGACATCCCCGGAGACCACCTTCGTCCGACCCGCGGTCTGGTTCTGCGTGATCTGCACGTAGCCCCCACGGACCAAGGCCTTGGTGTAGGCCGCGTCCTGGGTGAAGTTCACGTAGGAAACCTCGGCGGAGCCGCGCGGACAGGTCACCGTCAAGACAGGCTCACCGGCCTCGTTGCGGCTCAACCGGATCTCCACCGTGCCGGCCACATACTTCACGAGTCCCACGTCCGTACGCACCACGCAGACGCTGCGCGCGCTCAGCCAGCCGGTCTCGAGGTCGAGACCGCCGCGTTGCAGTTCCATCTCGATGAGCGAGTAGCCACGCTCGTAATTGCCGTCGCCCGTTTCGACGCGGTAAGGATTGCTTTGACCCTCGGGCTCACCGAGCAAGGTGAGGAAGCGCAGGCCGGAATTTTCCTGGAGGGTACCCGAGACGCCGTTGAAGAGGCTGAAGGAAGCGGCGGCGGCGGCGGGGGTTTCGAGGGTCGTCCCGCGCTCCGTGTAGGAGGCCTTCTTCAGCAGGGCGACCTTGTTGGTGGCGCTGCGCATGATGACCGCGCCTTGGGCGGGAGCCACGAGCACCAAGCCGTCGTGGAGGCCGGACGCCGCCTTTTCGGCCGGCGCATAGGGCGAACCGGAGCACCCCGAAAGCAGGCTCAGCGAGGACAAAGCGGCAAGGGCGAGGAGTGAACGCATGCCGTCTTATGGTAACCTCCCCCGCCGGAGGCAATACGCCACTGACGCCAACGGGCTGAACCCGCCGGGTTGACTACGCCACCGGACCACATGGAATGGATCCACTCCTGCGCGTGTCGACCCCACCCTCCACCCGACTCCTGATCCTCGGCTTGGCCTTTGCGTGGGCCGGCGCGGGGATGCATGCCGCCGATACCCCGGTCATCGGAGCGCCGGATGTTCCGGCGGCGCCCGCGCCGGGACCGAAAGCCCCCGACCTGCCGAACGACGCCCTCTTCGCCGGGTTCGTCCCGCACCTGCAATTGACGATCACCCCGGAGAACATCGCGAAACTGCTGAAGGACCCGCGCACGCTGGTGCCCCTGACGATGAAGGAAGTCGGCGGCGCGACGTACGAAAACTGCTCCGTGAAGATCAAAGGTTCGGTCGGGAGCCTCCGCCAGATCAACGAGGCCCGGCCGGGGCTGTCGATCCGCACCGACAAGGTCAAGAAGACGCAGGAGTTCCGGGGCATCGCCAAGTTCCAGCTCAACAACTGCGCGCAGGACAACACCTACCTGCACGAACAGATCGCCGGGGAGATGGCCCGCAAGGCCGGGATCCCGGCGTCGCGCTGCACCCATGCCTTCGTCACCCTCAACGGGAAAACCCAAGGCACGTACGTCCTGAAGGAAGGCTTCAACACCGAGTTCCTCCGCTACTTCTTCAAGAACACCACGGGGCACCTCTACGACGGCGGGCTCCACCAGGACATCCATCCGAACCTCGAGTGCGACCAAGGCGACCCCGCCGAAAAATCGCGCCTGACCGAGTTCGCGGCCGCCCTCGGCGAACCCGATGCGGCCAAGCGCGCCCCGCGCCTCGGCAAGATCCTGGATATCGACGCCTACCTCCGCTATCTGGTGATGGAGAACATCCTGGTGCACGGGGACGGCTATTCCTACCGGGCCAACAACTACCGGGTCTACGAAAACATCGATGACGGGAAGTTCGTTTTCATCATGCATGGCATGGACAACGTGTTCGGCGTCGATGCGTGGGGTCAAAGCAGCGCACGGGCCTACATCCACGCCTCGCCGGTCAACGCGCCCCTCTACCCCGGCGCCAGCGTGACCGCGGTCGCGCAGGCGCTCTGGAGCTCCAAGGATGCCCCCGCCCTCCGCGAACGTTTCCGCCAGCAAAGCTTCCTCGTCTACGAAAAGGTCATCCGACCCATCGATTGGGGTCGGCGGACCGAACAAGTGGCGGCCGAACTGAAGGCCAAGCTCCAAACCATCGATGCGGGCGAGGCCAAGCGGTTTGAGCAGCGCGGCAAGGATGGCGCCAAGCAGGTCCGCGCCCGCATGGATTTCGTGAAGGCTCAGTTCGAAGATGCCTACCGGCTCCGCTCGCCGAGCGGCGGCAAGGCCTCCCTGGGCAACTACCTCTGGGTCTCGTCGGCCGACAAAGGCCAGGCCAAGGAAACCAACCTGGCGGGGAAGGACTGCTTCTACCTGCAGGCCGGCGCCGGCGGCCGCGCGGAGTTCCGGCTCCCGCTTTGCTTAGGCCCGGGACGTTACCGTCTGGAGGCAAAAATTCAGCACAAGGGAATCAAGGCCGGCCCCGGCGACGGCGCCAAAGGCGCGCGCCTGCGCCTATCCGGCAATCCGACCGGTGCCACGAATCAGAGCTTCCTCGGCGACAGCCCCTGGAAGTCCACGACCCTCGATTTCACGGTCACCGATGGCGACCCAACGGTCATTGTAGAACTCCCGCCCGGCGTCGCCGGTGAACTCTGGCTCGACCGCGGCAGCGTGCAATTGGTGCGGCTCCCCTGAATCGTCCGAGTAGGGAGAAGGCCTCAAGGGCTTTCATAAAACTTGCCTTATTCCCAATCGGTTCGAGGGGTTGACTCTCCGAAATCCCGGAGCCATTTTGACGACTCCCAGCCCACCTCAGCTTGGAACCGCTTCCCCCCAGCCCCACTCCTTTGTCACGTTCCGGTAACGCGTGGTGGGCTTGGCTGTGCCTGACGGCGGCGGCCTCCGCCCAAACCGCCCCGGCACCCGCGACGCCTGTCATCGGGGCGCCCGATGTCCCCGTTGCGCCGGTCATCGGGCCGAAGACCCCCGACCTGCCGCCAGATGCCCTCTTCGCAGGGTTCGTCCCGCGCCTGACGTTGATCATCCCCCCGGAAAGCATGGCGGCGCTGGCCAAGGACCCCCGCGCGCTGGTCAAGTTCACGCTCAAGGAAACGAACGGCCAAACCCTCGAGAACTGCTCGCTCAAACTCAAAGGCTCCGCCGGCAGCTTCCGGCAGATCAACGAAGACCGGCCGGGCTTCTCCATCCGGACCGACAAGGTCAAGAAGAGCCAAGAGTTCCGGGGCTCCTCGAAATTTCAGCTCAATAACTGCGCCCAGGACGGCACCATGCTGCACGAGCAGATCGCGGGCGAGATGTCCCGGAAGGCCGGCATCGTCGCCTCGCGCTGCACGCACGCCTACGTCACGCTGAACAACAAGGTGCTCGGCACCTACGTGCTCAAGGAAGGCTTCAACGGCGAACTCCTCAGTTATTTCTTCAAGAACACCAGCGGCCACCTTTACGACGGCGGCTTCCTCAACGAAATCAACCCCAACCTCGAAGTCGACAAGGGCGACCCGGCGGAGAAGTCGCGCCTGCTCGAATTCTGCGGGGCGCTCGGCGAACCGGATCCCGCCAAGCGACTCCAGCGCCTGGACAAGATCCTGGATATCGACGCGTACTTCCGCTACCTCGCGCTCGAGCAGGTGCTCTGCCACTGGGACGGGTATTCCTTCAACCAAAACAACTACCGCATCTACGAGGAC
>DBCN01000028.1:0-19780 GCA_002293065.1 Opitutia bacterium UBA957
ACCTTACCCATCCCCTCTCCCCTCTCCCCCATCCCCCAATCATCTGGGAACCTTTCCCCTCATTTAGACTCATAAAATCCCATCGACAGCCCTAAGGGTCGGGTTCAATCCTAATAGACCCCTAGGCACCCCACCCTATCCCTCTATGTTCACCCAAACACGTACCCTCGTGGTCTTGACCGCCCTTGCGCTCTCGGCCCTCACGGCCCCGGCCGCGGACGCCCCCAAAAAGGCCGATGCCCCGAAGAAAGCGGCGGCTAAGCCGACGGGCAAATTCATGGACATGGACTACGGTCGTTTCCATAGCGCTTCCATCGACAACGCCCAAGGCAAGAGCCCCTTCGAGCAAAAGGGCTGCGCGGCCAACAAGGCGATCCTCGTCAACCTCGGCAAGGAAGACGCCGGCTACGCCTTCGACACCGAAACCCTGCGTGGCGCCGGCCTTTGGTCCGGTGGCTGGTTCAAGCGTAAAGGCGTCGTCTTCGACGGTGCGCACGGCCCCAACCCGGCTCCCGCCGAAGGCTCTGACCTCTTCGCCGAAACCAATCCTGGCCCCGGCTGGAGCCAAAACGGAAGTTTTGCCGACCCCCGCAAGCTCCCGGCCGGACCCGCGAAGGTGATGTCGCCGATTCCGCTCGGCCCGCTCCCGCGCGAACATTCCAAGTACCTTGGACTCCACCTCGCCGGTGACCGCGTCACCTTCGCTTACACCGTCGGCGGTGCCAGCCTCCTCGAAAGCGCCGAACTCGAAACCATCGGCGGCGTCAAAGTCATCAGCCGCAGCTTCACCGTCGTCTCGGGCGAGTTGAATGAATCCGTCCGCCTGGCCGACCTGCCCTACGGCGGCAGCATGAAGGCCAACGGCCTCACGGCTTCACTGACGCTCTCCAAGGGCAAGCCGAACGACGCGCTTCCGACCGAAGTCGCCGTCCACGGCGTCAACGGCACCCTGACCACGGACGGCAACGTGCTCGTGCTCAAGCTCGGCAAGGTCGCTACGGGCACCAGCTTCAAGATTTCCTTCGCCCACGGCGGCAAGGACGTCGCTGCCCTGACCAAGGCCGCCGCCGGCAGCGCCAAGCCCGTCGACCTCCGCGCCTTCACCCAGGGTGGCGAAGCCCACTGGAAGCAGGAAGTCGTCACCGCCGGCATCCTCGGTGAAGTCGACCAAGCCAAGCAGGCCGCGACCGTCAAGGAGCAGCTTGCGAAGGCCACCGACGCCAACAAGAAGGCCGCCTTGGAGGACAAGCTGGCCGAAATCCTCAACGCCCCTTACCTCGTCGACAACGTCACCGCACCCGAGGACAACCCGTACAAGTCTTGGATCCGGGTGGGCGGTCACGCCTTCTTCAAGGACGGACGCATCGCCTTCTCCACCTGGAGCGGCGACGTCTGGATCGGCAAGATGGCGGACGAAAAGCTGAGCCAGATCACCTGGCGCCGCTACGCGACGGGCATCTTCCACGGCCTCGGTTTGGCCATCGTGAACGACCAGCTCTACGTGCTCGGCCGCGACCAGATCACCCGCCTGCATGACCGCAACGGCGACGGCGAAGCCGACTTCTACGAGAACTTCAACAACGACGTCCAGGTCACCTCGAACTTCCACGAGTTCACCTTCGACCTGCAAACGGACTCCCAAGGCAACTTCTACTTCCTGAAGGGTGGACCCGTGAATCCGGGTGGCCGCGGCTGGGGCCCGCTCAGCGAGCACCATGGTTGCATCTTCAAGGTCTCCCCGGACGGTCAAAAGTTCGAAGTCTACGCCACCGGCATCCGCGCCCCGAACGGCATGGGCGTGGGTCCCAACGGCGAAATCTCCAACGGCGACAACCAAGGCACGTGGGTGCCCGCCGACTACATCCACTTCTCGAAGCCCGGCGATTTCATCGAAGTCCCCGACCTCTCGCACCGCCAGCCCGCGCCGACGAAATACGGCACGCACCTCTGCTGGATTCCGTTCGACGTGGATAACTCCAACGGCGGCCAGACTTGGGTCACGAGCAAGAAGTGGGGTCCCTTCGAAGGCCGCATGCTCTACCTCTCCTACGGCAAGTCTTCGCTCTTCGGCGTTCTCCAGGAACGCGTGGGCGAGGTCCCGCAGGGTGGCGTGGTCAAGTTCCCCCTGAAGTTCACGACCGGCCAGATGCGCGGCCGCTTTCACCCGATCGATGGCCAGCTCTACACCTCCGGCCTCAAGGGCTGGCAGACCAACGGGGTCAAGGATGGGGCCATCCACCGCGTCCGCTACACCGGCAAATCCGTGACGATGCAGGAGTCGCTCCACATCACGACCAAGGGCATCACCATCGGCTTCTCGGGCGCGCTCGACAAGAAGACCGCGGGTGACGTGCAGAACTACTCCATCGAACAGTACAACTACCTGTATTCGGGCGCCTACGGCTCGGACGACTATAAGGTCAGCAAGCCCGGCACCAAGGGCACCGACCCGGTGGCCATCAAGTCGGTGACCGTCTCCGCCGACGGCAAGTCGATCTTCCTCGAAGTCCCCGGCCTCCAACCCGTCGAGCAGATGCGCATCAAGATGAACCTCAAGGCGGTCGACGGCACGCGCGTACCCGATGAAGTCTGCAACACCATCAACGTGGTGCCGGAGAAGCAGGGCGAAGACTATCGCAGTTTCGCCAAGTAATCACCCTAGATTCCCAACGAAGGCCCGGCTCACGCCGGGCCTTTTTGTTGCTGAACGCTTGCCATGGTCAGGCGACGTGACGCAATGAGAGCTGTCCCGTTGCCATGCCCTTCCTCCGCTTCCTCACCCTGTCCTGCCTGACGCTGCTCGCCCTCGCGGCGACCCTCGTCGCCAGTGAGCCCGGCCTGACTACGACCTTCACCGCCGGCGACCAAACGGACGCGCGCGTCGATCGGATGCTCGCGCTCTATGTCCCCGCCGGGCAACCCGTCACGCCGTTCCTGAAGGCCGGCCCCTTCACCGCCAAGTGGGAAGGCCAGATCGAATCATCCATCCGCGGCAACTTCACGTTCAGCGCGGAGACTTCGGGCAAGTTCAAGTGCACGATCAACGGCCAAGTCGCCTGGGATGGCAGCGGCCCCAAGACCATCCAGATCAACCAAGGCGCCAACCAGATCTCGGCCGAGTTCACGAGCGCCGCGCAGGGCGACAGCTTCGTCCGCTTCTTCTGGCAGTCGAAGGATTTCCCGCTCGAGCCCGTGCCGCCGATGGCCTTCGCGCATACCCCCACCCCCGCCGGGCAGGCCGGCCAGCAGTTGCGGGATGGTCGGCTGCTCTTCGCGCAGCTGAATTGCGCCGCTTGCCACGCCGATGCCGCCAAGATACCCGCCAAGGGCCAAGGCATGCCGGAGCTCGGCCAGCTCGCCCCCTTGCTCAGCGGCTTCAGCACGAAGTATAACCCCGACTTCCTCACGGAGTGGATCGCCGACCCGCACGCCATCCGCCCGGGCACGCACATGCCCAAGGTCTTCACGGGTCCCGACGCGGCCCAGAAAGCGGCGGATGTCGCTGCCGCGCTTTCCCAAGGCGATGCGCCCAAGCCAGGCGCAAAACCCAAGGCCGAAGACGGCCTCGTCGGCGGCGCCCTCTTCGCGAACCTCGGTTGCATCGGTTGCCACCAGCGTCCCGATGCCGAAGTCGACGGCAGTCCGAGCCATGGGCGGATCCCGCTCGCCCACCTGAGCGACAAATACCAACTCCGCGTCGAAGCCCTCGCCGCCTTCCTTAAGGACCCCAGCGCGAACTACGCCGCCACGCGCATGCCGCACTTCCGTCTCAACGACGAGGAAAGCACGCAACTCGCCAGCTATCTCCTGCTCAATGGCCGCATGATCAAGCGGAAGTCACTCCAAGGCGACGCTGCCCGCGGGGGCCAGCTGCTCCTCAGCGCGGGTTGCCTGAATTGCCACGCCGGCATGCCCGCCACCACGCAGCCCGCCTTGGCCATCGTCCAGAAGGCCGCCGATAAGGGCTGCCTCGCCAGCACCCCCGCCCACCGCGGTACGGCTCCAGACTACGCCCTCACCGCTCCACAGCGGGCCGCCCTCAGCGCCTTCCTGCGCACGGACCTCGCTTCGCTGCACCAGGATGTACCGGCCGAGTTTGCCGCCCGCCAAATCAAGGACCTGAACTGCGTGGCCTGCCACGACCGGGACAGCGCGGGCAGCACTTGGGCGATGGTGGACAATGAATCCCGCAAACTCCGGGCCGCCCTGCCCGCCAAGGACCACGTCGAAGGCGAACCCGTGCCCGACGCTCCCGTGCCTGCGCTCACTTGGACCGGCGAGAAGCTGCGCAACGATTGGCTCGTGAAGTTCCTGGCCGGCAAGGTCGAGGAAAAGCCGCGGCCATGGCTGATCGGGCGCATGCCCGGCTTCGCGCACTTCGCCGACGGTCTCGCCTTGGGCTTCGCCCATCAACACGGCCTGCCGCAACAGGAACCCGCGGAAGCCGCCCCCAACGAAACCAAGGTGAAGTTCGGCGAAACCCTGCTCGGCAACAGCGGAGGCTTTAATTGCATCCAGTGCCACGGCCTCGGCGACCAAGCCGCCACGGCGGTCTTCGAAGCCCCGGCGATCAATTTCGTGCAATCGAACGAACGACTCCGTAAAGGTTACTTTGCCCGCTGGGTGATGGCCCCAACCCGCATCGACCCGCAAACCAAGATGCCGAAGTACGCCGATCCCGAGGGCATGACCCAGTTGACCGATCCCCTGGACGGCAAAGGCGCCGAGCAATTCGAGGCCATCAGAGAATACCTCCGGACGGTGAAATAGCCGGGGACGGGTTGGGCTGACTTATAAACAACATAAGTCACTCATCATCAATACTTAGCGGAACATCAAAACAGTTTCTTCCGGGTCAGGCACCTTCTATTCGCAGCCTACTCGCACCGCGAGACGGCAAAAACCTCCCCACCCGCCCCGGAAGCCGTCCCGCTTGTCTCAGGAAGTGGCTCGACTGTATCAAAAAGTCCATATGCTCGGACGACACCCCAAGCCCTCTCTTATGTCCCAACTCAATCGTCGATCGTTCATCAAGAACACGGCCATCGCTACCGCGGTGGCTGGCCTCAGCGCCCGCAGCTTCGCGCAATCCACCGGCGCCAACGGTGACCTCCGCGTCGCCGTCGTCGGTTTCCGCAGCCGCGGCATGGAGCACATCAAGGAGCTCCAGAAGATCAAGGGCGTCCGCATCGTCGCCCTCTGCGACGTCGACTCGACCGTGCTTGCCAAGGGCCTCAAGGCCGTCCCCGGCGCCAAGGGTTACGCCGACATCCGAAAGATGCTGGAAGACAAGGATATCGATGCCGTCTCGATCGCTTCGCCGAACCATCTCCACTCCATCCAGGGCATCTGGACGCTCCAAGCCGGCAAGCACCTCTTCATCGAGAAGCCCCTTTCGCATAACATCTTCGAAGGCCAGCAGCTCGTCGCCGCTTCGGAGCACTTCAACAAGCTCATCGTCCAGGCCGGCACGCAAAGCCGTTCGGGCGCCGGCATCATCGCCGCCGTCAAGGACGTCCACGCCGGCAAGTACGGCAAGGTGAAGGTCGCCCGCGCGATCTGCTACAAGCGCCGCAAGTCCATCGGCCCGGCCAAGAAGAACGAAATCCCTTCGACCATCGACTACGACCTCTGGAACGGCCCGGCCGACATCCAGGAGTCCATCCGCGGCAACCAGAGCGACAAGAACGCCGAAACCACCAGCTTCGGCGCCGTCCACTACGATTGGCACTGGTTCTGGAACTACGGCGGTGGCGACCTCTGCAACCAGGCCATCCATGAAATCGACATCGCGCGCTGGTTCCTCGGCACCCACGAAGTCGCCCCGGAAGTCGTCTCCGTCGGTGGCCGCTTCGGCTATGTCGACTGCGCCGAAACCCCGAACACCTTCATCTCGATCCACAACTACGCCGCGGCCCCGCTCATCACCGAAGTCTACGGCCTCACCGCCGACGGCAAGATGAACGGCCCGATGAACAAATTCGGCAAGTTCAAGAAGGCTCCGGACATCGGCATCGTCGTCGAGTGCGAGAACGGCACCATCGTGGTGCCCGACTACAACTCCGCGCAGGCCTACGACACCAAGGGCGAGCAGACCAAGTCCTACGGCAAGGCCGTGGAACAGGTCGACCTCACCGGCGGCGCTTCCGGCCACCACGCCAACTGGGTCGCCTGCATCCGCAAGGGCTCCGCTGAGGGCATCAACGCCCCGGTCCGCGAATGCCACCTCTCCACCGCCCTCGTGCACTCCGCCAACATCTCCTTCCGCCTCGGCGCGAAGAAGAGCGCCGGCGAGATCGCCGAAGCCGTCAAGGCCAACGCCGGTCTGGCCGAAGCCTATGGCCGCATGAAGGACCACCTCGGCGTCAACGGCGTCAACCTCGATGAGACCAAGGCCGTCCTCGGCGTGCCGCTCACCCAGGACACCAAGACCGAGCTCTTCACCGGCGCCAACGCCGAAGCCGCCAACCGCGACCTCGTCGCGAAGCGCGAAGGCCGCGCGGGCTTCAAGATCCCGACCAAGTTCTAAGCTCCGAACCTTGAGGCGGAGCGGTCGCAAGGCCGCTCCGCCTCACTCTTTTATAACCAAACCACCATGCACAAGACCCTCCTCACCCTCGCCCTGCTGCCGCTGGTAGCCGTGGCCGCCGAGCCGATCTTCAACGGCAAGGACCTCACCGGTTTCGCCAAGAAAGGCGGCGAAGCCACCTACGCCGTCAAGGATGGCGTCCTCGTCGGCACCTCGACGTTGAACACCCCCAACACCTTCCTCGCCACGACGAAGGACTTCGCGAACTTCGTGCTCGAGTACGAATTCCTCAACGACCCGCGCCTGAACTCCGGCGTGCAGTTCCGCAGCCACGCCCACGACAAGGAAACCTCGATCGTCGATGCCACCGGCAAGACCATCAAGGTGCCCGCCGGCCGCGTGCACGGCTACCAGGCCGAAATCGACACCGATCCGAAGAACGTGAAGAAGCCCGACACGCAGGCCCGCATGTGGTCCGCCGGCCTCTACGAAGAAGGCCGTCGGGGTTGGATCGTTCCGGGCTTCGGCGGCGGCGATGCCCTCGCCTTCTCCAAGCAGGGCCGTGAAATCACCAAGGTCGGTGAATGGAATCGCGTGAAGATCGAAGCCAACGGCAACCGCGTCCGCACCTGGCTGAACGGCGTGCAGCGCGTCGACGCCCGCGACGACGGCTACCTGTCCGGCTTCATCGCCTTCCAGGTGCACGGCATCGGCAAGGACAAGGATAAGGATGGCACGACGGTGCAGTGGAAGAACATCACGCTGACCGAAATCCCCGACAACACCCTGACCGACTCCGAGAAGGCCGACGGCTGGGCGCTGCTCTTCGACGGCACGAGCACCAAGGGTTGGCGCTCCGCCAAGGGTCCGGACTTCCCGAAGGCCGGCTGGTCCGTCGTCGACGGCACCCTCCGCACCGCCAAGGGCGACGGCAAGGAATCCGCCGCCGCCGGCGACATCGTCACGCTCGGGGCTTACAAGCAGTTTGAGATCTCGGTGGACTTCAAGCTGACGACCGGGGCCAACAGCGGCCTGAAGTACTTCGCGCAGCCCTCGCTCAACCAAGGCGCCGGTTCGGCCTTCGGCCTGGAGTTCCAGATGCTCGACGACGACGTCCATGCCGACGCCAAGCTCGGCCGCGACGGCAACCGGACGGTTTCCTCGCTCTACGACCTCATGACGGCCAAGAACAAGCGCGCCAACGCCATCGGCCAGTGGAACAACGCCTACGTCGTCACCAAGGGTACGAAGGTCGAACACTGGCTCAACGGCCGCCTCGTGGTCGCCTATGACCGCGGCTCCCAGGAGTTCCGCGACCTCCGCGCCAAGTCGAAGTACGCCGACCCCAAGTTCGGCGCCAACTTCGGCGAATGGGAATCGGGCCACATCCTGCTCCAGGAGCATGGCGATGAGGTCTGGTTCAAGAACGTGAAGCTCCGCGACCTGTCCAAGTAAACCCCGGACGAGTCGACCACCGAAGCGGGCCTGCGGGCCCGCTTTTTTGTGCCCTTGCAGGCGACCGACGTCCGCTCACGCTGACCCCATGCGTCTGCTTGCCCTGTTCTTGCTCATCCCCGGCTTGCTCGCCGCCGAAGCGCCAGTCGCTCCGACCGCAGCGGAACTGAAGGTGATGACCTTCAACCTGCGCTATGCGAGCACGTCGATGCCACATGCGTGGTCGGTGCGGCGGCCGGTGACGAAGGCCTGCCTCGAACTGACCGCACCTGACCTGATCGGCACCCAAGAGGGCGTGATGGCCCAGCTGGCTGACTTGCGTGCCGACCTGCCCGCTTATGCGATGCTTGGCCAAGGTCGTGAAGGCGGAGAGAAGGGCGAGTTCATGGCCATCTTCTACCGTCGCGAGCGCTTCGAGCTGCTCGAAACCCGTGACTTCTGGCTGTCCGAAACCCCCGAAGTGGTCGGCTCCAAGTCTTGGAACAGCTCCCTGCCCCGCATGGCCACATGGGCGCGCTTCCGGGACAAGGCTTCGGGGAAGGTCTTCGTCTTCGTGAACACGCACTTCGACCACATGTCCGAAGTGGCCCGCGCCCAATCGGCCAAACTCATCCGTACGCGCCTGGCCGACCTCAAGCCGGCCGACCCCATCCTACTCGCCGGAGACTTCAACGCGGTGGCCAAGGCCAGCGCCGTGTACACGACCTTGACCGGCGACGGTTTTCTCGTGGACCTCTTCCGGGCCGCGCCCGACCGCAAGGGCGAAGAGGTCAGCACCTTCCATGGTTATCGAAACGCCAGCCGCGACGGCATCCATATCGATTGGCTGCTCGGACGCGGGGGCTGGAAAGCCAAGGCGGCCGAAGTCGTCACGTTTGAGGTCAAGGGACAGTTCCCCAGCGACCACTTCCCGGTGATGGTCAAGGTCGGCCTTGAATAGGCCCGGCGGCCAGCAGTCAGCCTTGCGATAGGTCGGGATTGGCCCAACCTCACGCCATGCGACCCCTGCTGGCATGGCTCTTGACCGCGTGCGCCGCCTTGGCCGCCACGGAAGCCAAGCGGCCCAACATCCTTTTCTTCATCATGGACGATTGGGGCAACGGACACGCCGGCGCCTATGGTTGCTCTTGGGTCAAGACTCCCCACTTCGATCGCGTGGCCCGCGAAGGCCTGCTCTTCACGAACGCCTTCACGCCGACCGCGAAGTGCGCCCCCTCGCGCTCGACGATCATGACGGGGCGCTACCCTTGGCAGCTGGGGGCCGGCGCCAACCATCAGTGCATCTTCCCATCGGAGTACGGCATCTTCCCTGAGGCCCTCACGAGCGGTGGTTACTTCTACGCCTCGACCGGTAAAGTGTGGGGACCAGGCAGCATGCTCGACGCCCAAGGCAAACGCCGACCCTACGCCGGCAAGGTCTACACCCAAGCGAAGGCCCAGCCCGCCACCACGGGCATGACGAACAATGACTACGCCGGAAACTTCACCGCCTTCCTCCAAGACACCCGCGCCGACCAGCCTTGGTTCTTCTGGGCCGGCCCGATTGAACCACACCGCGAATACGAAGCCGGCACCGGCGCCCGCCTCGGTGGCAAGAAAACGTCGGACATCGATCGCGTGCCGGGGTATTGGCCGGACAACGAGACAGTGCGGAACGACCTCCTCGATTACGCCCTCGAGGTCGAACACGCCGACCGTCATCTGGGGCGGATGCTGGCCGAACTCGAACGCCGTGGGGAGCTCGACAACACCTTGGTCATCGTCACGAGCGACAACGGCATGCCCTTCCCGCGCGTCAAAGGCCACACCTACGAAAACGCCAACCACCTCCCGCTGGCGATCCGCTGGCCGCGCGGCATCCGCGAGCCCGGGCGCAAGGTGGAGGCTTATGTGAGCTTCATCGACCTCGCCCCGACCTTCCTCCAAGCCGCCGGCCTCGACTGGTCGAAGACGACGCTCGCGCCGACGCCCGGCCGGAGCCTCTTCGATGCCTTCGCCAATACCCCCGACCTCGCCAAGAGCCGGGACCACGTGCTGATCGGCCGCGAGCGCAATGACTTCGGACGACCCAACGACGAGGGCTATCCCGTCCGGGGCATCATCAAGGACGGCTTCCTCTTCCTCGAGAATGCGGAGCCTTCCCGCTGGCCGTGCGCCAACCCGGAGACGGGTTACCTCGACACGGACGCCAGCCCCACGAAGTCCTACATCCTCCAAGCCCGCCGGGACAAAGGGAATGATCCGTTCTGGAACCTGTGCTTCGGCAAGCGCCCCGCCCAGGAACTCTACGACCTGAAGGCCGACCCCGACTGCCTGCGCAATCTCCACGGGACCGACAACGCGAGCCCCGCCGAAAAACTCCGTACGCAGATGTGGACCGAACTCAAGGCCCTCGGCGACCTCCGCGCAGTCGGGCGCGGCGCCGAATACGAAGCCCACCCGTCGGCCGACGTCCAACGGCGCGGCTTCTACGAACGTCATCTCCGCGGCGAAAAGCTCAACGCCAACTGGGTCACGCCGACCGACTTCGAGAAAGCCCCTCTAAAATAACCCGATGCGCACCCTTACCTTCCTGCTGACCGTATTCGCCGCTTCGATCTTCGCCCAAGGCCAGCCTAACGTCCTACTGATTATGGCGGATGACCTGCGTGACTTCGGCGGAGCGTTCACAAAGGAGGTGGTCAAGACGCCGAACCTTGACCGTCTACGCGCCCGCGGCACGACTTTCGAGCGGGCTTACGTACAATACCCCGTCTGCAACCCTAGCCGCAGCAGCCTGTTGACCGGACTGCGGGCCGAGCAGACAGGCATCGTGGGCAATGACAAACCCTTGAGACAAAAGTTGCCGGACATCGTCACGCTTCCGCAGCTCTGCAAGGAAGCCGGATGGCAGTCACACGCCTTCGGGAAAATCTATCACCTCGGTGGGGGCAACGACGTGGAAGCGCGGCAACGCTGGGTGGATGCCGGCCGTTCTTGGCATACGGCACAGGACTTTGACGCCACCAAGGTGGGACGCCGGATGCTCACGGGGCGGGACTTAACGAGCGGAGCGCTGAAATGGTGCGTATGGGGGGCCGCCGATGGTACGGATGATGATCAGCCCGATGGCCAGATTGCTGCCGCCACCGTGGCGAAGATTCAAGAGCTCGGCGACAAGCCTTGGTTCATCGGCTGTGGTTTCATGAAGCCGCACGACCCCTTCATCGCGCCCAAGAAATATTTTGACCTCTATCCCATCGACACACTGAAGCCATGGCGCGACCCGACCGACACCACGCCGGTGCGCAAAGATAGCGTAGGCTTTGGGGACTACGGCAAAGCCTTCGGCAAGTTCACCCCGCAGGAGTGGCGGGAGCTCTTCCGAGCCTACTGTGCAGCGACGAGCTACATGGACGCGCAACTGGGCCGCGTCCTCGACGCCCTCGACAAACAAGGGCTCTGGGACAAGACCATCGTGATCTTCGTCGGCGACCACGGCTACCACACCGGCGAGCGACAGTGGTGGAACAAGAACACCCTCTTCGAACGAAGCTGCCGGGCACCACTCATCATTGCTGCACCCTGGATGAAGGGCGGGCAGACAACGCGATCCTTGGCCGAGTTCACGGACCTTTACCCCACCGTCGCCGACTTCTGTAGCCTAAAGCTACCACACGTCACCGCCGGCTCCAGCTTACGCCCCGTCCTGGCCAACCCCTCTGCCTCGATCAAGGAGGCCGCTTTCACCCTCGTCACGCGCGGCCCCAAGCTTCACGGCCAATCCATTCGTACGGCCCGGTGGCGCTTCACCCTCTGGAGCGACGGTCAGTCTGAACTGTATGACCATGACCAGGACCCCGAAGAGTTGCACAACGTAGCCGACCGACACGGACCAGTCGTCCAAGACCTGACGGCTCGCATTAAATCCCTACCTAAGCTCACGCCATGAAGCTCGTTTTAACACTCCTTTCCGCACTGACCTTGGCTACCGCCGCTTTCGCCGCCGAGGTGAAGCGTCCCAACATCGTCTTCTGCTTCGCCGACGACTGGGGCCGCTACGCCGGCGCCTACGCGCAGGTCGACGGTCGCCCCAGCATCAACGACGTCGTGCGCACGCCGAACATCGACCGCATCGCCCGCGAAGGCGTGCTCTTCCGCAACGCCTTCGTCACGTCCCCCAGCTGCACGCCCTGCCGCAGCTCGCTGCTTTCCGGTCAGTACTTCTTCCGCACCCACCTCGGCGCGATCCTCAACGGCGCGAAGTGGGATAGCTCGATCCCGACCTTCCCGCTCCTCCTGCGCGACGCGGGCTACCACATCGGCAAGAGCCATAAAGTCTGGAGCCCGGGTGCGCCGGCCGACGCGCCTTACGGCGGACAAAAGCATGCCTATGAAAAAGCCGGCCGACGCTACAACAACTTCTCCGAGAACGCCACCGAGCGCGTGAAGACCGGCGTGAGTTTCGCCGACGCCAAGGCCGAGCTCCTCGCCGAGGTTCGCGGTAATTTCCAGGCCTTCCTCGGCGACCGCAAGGACGCTCAGCCCTTCTGTTACTGGTTCGGGCCGACGCTCACCCACCGCACCTTCGAGAAGCACAGCGGCGCGAACCTCTGGGGCATTCGGCCTGATGACCTGAAGGGCAAGCTCCCGCCCTTCCTGCCCGATGTCCCTGAAGTGCGGGCTGATATCGCCGACTACCTCGGTGAATGCCAAGCCTGGGACGCGGGCATCGGCGTGCTCATCGCCGAACTGGAACGTCGCGGCGAACTGGACAACACGCTCTTCGTCATCAGCGGCGACCACGGCATGCCCGGGGTCCCCATGGGCAAATGCAACCTCGTCGACCATGGCACCAACGTGGGCCTCATCGTGCGTGGTCCCACGATCCCGGGTCGACGGGTCGTCGACGACTTCGTCAACCTGATGGATCTGGCGCCGACGTTCCTCGATTTCGGACGCGTGCCCCGACCCGACGTGATGACCGGGAAGAGCCTGCTGCCCGTCCTGCGCGCCGATGGCAGTGGGCAAATCGATCCAACGCGCACGTGGGTGATCACCGGACGCGAACGCCACGTGGCCGGGGCCCGCGAGGACAACTTGCCTTACCCACACCGCGCCCTGCGCACGAAGGAGTTCCTCTACATCCGTAATTTCGCCCCCGAGCGCTGGCCGCTGGGCACCCCGAAATTCACCACGCGGGCCGACCTGCCGGCCTTCGAGAAACTGGAACAGGCGACCTATACGGCGTTCGCCGACATGGATGCCAGCCCGACCAAGGCCTGGGTCATCCATCATTTCGACGACCCGCAATATAAGTGGGTCTATGATCTGGCCTTCGGGAAGCGCCCAAGCGAAGAGCTCTACGACCTCGCCAAGGACCCTTACCAAATCAAGAACGTCGCCGCCGACCCGGCTTATGCCGAGCCCCTCCGCAAGCTCGGCGCGCAACTGCTCGCCACGCTCAAGGAAGTCGCCGACCCGCGGATCGGATCCGAGCCGGTCAAATTCGAGCGGCCGCCCTTCACGCAAGCAGGCAAGTAAGGCGGGGCAGTTGATTTGACCGAAAAAGGCCACGACCTCCGCTTGTGTTTTGGCGGGGGGTGGCTTTACCCTGCGACATGTCCAAGAAATCCCGCGCCATCACCGATTACCCGCCTTTCCTGAAGGACCTCCTCATCGCGAAGTCCCCGACGGGCCATGAATTCGCCGCCCAAGCGGTCATCGACGCATACGTCGAAAAGTCGGCCGACACCTACGCCAAGGATGCCATCGGCAACCGCATCGCGACGCTCAAGGGCAACGGCGGCCCGACGCTGATGTTCGCCGGCCACATCGACGAAATCGGCCTCATCGTCTCACACGTCGACGACAAGGGTTACCTCTACTTCGAATTCCTCGGCGGCCACGACCAGATCATCCCGTCCGGCCGCCGCCTGCACATCCTGACCCGCAACGGCCCCGTGCTCGGCATCACCGGCAAGCGCGCCGTCCACCTGCTCTCGCCGGAGGACCGCAAGCGCGTCCCCGAACGGCATGACATGTGGATCGACATCGGCGTGAACAACCGCGCCGACGCCCTCACCATCGTGCGCATCGGCGACCCCGCCGTCTACGCCGACGGCCCCGAGATGCTGCGTGGCAGCATCGGCGTAGCCCGCGCCTTCGACGACAAGGCCGGCGCCTATGTCTGCATGGAAGCCTTCCGCCGCCTGGCCAAGGACAAGTCCCTCGCCGCGACGGTCGCATCCGTCGCCACCACGCAGGAAGAAATCGGCGTGCGCGGCGCGCAGGTCGCCGCCCAGTCCGTCAACCCCGACGTCGGTATCGCCGTCGACGTGGGCCATGCGACGGATCACCCGGATGCCGATAACCGCAAGTTCGGTCGCTTCAGCCTTTCCGGCGGCCCGATCATCGGCCGCGGTCCGAACATCAACCCGATCGTCTTCGACCACATGGTCGAGGCGGCGGAAGAAGCCGGTATCCCTTACCAGGTCCAAGCCGAACCCCGCCCCACGGGGACCGACGCCCGCGCCATGCAGATGGCCAACGCCGGCGTCGCCTGCGGCCTGCTCTCGATCCCCCTCCGCTACATGCACACGCCCGGCGAAGTCGTCGACCTCGCGGTCGTCGAGCAGTCCGTCGAGCTCCTCGTCACCTTCGCGCGCCGCGTGAAGAAGAAGCAGAGCTATAGTTGGTAATGGGTAATGGGGGATAGGGGATAGGGGATGGGGCAGAAACCTCTCAGGTGCCTTGCAATTGGTCTTTTCTAGGGCTGATTGCAGTGTCCTTCCCCTATCCCCCTTCCCCTTTGAACCATGCCCACCCCCGCCATCGTCTGGTTCCGCTTGGACCTCCGCCTCGCCGATAACCCGGCCCTACAAGCGGCGGTGAAGCATGGCGGCGCGGTGATTCCGGTCTTCATCCATGACCCGGAAGCCGAGGGCTCTTGGCAACCCGGCGGCGCTTCGAATTGGTGGCTGCACTTCGCGCTGGAAGACCTCGCGGAACAATTGGCCAAGGCCGGGAGCCCGCTGATTATCCGCAACGGTCACAGCCTCACGGAACTCAAGAAACTGGTCGAAGAAACGGGCGCCAGACTCGTCACCTGGAACCGTCGTCATGAGCCCCTGATCATCGAACGCGACACGCAGGTCAAAACCTCGCTGCGCAATGGCGGACTCCAGGCGGAATCCTTCAACGGCAATCTTCTGCACGAACCTCACCTTGTGAAGACGCTGGCCGGAAATCCCTTCCAAGTTTTCACGCCTTTCTGGAAGAACTGCCTCGCTAACCTGAAGTTCGGCGAGCCCCTCAAGGCCCCGAAGAAACTCCCGCCGTTCGATAAGCCTTTGAAGTCCGTCGCGATCGCCAAGCTCGACCTGCTACCGAAGATCAAATGGGACGGCGAGTTTCCCGCGGCGTGGGACCCGACGCGTAAAGGCGCGGAAAAGCGCCTACGCGACTTCGTGGCGGCTCCGGTCAAGGACTACCCGACCAATCGCGACATCCCTAAACTCGACGGCACGTCGCGCCTATCACCTTACCTGCACTTCGGCCAGATTTCGCCACTTGAAATCGTCGACGCCGTGCGCACGGCCGGACACCTCGGGGTCAAGGGCGGCGATAAATACGTCGCTGAAGTCGGTTGGCGCGAATTCTCCCAGCACCTGATTCATCATTTTCCTGAAACCCCGGATCGCCCGCTCCGCCGGGAGTTCGAAAAATTCCCGTGGGCACCGAACAAGAAGCACCTGCGCGCTTGGCAGGTCGGTCGCACCGGCTACCCGATCGTCGATGCGGGGATGCGTCAACTCTGGGCGACCGGTTGGCAACACAACCGGGTGCGCATGATTGCGGCTTCGGTGCTCGTGAAGCACCTCCTGCAACCCTGGCAGGCTGGAGCCAAGTGGTATTGGGACACCCTCGTCGATGCCGACCTCGGCGCGAACACCATGGGCTGGCAGTGGGCCGGTGGCTGTGGCGCCGATGCCGCGCCCTACTTCCGCGTCTTCAATCCCGTCCTGCAGGGCGAGAAGTTCGATCCCGACGGCGACTATGTGCGCCGCTGGGTCCCCGAACTCGCCCAGCTGCCGGCGGAATGGATTCACAAGCCTTGGGAAGCCCCGATGCACGTGCTCGCCGAAGCCGGCGTCAAACTCGGGAAAGATTATCCCGTCCCACTGGTCGGCCTAACCGAAGGCCGCGACCGCGCCTTGGCGGCCCTCAAAGGAATGCGGCCCGCGTGAAGTAGGTTTAAGCGGCTAGCGGTTGGCGGTTAGATAAGCAAAGGTCTTAGCCCCGAATAAATTACATGGTTAGGGTCGGCACGCAGTGCCGACCTAGCCTTGGAGGCAGCGGACGCAGGGCGAAGTCAGCGCGTTAGCCGCTTACCGATAAAACCGCCCAGGGCGCAAAGTACGAACGCAAGCAAGGGAATCAGGTAAATGGCCCCATCGAACAAGAACAGGGCGAGGATGCCGAGGAAACCGCCCACCCCAAACCCGACCAGTCCGCCGATCACGCTACCGAAGACCTGACGAGGGTTGAAAGTGTTGGCCAACTGCAACGACCGCAGGGTCGGCTCATGCGGAGCCTTCGCCAACGCATCGAGCAGGTCATTGGCCACGTTGAGGAGACGTTCGCGCTCGACTCCCTCCACAATGACGTCGCGGAAAGACCCAGTGTTGGTCTCCATCTCGGGGGCCTGGATCGCCAAGATGCCTTGCCGCACTTCGATTATACCGGTGACGGAGGTGGAAAGGAGCTTGAGGACGCTAGGCTTACAGACCGGGGCCAGGTCGGCCGGAGAGGGAACCTGGTAGTCAGTCGGCTTGATGGCTGCGCCCACGGCATCGAAGGCCCCGCCCGCAAAAAGGCTGTAGTTACGGTTAAACGCGTCGACCAAGGCGTGTTCGTCCGCGGACGCACCCGGTGCGAGGTTAAGGTCCAAACCCTTCATTCCCAGCAAACCCATCCCTCGCGTCTCGCGGCGGGGCCATAGGTCGAAATCGGGTAGTTCGAGGCCCTCGACGGGGACTAGGACGACGGTCTTCCAGATATGCCCGGCAGCATCATCAAAGGATTTTAATTCGCGGATATCCAGTACCTCGAAGGGTCGGTCGCGATGGGTGCCGACGACGTGCTCACGGAAGCCCTCCGCCCTCCGGAAGACCTTCAAACCGCAGGCGCCTTCATACAATGCCCCCTCACTAACGGCGTGGAACTCATGCCGATTCTCCTGCGCCCATCCGGAATTTTGCCGCAAGTCGTTCCGCATGGCCTGTCTCGCCTTACTTACGCGAAGTAATCCACGCCGCCTTGGAAGAGCGGTTGGTGCTTATTGCCGGGGATGTTCTTGGCGACGTTGGCGCCGGTACGCTCGGAGTGGCCCATCTTACCGAGGACGCGTCCGCACGGACTGGTGATGCCTTCGATGGCTTCGAGCGAACCGTTCGGGTTGAACTCGATGGCGTTGGAGGGCTGGCCGGCGGCGTCGCAATACTGGAAGGCGACTTGGCCGTTCTTCACGAGGTCGGCGATGACCGCGGCGGGCGCGGTGAAGCGGCCTTCACCGTGCGAGAGCGGAATCGTGTGCACTTGGCCGACTTCCATGCGCGACAACCACGGCGACTTCACCGAGGCGATGCGGGTATGGGCGTAACGCGAGATGTGGCGGGCGATGCGGTTATGGAACAGCGTCGGAGCGGAGGCGTCGACGTCGCGGATCTCGCCGAAGGGTACGAGGCCGGTCTTGATGAGCGCCTGGAAACCATTGCAGATACCGAGGACGAGGCCGTCACGGGACTTCAGGAGCTCCATGGTCGCATCGCGTACGACCGGGGACTTCATGACCGCCGCGATGAACTTGCCCGAGCCATCGGGTTCGTCGCCCGCGGAGAAGCCGCCGGGGATCATGAGGATCTGCGAACGGGAAATGGCTTCAGCGAAAGCCTTGAGGGATTCGGCCAGGCCAGCAGCATCGAGGTTGCGCAGGACAAGAATCTCGGGCTCGGCACCCGCGAGGCGGAAGGCGCGGGCGGTGTCGTATTCGCAATTGCTGCCCGGGAAGACCGGGATGATCACCCGTGGCTTGGCCACACGGAGCTTGGGCTTGAGGCCCGCCCGCACCGTGAAGGTGATCGGCGCCGGCGTGCCCTGGGGCTCGCTGGCCTTGGTCGGGAAGACGGACTCCAGCACCGCCTCGTGGGCGGTCAGCAAGGCGTCGACGGAAAGGCTGGTGCCGGGCCAAGCGATGACCGCGGCGGCGGTGGTCTGACCCAAGACGCGGTGCGGCAAGGTGCCGAGGTCAGCGGCGGAGGCGACTTCCAGTACGAGCGACCCGTAGGCCGGGATCAAGAAATCGGCGGCCGGAGCAGCCGCGAGGCTCACGCCGAGGCGATTGCCGAACGTCATGCGGGCGAGCGCATGCCCCACCCCACCCTGACGGACGGCCGTGGCGGCAAGGACCTTGCCCGACAGCATCAAAGCATGGACCGCGGCGAAGCGCTCGCGGGCGACCTTGAGGTCGGGCAGCAATGCGGACGTCCGTGGCACATCGACGACGACGACCGTCGAACCAGCGCGCTTGAATTCCGCGGACACGACTTGGCTCGCCTTGCCCGGCACGATGGCGAACGAGACGAGCGTCGGGGGCACATCGAGTTCCTTGAACGAACCCGACATCGAGTCCTTGCCGCCGATGGCGGCGGTGCCGAACTCGAGCTGCGCCTCGAGCGCCCCGAGGAGCGCGACGAGGGGCTTGCCCCAGCGCGTCGGCTGGCCACCGAGCTTCTCGAAATATTCTTGGAGCGTCAGGCGAGCGCGGGCGGGATTGCCGCCGGCGGCGGTGAGTCGGGCCAAGGACTCCACGACGGCGCAAACCGCGCCGTGGCCCGGAGACCACTGGGCGACCTCGGGGTTGAACCCGTACGCCATGATGGTGCAGACATCGGTTTCTCCGCCGAGGACAGGCAGTTTGGCCGCCATGGCTTCCTGGGGGGTGGACTGGGTCGCCCCGCCGAAGGGGTGCAGGACCGTATTAGCGCCGATAGAGGCGTCAAAACGCTCCACCATGCCCCTTTGGGCGGCATTAGGGAGGTCTGACAGGGCCTTCTGAAGGTCAGCCCCGGAAACGGCCCCAGCGGGCGACTGGAAGGGGTGCTTGGCGGCGTCCGGGGCGGCGACTGAAGCCGTCGCCGTCTGGGTCACGCCGTTGGTGTCGAGGAAGTCGCGGGCGATGTCGACGACCCGCTGGCCGCGCCACTCCATGATCAGGCGGCCGGAGTTGGTGACGTCGGCGACGTGGACGGCTTCGAGGTTCTCGCGACGGGCGGCGGCGAGGAAGGCGGCGACGTCCTTGGGCTCAAGCACGACGGCCATACGTTCCTGCGATTCAGACAACGCGATTTCAGAACCATCAAGGCCGTCATACTTGAGCGGCACGCGGTCGAGGTGGACGTGCAACGAAGGCGCGAGTTCGCCGATGGCGACGGACACGCCGCCGGCACCGAAGTCGTTGCAGCGCTTGATGAGCTGGCTGACCGCGGCATCGCGGAAGAGCCGCTGCAATTTACGTTCGGTCGGGGCGTCGCCCTTCTGCACTTCGGCGGAATTCTGGAGCGCGGTTTCGGTGTGCTCCTTGGATGAACCCGTCGCGCCACCGACGCCATCGCGGCCGGTGCGGCCACCGACGAGGACGATGACATCACCAGGCGCAGGCGCTTCCCGGCGCACGCAGGCGCGAGGGCCGGCCGCGACGACGGCGCCGATCTCCATGCGCTTGGCGACGTAGCCGGGGTGGTAGTGTTCGGACAC
>DBCN01000028.1:19871-29592 GCA_002293065.1 Opitutia bacterium UBA957
GGCAACTTGCCCGGCAGCGTCTGTTCGTACGGCGTCAGCGGGTTGGCGGCACCCGTCACGCGCATCGCCTGATACACGTAGGAGCGGCCGGACAGCGGGTCACGGATCGCGCCCCCCAAGCAGGTGGCGGCACCCCCGAAAGGCTCGATCTCCGTCGGGTGATTGTGCGTCTCGTTCTTGAACATCACCAGCCACTCCTCGACCTTGCCGTCGATCTCGACGGGTACGACGATCGAAGCCGCATTCACTTCCTCGGAATCTTCCATGTCATCGAGGTGGCCCGTGCGCTTGAGCTCACGGCCGGCGATGGTCGCGATGTCCATGAGGCAAACCGGCTTGCCCTGGCGGTTGAGACCGAGGCGCACCTGCTGATAGCGGTCCCAAGCGGCCTGGAACGGAGCGAGGAGAGGCGATGGCGCGAACTCGACGGACTTCAGTTCGGCGAGGAACGTCGTGTGACGGCAATGGTCGGACCAGTAGGTATCGAGGAGTTTAATTTCCGTGAGCGTCGGCTCGCGGTGGGCGGCGTCGCGGAAATGCTTTTGGCAGAAGACCAGGTCGGCGTCGGACATCGCCAAGCCGAGCGACTTGCGCAGGGCGACGAGTTCGTCGGGCGTGTGCGTGAGGAAGCCCTTAAGCGCGGCCACGGCGGCCGGCACCGGAGCCGCGCGACGGAGCGAGCTGGGCTTGGCCAGATCGGCCTCACGGGAATCGACCGGGTTGATCAGGTAGGCCTTGATGCGCTGCAGGTCTTCAGCCGAGGCGCCGCTGACGACGTACGTGCGGGCGGCACCGACGACGGGGCGTTCCCCTCCCCCGACGATCTGGAGGCACTGCGCGGCGGAGTCGGCGCGCTGGTCGAATTGACCAGGCAGGAATTCCACGGCGAAGGCGACTTCGCCCGCGGCCAAGGGGAAGGATTCCAGATGCACATCATCCACCGGCGGTTCGGCGAAGACCGTCGGAATCGCTTGGCGGATGGCTTCATCGGAAGCCCCCTCGACGTCGTAGCGCTGGAGGATGCGGAGACCCTGCAGGCCGGCGAGGCGGAGGGAGTCCCGGAGGTCACGGAGGAGCCCTTCGGCTTCGGAGCGGAAGGCGGGCTTCTTTTCGACAAAAAGGCGTTTCATGAAGTCGGCCTCACTTTGGGAGAATATGGGGGGGAAGGACGATAAGGAAATGCGGTGGCACCCCTTACAGCGGTGCCGAGGGGATTGGTGGGCTGGAAGGATGATTGAAATGGGGGACCGGGGGCCGGAATGGTGGTAGGGGCACGATTTATCGTGCACTCCCCGGTAGGAGGGCGCGGCAAAGCCACGCCCCTACCCAATAAAGGAAATAGCGGTTGGCAGTTGGCGGGTCGGGAATGGCTCTGCCTCGGGTAGGGTGCCTTTTCTTTCGATTCGAGGCAGCTAGGTCAGCACGCAGCGCTGACCCTACCTCGAGGCAGGCGGCAAAGCCGCCGCACAACCCCTAGCCAACCATTCCCCCCGTGGCCCTTAGACCGCGCCGGTCTTACGAGGGCGGCGACGGATCGCGGCGAAGGCCAAGGCGAGTCCAGCGAGGCCCAGCCCGTAGGTGGACGGCTCGGGGATTGCGGTGAGGACGATCGCGCCATTGGCGCTGTCGTTGGAGACCGTGAACCAGTCAGCCTCGGCCGTGACGCCGTAAGCGTCCTTGAAGTTCGCGTAGTTGACCGTGAAGAGGTCGGCGACATTCGTCACCCCATTGCCCAAGGTCAGCGTGCCATACTTGAAGAGCGTGAAATGCTTCGGGCTGTTCCAAGCAAACGTCTGGTTGGCCAGGTTACCGCCCGCGACATTGCCGCCATCGAGCGAAACCAAGTTCACCGTCAGTCGGTTGGCCGCGGACAGGCTTGCGAGGTTGAGCACACCCGAGACCACCACGGAGTCATAACCCAAGCCCGCGACGCTGGCCGTATCCTTCATCGACAGCGTATAGGCCGAACCTGCGCCGAAGCCGAGGCTGGTGAGCGTACCCGAACCCTTGGCCGTCGTGCCGGACTCGAAGAAGAGCTTGGCCACTTGGTCGGCGGAGACCGCCACCGACTGACCGCCCGCATAGGTCATCGTACCCGCATAATTGGCGCCATTGTTGACGGCACCACCCGTGTTGCGGACCGCGTTGTTGAAGCCCGCACCGAAGTCGAGCGTCGCCCCCGACGGGACGATCACGCGACCGGCGCCGAGGCTACCGGCAGTGAAGGTCTTCGTGCCGACATAGGCCAAGGTCACGTCACCACTGAGGCCGGAGGCGTTGAGCAGCGCGCCGTTGACGTAAGAAACGGTGGAAGACGCCGACTTACCATTGAAGTCGAACGAACCACCCGAGATCGCGAGGGCGTTGCTCAAGCCGTCATCCGCAAGGGTCACCGCATCGCCCGTGCCGACTTGCAGCACGCCGTTGCCGAGCGTGCCCGGCGTGAGGGTGACCGTGCCGAGGAGGTCGACGTTGCCGGAGTAGTTGGCGGCGTTGAGCAATTGGCCCGACGCGTAGTTCAGGGCCTTGGTCGAGACGAGCCCCTGGAGGTTGATGGTGCCGCCCTCGAGCGTGACTGCGCCCCCGGAGATGCTCCCCGCCGCCGCATCGAGCGTCGTCTTGACGATGAGATTACCGGCGAAAGTCGCCAAGCCATTGAGGGTGCCACCGGTAAATTCGATGGGGCGCGCTTCACCGGCGAGGTCGACCGTCTGACCGGCCAGGATCCGGACCTTCGTCGAGGGACCCGCCAAGCTCAGCGCGGGAGCGTCCAAGGAAGTCGCCAGGAAAGTCACCGCGCCCGTATACGTGGTGGTCTTCAGCAAACCACCCCCCGCCAGCGTGATCGGCAGACCCGATGGGTTCAGGTGGTTGAGGTCCAGGTTGGCGCCGGGCCAGACATTGACCGAGGAGGTTCCGAGCGCGGCCACCGTCCCCAGGACGGTCGTTCCACCGTACAAGTCGGTCGTGCCCGTGAAATCATTCGCGCCATTCAGAACGATCGTCCCGCTGTTGGCGGAGCCCAGCGACAAGTTCACGGTGCCGCTGCCGGCGCCATTGGTGATCTTCCCGTTGACCGCAAAGGTACTGCCCGTCGCCGTCGACAGCGTGCCGACGGTGTTGACGGCCAAGGTGATTCCTCGATTCGCCGAAAGCACGGTGTCCGTGGTCGCCTGCAACGTGCCGCCGGCCAAGACGATTTGGTCGGCGGTGACGGCCGCAGGAACCGCGCCCAAAGCGACGTCGGCGTTGATCGCCAAGACGCCGCCATTGATGTTCACGCGGCCCGTGAAGGTGTTGTTGCCGGTCAGCGTCAACGTCCCATACCCATCCTTGGTGAGGCCCCCACCCAAGGAGTTGGCATCCGTCAACAAACGTTGGGCGACCGTGATGTCGTTGGCGTTCGTATCGAAACGAGCCCCACCCGCCTTGATGAAGGCATTCGTCAGGCCCGACAGGTAAGCCGTGCTCGACACCGTCGGGCGGAGCGTGCCGCCATCGAAATTGAGGGTCGCCGTGGAGCCAGCCCCGCGAACCGTGGGGAACGCCGGCAGATGGACGAGCGCCGTGCCGCCGATATTGATGGTCGCCGTATTGGTCGCACCCGCCGCGAGGAGGGTGAAGGAGTTGGCCCAGAAGTAACCACCCGTCAGGTTCAACGTCGAAACCAAGCCCGTTGAACCGGAGGTGGCGCCGCCGCCGATCGTCAGGATCCCGACGTTCGCGGTCCCGCCGGTCTGGTTGAAGGTCGCGTTACAATTGCTGGCGACGGTATCGGAGCGGCCGATCTGCAGGATCGCATTACCGCTCGCGCCCCCCGCGACGTTCATGTTCAAGGAGCCCGTCCCGCTGAGGTTGAAGATGGCCGTGGAAGTGCCGCCGCCGTTCACGCCCAACATGACCCCACGGGTCGCGCTGGCGATCGTCGTGATGCTCCCGCCGCTCAGGTTGTAGACGCCCAGGTTGCCGACGGTGCCCTGCCCCACCAGCAATTGATTGCCCGTCGGGCCGGTGAAGAGGATCGCCCCACCCGTCTGGTTCACCGTGCCCGTCGCCGCCGTGGTGGGGGCGTTGCCGACGTTGATGGCGCTGGCGATGGAATAGGAGCCGTCGACGATGTTCAAGGTGGCGTTGAGTCCCGCCGTGTCGCTGACGTTGATCTGCCCGCTCAGGGCGGTACCGACCCGCGACCCGGAAAGCACCAAAGTACCTTCACGCACGACCGTGACGCCCGTGTAAGTGTTCAAACCTTGGAGTTCCCAAGTTCCTGGACCCGTCTTGTGCACGGTGGTGGTGCCGCCGCCGTTGCTGATGATGCCGGTGACGCGATTGGCGGTGTGCGTACCACCCAAGGCCAACGTGGTGGCCGCGGTCCCGCTATAGTTGCCGATCAACAGATTGGCCGTGGTCGGATTGAACGTATTGATGCCCGCACCCGCCCCGCTGATGACCGGTAGGCTGAGGGTGTAGCTGTCGGCGCTGGTGACGTTCACCGTGGCCGCTGAAACCGCAAAGCCCGCGGGCGCGAGGACGAGCGTACGGCCGATGCCGGCAGCCGAGACCTTGCCGAGGTCGATGGTCACATTGGCGGCAGCCAAGCCGCCCATGTTGTTCGTACCGGCAAAAGCAACCGAGGCATCGCTCAGCAGTTGGAGCGTACCACCATCCGTGAGCGAAAGCGGCTTCACGTTGCCGGAGGTTTCGGCCGAGAGGACGGTGGAGACGCCCGCCGTGGTGTTGGCGCCATTGGCCTGCAACTGGAGCTTGGCGCCACTACCAATGACCGTGAGACCGTTGGCGTTGGCCGGACGGCCGCTATTGTTGCCCGAGAGGATGACTGTTCCGCCGCTTGCGCTCAACGTCAGGGAACCGGCGAAGGTATTGTTGCCCAACAACTCCAGGGTGCCGTTCCCCGCCTTGATGAAACCGGTGCCGGTGACCGTGCCGCCCATCGTCAAGGTGCCGGCGGTGACCGTGAGGGTTTTGGTGGAGGGAATCGTAACCGTGCCCGTGCCGAAGTTGAGGCTGTTCGTGCCGACAAAGGCGAAGTCACCGGCCACTTGGATCGGGTTATTGCCCGTCAACGTCCGAGACCCCGTAACCGCGTCGAGCGAACCACCCGCGAACGTGATCGTCCCACTGCCGAGGCCGCTGTCGTGGCCAAGGTTGAGCAAGCCCGCAGCCAAGACCGTCCCACCCGAGTAGGTGTTCGCCGCGTTCAGCGTGGCGGTGCCGGCGCCGACCAAGCTCAACGATTTTCCGAGGCCACTGACCACGCCGTTCAAGGTCAGGCTGGTGCCCGCGGCGGGGGCCAGGTTGACGGGGCCATTGAGACGCACCGGGGCATTGATCACATGGCTGCCCGAGGTCACGGCCAAGCCCGCGGCGGCGATGCCGTTATCGAGCGTGAGCATATCGGCGTTGGTCCCCAATGTGAAGGCGTTGGCGTTGTCGAAGGAGACCGCACCAACCGTCCGCGGACCGCCCAAAGCGACGGTCGTCGGCGTCAGCGCATCCAAGCCGAAATTGATGACCGCACCAAGTCCGTTCGGCGCCGCGGCGTCCTTCCAATTTCCGCCGGCCCCGCCCGAGCTCCAGAGGTTGTCACCGAGGGCGCCGTTCCAATCCGAAGTCGTCGCCGTCCCGACCACGACCTGCAAGGCGCTACCGGTATCGTTCAGGCTATAAGTCTTGCCCGCCACGGAATTCAGGATGCTGAGCTTGTTGGAGGCACCGTTGAAAGCGGTCGCATAGGTGAACAGCGTGTAGGTGCCGTCGCTGCTCAGGGGGAGGAGGCCGCCGGTCGCGAACAAGCTGATGGCGCCCCCTTCGATGGTCAGGCCATTGGGGCTCGTCACCGCGACGAGGTCGGTCGTCGGTCCACACTCAAGGGAAAGACGCGCTCCATCCTTAAGCAAAAGCGTGCCGATGGACAACGTGCCCGCGGTCACGGCGGTCGCCGGAGAAAGGACGCCGCCGCTGTTGATGGTCGCGGCCATGACCGACCCGACGCCAATCATGGTCGTATCGGCGTTCACCGTGACGCTGGAGTTGGCGAGGGAGCCGTTGACCTCGAGGACGCCGCCATTCACCTGCGTTGGGCCAGCGTAGGTGTGGTTGCCGCTCAAGCTGAGCGTACCAGCTCCCACCTTAACGAGGCCACCCGGGCCCGAGATGCTCCCGGCGTAAGTCGTAGAGGTATTCAGCCCTCCGACCGTCAACGTGCCGGCGCCAAGCGTGACGTTGCCACCTAGCGCGCCGCCACCCGCCAGCGAGCCGATCGCATTGGCCGTCCCATTGAGATCCAAGACCGCCGCCGCCGCGTCGGTCAGCGTCAGCGCCGAATTAGGATTGAGCGCCCCATCCGCGCTTGCCTGCAAAGTGCCACCGACGATGGCCGTGGCCCCGGTGCCGATGTTCGTCCCACCGAGCACCAAGGTGCCGGCATTGACCGTCGTGACGCCCGTGTAACTGTTGCTGCCGGAAAGCGCCCACGTGCTGGTGCCGCTCTTGAGCAGGGACAAGACATTGATGCCGTCCGTGACGTCGCCCGATATCGTGTTCCCCACGGTATTACCATCCAGCGCGAGCGTCTTGGCGGCGTTATTGGAGCCGATGTTCACCGGGCCGACCAAAGCGATCGTGGTGTCGGTCGGGATGAGCGTCGACGTCCCCGCCGCCCCGGCGGTCAGGTTCACGAGACTAAAGGAGACCGAGGGCACGCCCGAAGTCACGCGCGCCCCTTTATTGAAGGTGAACGTGTTGTTGCCGAGGCGGAGTTCGCTCAAGACCTGGGTGAAGGCCGCGCCATCGGTCAGGCGATTGAGGGTCAGGGAAGTGGCGAAGCTCGAGGTGCCGCTCAAGATGTAGGCGTTGACCGTTGAATCCGTGGCGAATTCAAGATTGCCGCTGCTGGCGGCACCCGACGTGCCACCCGCCGAGTTGACCACGTAAGCGATGACCTTGCCGGCGGGACCGAACGCGGCGGGGTGCTGGGCGACCAACGTACCGGCGCCGAGCATCGTCATACCTGTGTAGGTATTCGGACCGGCTAAGGCGAGCCGATTGGCCCCGAGCTTGATTACGCCCAGCACGTTCAGCCCGGCGTTGGTATCCGCAATGGTGCCGCTGTAAGTGAAATCACCGTCCGAGGTATCAAGGCCCACGAAGGAACCGCTTTGGAAGCCCGTGGAGGCGGACCCAAGCGACAGCAATGTATCGAGATGGGCCGACGTGAAACTGGTGCCGGACGGGCCCACGCCGAGCGCCAAGGTCGCCCCGCTGGCGACGCTGATGTTCGCGTCGTTCCAGAAAGCGGCCTGACCGTTGTAAAGCCCCGCCGCCTTGGTGATCAGCAAACGCCCGGCCGTGACGCTGGTTGGACCCGTGTAAGTGCTGGTCCCCGAGAGAACGATGGTGCCGTTGCCCGCCTTGATCAGGCCGAGGCCCGGGCTCGCTTCCCCGAGATTCCCCGTGAACGCCGTCACGGGTCCGGCCACCGTCGAACCCGTTGAACCCGTCAATGTCCGCGTGCCGCCGGAGAGCACGGCATCACCGGAGAAGATCAGGCTCTTCTCCGAGGGGACGGTCGCAAAAGTCGTGTTCGCCGCGAGGACCAAGGGATTGGGCACGGTGGTCGAAGAAGCGGTCGTGCTGCGCAATTTGGGACCGTTCAGCGTCAGCGTCCCCACCGAACCGAAGGCGGCGCCGTTCAGCACGGCCACTTCGCCGAGCCCATTCACGCTCGCGCCACCGGTGAAGGTGCTGGCGGCGCCGAAGTAGATGGCCCCCGACGCATTCGAAACGTTCAGCGACAGCGCGCCCTCGCCGGTGATGACGGACCCGATCGTGGCGGAGAACGCGCCCCAGGTCGTGATATTCCCACCGGCCTCGTTGAGCTGGATCCCGCGGTTGGACGCCATGGTAAAAGCGGCGGCCAGGTTGAGCGACAACCTGCCGCCGTTGAACACCAACTTGCCGGGCGTCTCCGCCGCCGGCACCGCGCCCAGCGGGGAAGACGCGGCGCCGTTGGCGCCGTCCGTCGCGATGGAGAGCGTACCGCCATTCAGCGTCGTGATGCCGCTGTAGGTATTGGCCCCGGAAAGCGTCACGGTACCCGTGCTCGTGCTGCTGATGGTAAGGTTGGAGTTGCTCGCGGCCTTATTGACGATGGGGGCGGAAATCGTCACGCCGCTCGTGGTCGTCAGATTGAAGACCAATTCGTTCTCCGCACCGATCCCGACCGACCCGGTGCTCGCCGAGGAAATCGTCAGCAAGGCGGTCTGGATGCCGAGAATGCCGTTCAGGGTGTATTTGTTCGCGCCTAAGGCGATCGTGCACGCCGCCGTATTGTTGGCGATCAAGGCGAAGTTGTTCACCGCCCCGGTGAGGGTTTGCGTGGTGGTCGCGGTTCCTGTCGAATAAACGGTCGTGGCCACGCCACCCGTCGAGGCGAACGCGGTGGTCAAGGGACCACCCGACAACTGATATGGAGCGGAAGCCGCGCCGCGCACGGCGACGTAGCGGGTCGACGTCCCAGTGCCCCAGAAGGCATTGGCCCCCATGTAGGCGTAACTTCCCGCGGCCGGCATGGTCACCGCACCGTTGAGCCCCGTCAGGCTGGTGATGTTGACGATTTCGTTGGTCGGCGCAGCGCCCGCCAAGCTGCTGGAGGACCCTGCGGTCCAAGGGGTGTTCGCCTGGAATACAATGGTGCTGCCGACTTGTCGCGTGACGGCCCCGAGGTTGAGCGTCAAATTCGTGGAGCTGCCGCCTTTGTTCAAGACAACCGGCGTCAGGCCCGAACCCAACAGCGTACTGGTGAAAGTCTGGGCGCTCGTCGCACCGGTCGCGTTCTTGCCGAGCACCGAAAAAGTCCCCCCGCTCAGGGTGAGGGCGTTCGCGCTGCTGACGAGGTTGGTCGGCGTGCTCAGGTTGGCGAAATCCAACGTCAACGTCCCCGCGCGCAAGGCAAGGCCACCGTTGAAGGTGTTCGTGGCGGCGCTGCTGAGCGTCAAAGTCCCTGGACCCACCTTGGTGAGGCCGAAACCAGAACCGCTCACGACACCCGGAATGGTCAACCCACCTGAACCCACGACCCAAGTCTGGCTCGCCCCCAACGCCAGGTTGATGCGTTGCGCGGAGATGACATCGCCGATCGTCACCGCGCCGCCGCCCGTGGTCAGGCCGCCCGCACCCAAGGTCAGGTATTGTTCCAAAGCGCTGCTCTGGTTGGTCAACGTGACCGGCGACGGGTCGGTGAAGGTGAGGCTGTTGACGCTGGCGGAAGAGGCGAAATCGATGCTGAGGCTCCCCGCTTGATTGCCTGGCCCCAGGATGAACAAGTCATCGGCAATCGTCGGGGCGGTCAGGCTCGACCAATTCGCGGCGACACTCCACGTACCACCGGTGGCCCCGGTCCACGTCAGATTCGCCGCCGGTGCCGACGAAGCCAGGCTCAACATCGCTGCCGCCCAAAGCATTTTCCTTTGCACGGAAAAACGTCCAAATCGACGTACCTTGGGGTGTGCCGTTAGCATGAATTTAGGGAAATCCACCCATCCCATTAGGCAAGAGCGGATGCCGAATAAGTCCACCATATCGGGTAGGGTTGGCTCACTGTATCGGGTAGGGTTGGCGTACTGTATCGGGTAGGGTTGGCACTGCGTGCCAACCTAGCCTGCCTTTCAATCCCCCTAGGTCGGCACGCAGTGCTGACCCT
>DBCN01000028.1:29666-30004 GCA_002293065.1 Opitutia bacterium UBA957
GAGTGAACTCTACGGACGGCTTACTTCTTGGCGGCGCGCTTCTCCTCGATGGCTGCCTGGGCAGCGGCGAGGCGGGCGACCGGCACGCGGTAAGGCGAGCAGGAGACGTAGGACAGACCCACGCGGTGGCAGAACTTCACGGACTCGGGTTCGCCGCCGTGTTCGCCGCAGATGCCGAGCTTGATGTCGGGACGGGTCTTGCGGCCCTTCTCGATGGCGATCTGGACGAGCTGACCGACGCCGGTCTGGTCGAGCGTGGCGAACGGGTTCTTCTTGAAGATCTCGTTCTCGGTGTAGGCACCGAGGAAGTTACCCATGTCGTCGCGGCTGACGCCGAG
>DBCN01000028.1:30064-30394 GCA_002293065.1 Opitutia bacterium UBA957
GCGATTTCGTCGGCCGTGAGGGCACCGCGAGGCACTTCGATCATCGTGCCCACGGAGTAGGCGATCTTGCACTTCTGTTCCTTCTGCACTTCGGCGGCGACGCGGTGGATGACTTCGACCTGGAGGTCGAGCTCACGCTTGAAGCCCACGAGCGGCACCATGACCTCGGGCTTCACCTTGATGCCCTTCTTCTGGACCGCCGCGGCGGCTTCGAAGATGGCGCGAGCCTGGGTTTCGGTGATTTCCGGGTAGGCGATGCCGAGACGGCAACCGCGGTGACCGAGCATCGGGTTGAACTCGTGCAGCGCGGCGACGCGGGCGACGACCTTC
>DBCN01000022.1:0-6672 GCA_002293065.1 Opitutia bacterium UBA957
TACCTCCCCGGCACCATCGGGGCGAAAGAAAAAGCCTGGTGGGCCTATCAACCCGTCAAACGCCCCGACCTCCCCGCCGGCCAGGCCCGCAACCCCATCGATCGTTTCATCGATGCGCGCCTCACCCAAGAAGGCCTGACCGCCGCCGGCGAAGCCGAGCGGGCCATCCTCATCCGCCGCGCGACGTTTGACGCCACCGGCCTACCGCCTTCGCCCGAAGCGGTCACCGCCTTCGTCCAAGACCCCGACCCGCAAGCCTACGAGAAGCTCATCGACCGTCTCCTCGCTTCGCCGGCCTATGGCCAACGGATGGCCCGCGCATGGCTCGACCTCGTCCGCTACGCCGACAGCGATGGCTTCCGCATCGACGACTTCCGGCCGACCGCCTGGCGCTACCGCGATTACGTCATCAAGGCCTACAACGAGAACAAGCCTTACGACCGCTTCGTGCAGGAGCAGCTCGCCGGCGACGAGCTCTTCCCCGGCGACCCCGACGCGCTCACGGCCCTCGGCTACCTCCGGCACTGGATCTACGAGTACAACAACCGCGACGTCCGCGGCCAGTGGGAAAACATCCTGAACGACATCACGGACACGACCGGTGACGTGTTCCTCGGCGCGGGGATGCAGTGCGCGCGTTGCCACGACCACAAGTTCGACCCGTTGCTCCAGCGCGACTACTACGCGCTCCGGAGTTTCTTCAACAATACCGTGCCCGTCGAAGATCGGATCGCGTGGACGGACCAAGCCGCCACCGACCATGCCCGCCGGCTCGCGGCGTGGGAGCAAAAGACGCAGGCGATCCGCGACGAAATCGCCGCGTTGGAGAAAAACTACCGCGAGACCGCCACCAAGAAGGCCATCGAGATCTTCCCCGATGATGTGCAGGCGATGATCCTCAAGCCGGCCGCCCAGCGGACGCCCTATGAGCAACAGATCGTCGCGCTCGCCTGGCGCCAGGTCGACTACGAATACGGTCGGCTCGACCGTTCGATCAAGGGAACCGACAGCGTCAAGCACGCGGACCTGAAGCGCCAGCTGACCGAACACGACCAACTCAAGCCAGCCGAGCCGCCCTTGGTCCTGGCGGTCCGTGAAACGGGCGCCCAGGGCCTCGATGCGGTCATCCCCAAGAAGAACACCGTCGTCCCACCCGCCTTCCTTACCGTCCTCAGCGGCCAGTACCCGGCCGAGCCCGCCAAGATCACGCCCCCCGCCGACGGTACCTCCACCGGGCGCCGCTCCGCCTTGGCCCGCTGGCTGACCGACAAGTCCAACCCCTTCACCGCCCGCCTGGCGATGAACCGGCTCTGGCAACTCAGTTTCCGCCGCGGGCTCACGCCCTACGCGAGCGACTTGGGCCGCCTCGGTGAACCGCCCTCCCACCCCGAGCTGCTCGATTGGCTCGCCGCCGAATTCATGTCCACGGGCTGGGACCAGAAAGCCCTGCACCGGTTGATCCTCACGAGCGCCGCTTACCGTCGCTCATCGTCGCACCCGGCTCCGCAAGCCGGCCAACTCAAGGACCCGCAGAATACGTGGCTCTGGCGCTTCCAGCCGCAGCGGTTGGAAGCGGAACAAATCCGCGACGCCCTCTTCGCGGCCGGTGGCGACCTCCAGACCGACAAACGGAACGGGCCGAGCGTGGTGTACAGCGAGCCGACCCGCAGCATCTTCACGCGCATCATGCGCAACAACCGCGACCCGCTCGCCGACGTCTTCGATGCGCCGCAATGGTTCAACAGCGCCTCCTCGCGCGATGTGACCACGACGCCGATTCAATCGCTGCTGCTCCTCAATAGTCCCTTCATGCTCAAACGCGGTGAAGCGCTCGCCGCCCGCCTGAAGAAGGAAGCCCCTGGCGATGAGGTCGCGCAGGTGCGACGGCTCTACCAGGTGCTCTTCGCGCGTTTGCCGACTGCAGCGGAAGCCGCGCAGGCGGCCAAGTTCCTCCAAGAGGTCAGGGCCCAGAAGCCCACCGCGGCCGTGAGCGCCGCCTTGGCCAATGACTTCCAGCCCGAGAAAGTCCCCTTCCGCGACGGCCAAGGCGCCCACCTCGAATCGAGCCATCGCAAGCCGTTCCTCGCCTCCGGCGCAACCGCAGTCGACCTGGCCCGTGGCTTCACGATCGAGGCCGTCATCGTGCCACGCACGGTCAGCGATACCGGCTCGGTGCGCGTCATCGCCGCCCAGGTCGGCAAGGGCAAGGCCGACGGCTACTGGCAGTTCGGCGTGACCGGACAAAAATCCCGCCGCGCCCCGCGCGTGCTCGTGCTCCAAGCCTTCGGGCCGCTGCTCGGCGATGACTTCGGTGAAGCCGTGCATTTCTCCGGCCTGCGGATCGAGATGAACAAGCCTTATTACGTCGCCGCCGCCGTGCGTTATGCCGACAAGAACGGCCCGGGGGAAGTCACGTTCTCCCTCAAGGACCTCGCCAACGACGATGAGCCGCTCCTCCACGACCGCGTGACCACCCGCCTCACGGGCGTGCGTACCGCCACCCAAACCATTCAACTCGGCGGCAAGGGCACCGACGCCGAAAGCTCCTTCCACGGCGTGCTCGACGACCTTCGCTTCAGCGCGGGCCCGCTCAACGACCAGGCGCTGCTCTACGCGAACGAAGATCGGCGCCCCGATACCCTCGGTTTCTGGCGCTTCGAAAACAAGAGCGGCACCCTCAGCGACTCTTCCGGCAAGGGCCGCGACCTCGCCGTCGGGGCCGTCGCAACGCCCAGCGCCAAGGGTGGCGCCACGCCCCTGGCGGCGCTGTGCCACGCGCTGCTCAACTCCTCCGAATTCCTCTACGTCGAATGAACGACCCACGCTGCCATCGGATTGAATCAAGCACGTCGCGACGCGACTTCCTCTTCAGCGCCGGCCTTGGCCTCGGCGCCATGGCCTTCAGCGACCTCCTCGCCAAGGAGATCGTCGTGCCCGCCGCTGGCACGCCGCTGCAGCCCGGCGTCGGCCAGATCAAGCCCCGCGCGAAGAGCGTCATCTTCCTCTTCATGGAGGGCGGTCCTTCGCAGATGGACCTCTACGACCCGAAGCCGCTGCTGAACAAACTCGCGGGGCAACGCCTGCCGGAAAGCTTCGGCTCGGTCATCACCGCCATGGGCGAGTCCAAGTCGCCGCTCCTCGCCTCCCAACGTGCATGGAAGCAGCATGGCCAATCGGGCCAATGGTTCTCCGACTGGATTCCGCATATCGCCTCGTGCGCCGACGACCTCGCCGTCATTCGCTCCTGCAAGGCCGACGGCATCAATCACTCCGCCGGCGTGTGCCAGATGAACACCGGCTCGATCCTCGCGGGTAAGCCTTCGCTGGGGTCGTGGATCAATTACGGGATCGGCTCCGAGAACCGCAACCTGCCGGCGTTCATCGTCATGCAGGACAACCAGAGCAGCGTCATCAACGGCCCACGCAACTGGGGCGCCGGCTTCATGCCTGCAGGCTACCAAGGCGTCCGCCTCACCGGCGGCTCCGAACCCATTCCCAACCTCAACACCCCGGAAGCCGTCAGCGCCGACCTGCAGAAATCGAAGCTCCAGTTGATCAACAGCGTCAACCGAGACTTCGCCGCCCGCTACCCAGACCGCTCCGAACTCGGCGCCCGCCTCGCGGGCTATGAGATGGCCGCGCGGATGCAGGCCGAGGCCCCTGGCGTCGTCGACCTCACCGGCGAGACGGAGGCCACCCGCAAACTCTACGGGCTCGACGATAAGACCACCGAAGGCATGGGGCGCCTCTGCCTCCTCTCCCGCCGCATGGTCGAACAAGGCGTGCGCTTCGTGCAGATCTACCACGGGGCCGGCTCCAAGTGGGACGCCCACTCCAAGATCGAATCCAACCACGCCGGCCTCTGCGCCTCGATGGATAAGCCGGTCGCCGGACTGCTCAAGGACCTCAAAGCCCGCGGGTTGCTCGAGGACACCCTTGTCGTCTGGGGCGGCGAATTCGGCCGCACCCCGATGTCCGAGAAGGGCGACGGTCGCGACCATAACCCGACGGGCTTCACCATGTGGATGGCGGGCGGCGGGGTCCAAGGCGGCCAGACCATCGGCAGCACCGATGACCTCGGCCTGCGCGCCGTCGATACCCCGCTGCATGTCCATGACCTCCACGCGACCATCCTTTGGCTGCTCGGCATCGACAACATGGGCCTGACCTACCGCTACAAAGGTCGCCCCGAACGTCCGACGCAAAACGAGGGCGAGCCGTACAAGAAGATCGTCGGGTAAGCGGCCGCGAGGGGACAAGTCGGCAAGGTGACAGGGGGACAAACGAGTTGGGCGGCGGCCACCGCCCTCCCCTTTTTCGCTTTGGCACTCCACCCACGGCCACCATAGTCGCGGCATGCCTTCCACCGCCCGTCGTCTGTCTGGCTTCACCGAATCGGTCATCCGTGGGATGACGCGTTTGGCCAACCAACACGGGGCGATCAACCTCTCCCAGGGCTTCCCGGACTTCGACCCGCCGGAGGCTTTGCTGGCGGCCCTGGAACGCGCCACGCGCGGCCCTTTCCACCAATACGCGGTGACGTGGGGCGCCCCGCGCTTCCGGCAGGCGCTGGCGGCGAAGGTCAACCGTTTCTCCGGCCTGCAGCTGGACCCCGACCAACACTTCGTGGTCACCTGCGGCAGCACCGAAGCGATGATGTGCGCGATGATGACGGCGTGCGACCCCGGCGATAAGGTCATCGTCTTCTCGCCGTTCTACGAGAACTACGCCGCCGACGCCATCCTCTCGGGTGCGCAGCCGATCTATGTGCCGCTGCGGGCGCCGCACTTCGGTTTCGACCCCGACGAGCTCGCGAAGGCTTTCGAACAGAAGCCCAAGGCCATCATCGTCTGCAACCCCTCCAACCCAACGGGCAAGGTCTTCACCCGGGCGGAGTTGCTCGAGATCCTGCGCCTCGCCGAAAAGCACGACGCCTACGTGATCACCGACGAGCCCTACGAGCACATCGTCTACGCCCCGCATCAGCACGTGCATTTCGCCGCCCTGCCCGGGGCCTTCGAGCGGACGATCACGTGCAATTCGCTGTCCAAGACCTACTCCATCACCGGCTGGCGCCTCGGCTACGTGCAGGCGGCCCCGCACATCATCGCCCAAGCCCGCAAGGTGCACGACTTCCTCACCGTCGGCGCCGCCGCCCCGCTGCAGGAAGCGGCCGTGGCCGGACTGGAATTGCCCGACAGCTACTACCACGGGATGGCGGCGGACTACGCGCAGAAGCGGACGCTCTTCATGGACATCCTCCGCCGAACGGGCCTGTCCTTCACCGAACCGCAAGGCGCCTACTACGCGATGCTCGACATCTCGCCACTCGGCTTCGCGACCGATACCGCCGCCGCCGAATGGCTCATCAAGGAAGTCGGCGTCGCCGGCGTCCCGGGCTCCAGCTTCTTCCGCGAACCCGAACAGCGCTACATCCGCTTCCACTTCGCGAAGAAGGAAGCCACCCTCCGCGCCGCCGGCGAGAAGTTCGCCCAAGGTCTGCGCAAGCGGTAAGCGGGGGAGCTCGGCGCACCGCGACCAGAAACACCACGGGGTTCCCCCTTCGGTGCTTATTCCGGTCCCCGGTCCCCCTTTTCAGTTCTCAACGTTTGCGCCTTTGCACAGGCCGCAGGCCGATCGGCACCGCTGCACCCATTCGCCACAGGGAAACAAAGACGCTGTCCTAATCGACTCTCGCTTTCCCGACCGCCAGCCGCTGGGCACCATGCCCCCATCTTCCCTTGCCCCCGCGCCCCCTTATCCCCTATTCCCCAAACGTTCGATGCGCCTCCTTCTCCTCGCTCTCACAGCCTTGCTCGTCGGCTGCGCCAGCAGCCCCGATGTCTTCACCCAGCAGCGCCAACTCGGCAAGGGGCTCAACATGGGCAACTCGCTGGAAGGCCCCACCGAGGGAGCATGGGGCCGGAAAATCGCGGATGCGGACTTCCCACGCATCAAAGCCGCGGGCTTCGACTCCGTGCGCATCCCGGTCAGGTGGTCGACGCACGCCGCCCAGACCGCGCCATACACCATCGACCCAGCCTTCATGCAACGCGTCGACCACGTGGTCCGCACGGCACTGGCGGCCGGCCTCACGGTTTCGCTCAACGTGCACCATTACGACGAGCTCGACCACGCCCCCGCCGCCCACCGCGAGCGCTTCACGGCCCTGTGGCGGCAGATCGCGACGCACTTCGCCGCTTTCCCCGATCGCCTGCAGTTCGAGGCCTATAACGAACCCAACACCAAGCATACGGCGCAAGACTGGAACCTGAATTTCGCCGCCGTGCTCCGCGAAATCCGCAAAACGAACCCGACGCGCGCCGTGCAGGTCGGCGGGGTCGAATGGAATCAGGTGTACACGCTGAAGGACCTCCAGCTCCCGCCCGAAGACCGTCACCTCATCATCCACATCCACTACTACGCCCCGTTCCACTTCACCCACCAGAATGCGTTTTGGATCAAGGGCGCGGAAGCCTGGAAGGGGACGAAATGGGAAGGCTCGGAGAAGGAGCTCGCCGCCGTGCGCAAGGACTTCGACGTCGCCGCGGCGTTCGCGAAGGCCCAAGGTCGCCCCGTCCACCTCGGCGAATTCGGCACCTGCGCCGGCGTCGAGGACATGGCTGCCCGCGTCCGCTGGACGAAGTTCATCCGCGCGACCGCCGAGGAGCG
>DBCN01000022.1:6791-11351 GCA_002293065.1 Opitutia bacterium UBA957
GGTTGGGGGTTGGTCGAGATGTGTCGACTGCCTCGGGTAGGGACAGCACCACGTGCTGTCCTCACTGCCTCGGGTAGGGTCGGGACGGCGTCACGACCTCACTGCCTCGGTTACGGGCAAGGCTTCGCCTTGACCTCCTCTCTAGGAGAGCGCGGTAAACCACGCCCCTACCTTGCAACGGTCAACGGACGCTACGCCGTCGCGTCCCTACGTTTAATCCGTCATCTGTACTCGGTAATCCGCTAGGGCAGCACGAGGTGCTGCCCCTACCTTAACCCTCCCTTTCTCGCCCTGCGAAAAAGAGTGGTGCTCCCGTTGGGACTCGAACCCAAATCGCCGGCTTCGGAGGCCAGAATTCTATCCATTGAAATACGAGAGCGTCCCGCCATCCAAACAAGCGGAGAGCTAGGGAGTCAAATACTTCCCGAAATCAGCTATTTGGCGGGCTTTCCCGACCCCGCTTTGGCGGCATCCTTCACCGCCGCAGGCTCCGGCTCCATGCGCTCAGGCACGGCGACGATGCGCGGGACCTTGCGGTCCGGGTCGGGCACGATGAACAGGAGGTGACGCTGCCCCGGCTCCTTGACCCAACTCGAACGCATCAGCGGCACGCTCTCTTCCTCACCTTGTTCGGGTGCCACATCGACGAGCACGTGGTAAACATCGCCGGGCTTACCGGGCGGCAACTGGATGGCGGTCTGACGCGGGGCGACGATCGCCTGGGCGGTGCCGAGCTTGGAGTAAAGGGTGCGTCCGCTGAGGTTGAACCAGAGCACGGCCCCTTCCGGAGCCTTGGTGCGCGAGAACTCCACCGGAAGCATGCGGAAAGCCAAGGGACCGGCTTCACCGGTAGGCAAGAGCACGACCAACGGGTCGTTCATGCCGTCCGGGATATCCACGAACGGGGCATTCGCCGGCAAGGGCTCGTCTTTGGTCGGAGCCTTGGAGGCCGCATACACACGCACGGTGCCGGTGGTCAGCGCCAACCGCTTCGTCGAAATCGAGAGGCGCGGTAGATCGACTTCTTTGATTTCCTTCCCTGCAACCAGGAAAAGGCTGGCGGGTGCATCATCCGGCGCCTGCACGTAGAGCAGACGGAGCGAACGGGCCGAGCCTTCCTGGGCCGAGACGACAGCAACCAAGCAGGTCAGAAACAAAACAAAGGGGCGGATCATAGGTCTTTGGGAGCCAACCAACGGAAGGAGACGAGACGCACGCGGCGGCCGAGGACGACATTCACGCGACGGTTATTGGCGGAGGTCGGCAAGGTGACATCTCCCAGCGGGGCTTCATGCGCCGGCACGGTGGCGTCGACGTAATCAGGGATGCGCTGATACACGGCCTCACACCAAACCTTGGCGTTGGCGCCATTCACCAACGGCGAAGTGCCCATGGCACGGACGACGAAGGTTTCATCGCGGACGCTGATGACGGGCGAGAGGCGATCGAGGACATCGGCCTGACGAGGCCAGCCCGGGAAACCATAGGTCGAGGAGCCTTCGGCAGCCTTGGGATGGAGGTAATCGCCCTTCGAGCCAGCTCCCGAACTGGTCCAATCGCCGAGCGGGAGCTGTTGCTCCAACCCACCGAAATCGCCAACCTTGCTCGTGGTCTTACCGAGGGTCTTCGCGCTCACGGCGGGATTGAAACTGTTGCCGGCATTCTCGAGCGCCTTCAGGGCCGTGCCCAACGCCCCGCTCAACGAGGGGTCCAAGGGGTTGCCGGGCTGCGGGGTCGCCAGCTGGCGATTGACGAATTCGGAGAGCGAGAGGAACGGGCCACGGGCCTTGACCTGCTTCACGATCTCGACGGCGAGTCGCTCAAGTTGCGCATCGGACAGCGCGGCGAAACCCAGCACGGCGCCGGAGGACCCACCCGAGGTCACGGGACCTTCGTGGGCAATGGACATACGCGCCAACGGGTTGTTGACGGCCGTGGCGGTACTGACCGACGAATTGCCGGGCTTGATGTAGGGCACGGAAGTCGAACGGAGGTTGCCGAGCAAGGCACGCCAAGCGACGACCGAGGTGCTGTTGACGTTGAACTGGCCAGGGACGCGCAAGGTGGCGGCGACGCGCTGATAGGCGACGGGCTGGAGCGGGACGCCGGAGAATCCGCTGGCGCCGGTCACGGCGAGGTCGAAGAGCGGAGCCTTCGCGTTCGGCAGGAACCAGGAATTCGGCAAGGTCGTGGTGCCCGCGGCAAAAGAGGCCCAACGCTTCTTCATGCTCTCCATGACGGTTTGGTTCCAGACGTGCTCGTTGCCCGTGGACGGACGCAGCGAGGCCCAATCGGTCGGCAACGGGGCCAGGGACGAAAAGAACCAATCGTCGAAGAGGATGTGGTTCAGGCAATAGCTGTCATCGTGCTGCAGGAAGGCCTGGTGGATCTCGTCGCGGCTACGGAGGTTGCCGGTCTGATCGATCCAACGGCCGACGGCGTCGTCGGGCGGCAGAATCGGCGAGGCATCTGCATTGCCGATCAGGCCATAGTGGAAAGGCGGCGCGGGGTTGGTGGCACGGATGTCGCAGCCTTGCAGGCCCGGAATCGACTGGACCGGCTTGACCGGCAGCTCGGCGACGGCGGCGCGCTGCAGGCCGGAGGTCGGATCCAAACCCGTCAGGATGAAGCCGCCGTAATTGCTCGTAGGGTCCGACTGCGGACCGTTCAGGTCCGCGAAGCCCGTCATCGGCAGGAAGTAGAGGTCATACGGCGCGTTCACCGGATTCATCGCCCCCGCATACTGCACGCCGCTGTTCGCCGAAGAATAAAAGGAGCCCCCACTGGTCGCCCCGATCTGCCCGGACATCGGGACCGTGCTGGTATTGGCAACGTTAGACGAAGCATACGGAAAGGCCGTAAGGACTTCGGCGGACTTCTGGCCGATCTCCGTGTACGTCGTGAAGGGCGAAGCCTGCAGGAAGCCCTTTGAGACGGTCTTCACGCCGGTGCGGTTGTTGTACTGCGCGACGCCATCGTTCGAGAGGCGCAGGCCGAAGGCGAAGGTCCCGAAGGCACGCGGGGCCGCGGCCGCTTCCCCCAAGGTCTGCTGGAAGGGATACGGCGCGTCTTGGCCGTAGAGCTGCTGGAACTGGGAGGTGCTCGTACCGACGAAACTAAAGCGGACCGGAGAATACTTATAATTGACCGGATAGTAGTCGTAGTAGATGCCGTCGCGGGCGACGGTGGTGTTATCGATGTTCTTCAGCAGGCGGTAACTCAGGAGGCCGCTCCCCGACGCAGTGCCAGGAAGGGCCATCTGCCAACCCGACCGACCGCTCGCGACGTACCCAGGGGTGAGGTTATAATTTCCGCCGGAACCCAGGGCGATCGGGATTGGACTACCCTCGTTCATCGCGAAGACGCGCGTCTGTCCCGGCTCCAGGGTAATCTCAGCCCCGCCGCCAATGATCAGGTTGACGCCGCCAGAAAAATAGGGGCCGACATGTTGGGTCACGTTGAAACCGGCCCCATCGCTGCAGTTGATGTAGATGGGCAGGGACTGCCATTTGCAATAAGCGCGGAAACTGGGGACGGTGAGGCGGACGTTGAAGGGGTTCCAAAGCGTCACGACGGGTTGCGCGATGAACGCAGGCGTGGAACCCGTGGCGGACGAAGCGAAGACGTACTGGATGCGGGCGATGAGCGGGTGGCGGTGGATGCGCTCGTAATAACTATAGAGGTCACCCGCGTTGGTCGCGGCCACGGGCTGCGGCGGCAGCATCGTGGTGACGTTCGCGAGCTTGGGGTCCGGATTGGTGACGTACTTACGGTAGTGCAGGCAGTAGTCGGTGAGGTAGGCCCAACTGCGGATCGGCGGGAAAGTGGACAGGCCGGAGTATCCCCCGAAGTTCGTGCCGCCGTCCGAAGCGACCCCCGCCGAGGTGCCACCCAACGAACCATAATCGGACCACCAATACATCAAGGCATGACGGCGGCGATTGCCGATGCCGCCCGGCATCTGCGCGTCGGGCAAGGGACGCTGGAAGGCGAGGTCGTAATCCGGGTCACCGCCATTGCGCGGAACCTTCTGCGGCTTGACGCGGAAGAGCGGCATCTTGCCCTGGCGGCCGGAGTCGATGGCGTTCGCCCAATCCCACGTTTCGGTGAAGAGCGAGAGGTCCTTGCGCAGGCCGCCGGTCGCCGTGTTGGTCAGCAGGCCTTCGCCGTAGAGACTGACGTCATGGAAACCGGCCTTGGTCAACGGGGTCGGGGTCGCGTTCTTCAGCACATCGGTCAGGCGCGAGGCATCGGCAGGCGCCGGCAGCAGCGGCACCGTCGGCGTCGACAGCGGCTGATTGACCGGCATGGGGACGGCGTTCGCGATGAGCGCGGGATAGCCGATGGCTTCGAGGTCCGGCGCACCGAAGGTCTTCGCACGCTGGGCCCAATCCAAGTTATCGGAACCCGCGGAAGCCGTGGCGGCGTTCGGGATGATGAGGCGGACCTTCTGGTTCTCACCGCCGACCCACCAACAGAAATAGCCCTGCGAACCGTCGGTGGTCGCCGTGGCGGGCTGGCCGTCCACGAAGGAGATGGGCGTCGCGTGAATCTGCCGGA
>DBCN01000081.1:0-6068 GCA_002293065.1 Opitutia bacterium UBA957
GGCGGTAAGCGCTACGACCTCGCCGTGCTTGGTCGCCGCGTCGCGAACGCGACCTTCCATGATGCGCATGCCTCCGACCTGGAGACTTCGCTGCAGTGGGCCTTGGACCTGACGCCGCTGATCAACGACCCGCAACTGGATGTCACCGAGTACACGCTCGGTTTCGTTGAGCGCCTCAAGCAGGACATCGCCGCCCGCCTCCAGAAAGCCCTTTGACATGAAGCCCACCCTCCTCGTCCTGGCCGCTGGCATGGGCAGTCGTTACGGCGGCCTCAAGCAGATCGATCCCATGGGGCCGTCGGGGGAAACCATCCTCGACTACTCGGTCTTCGATGCGATCCGCGCCGGCTTCGGCAAGGTCGTCTTCATCATCCGTCCCGACTTCGAACAGGACTTCCGCGAACGCATCGCCGCCAAATTTGCCGGCCGGATCGAAGTCGGCTTCGCCTTCCAGACCTTGGACCGACTGCCCGCCGGCTTCACCATCCCGACGGGTCGGGAAAAGCCTTGGGGTACCACGCATGCCATCCTGTGCGCCAAGGATGCCGTCCATACGCCTTTCGCCGTCATCAACGCGGATGACTTCTACGGCCGCGACTCCTATGCCACGCTCGGTCGCTACCTGGCCGGCCTGCAGAACGCCGACCTCGCTTACGCCATGGTCGGCTTCACCTTGAAGAATACGCTTTCCGAGCACGGCACGGTGGCCCGCGGCGTCTGCCAAGCCGATGCCCACGGTTTGCTTACGGACATTCAGGAGATGACCAAGATTGCCAAGACCGCCGATGGCGCCGAGAACCGGGCGGACGACGGGGTCGTCACGCCCCTGAACGGCGAAGAGCCGGTCTCGATGAACATGTGGGGCTTCACCCCGAGCATCTTCCCGCTGCTGGAACGCGACTTCATCGCTTTCCTGCAGGCCAAGGGGCAAGAGCTCAAGAGTGAGTCCTACATTCCGATGGCGGTGGGGAATCTCGTGAAGAACCAACAGGCCACTTGCCGCATCCTCCGGACGACCGCCGCATGGTTCGGGGTGACTTATCGCGAAGACAAGGCGATGGTCCAAGCCAGCATCCTCGGGCAAGTCCAGCAAGGCAACTACCCCACCTCCCTTTGGTCCTAGTCCCATGGCATCCTCCGCTTCTTACGATACCCGCGCCATCGCCGCATCTTTCGCCCTGCTGGGCGATTATGTGTCCGCCGAACCCTACGGGAGCGGGCATATCAACGACACCTTCTCCCTCGAGGTCAGCCAAGGCGGTCGCGCCATCCGGTACGTCCTCCAACGCATCAACCACAACATCTTCAAGAACCCCGATGGGCTCATGGAGAATGTCGAGCGGGTTTGCCGGCATGCCCAAGCCAAGCTCCAGGCCAGCGGCGCGGTGGATGCTTCGCGTCGCGCCCTGACCTTGGTGCCGACCAAGGCGGGTCGAGGCTGGCACACCGACGCCGCCGGCAACCGCTGGCGCTGCTACGTCTTCGTCGAAGGCGCCACCGGACACGACATCATCCGCAACGCCGACCAAGCCTACCAGGCGGCGAAAGCTTTCGGAGCGTTTCAAGCCTTGGTCGCCGACCTTCCGGGCGGTCGACTGGTTGAGACGATCCCTCATTTCCACCACACGCCCAGTCGCTTCGCCAACTTCCAAGCCGCTCTGGCCAAGGACGCCCATGGCCGCGCCGCGCAGGCCCAGCCCGAAATCGCCTTCGCCCTCGCCCGTGCCCCAGACGTCGGCGTCATTGCCGACGCGATGGCCCGAGGCGAAATCCCCGAGCGTGTCACGCACAACGACACGAAGCTCAACAACGTCCTCCTGGATAACGAAACCCAGGAGGGGATCTGCGTCATCGACCTCGACACGGTCATGCCCGGTTCGGCTTTGTATGATTTCGGTGACCTCGTCCGGACATCGACCTCGCCGGCCGCCGAAGACGAGACGGACCTTTCAAAGGTCACGATGCAGCTCCCGATGTTCGAAGCGCTGGTGAAGGGGTACCTTTCCACCGCCGGCGGGTTCCTGACGCCCCGGGAACGCGCCTTGCTCCCCTTCGCCGGGAAACTGATCACCTTCGAAATCGGCCTACGCTTCCTCACGGACTGGCTGGAAGGTGACGTGTATTTCAAAATCAAGCGTCCACAGCACAACCTCGACCGCCTACGCACCCAATTCAAGCTGGTCGAATCCATCGAAGCCCAGTTGCCCGCCATGCAGGCGCTCGTCAAATAAACCATGAAAGTCCTCGTCACCGGCGGCGCCGGCTTCATCGGTTCGCACGTCGTCGAACATTTCCAGGGCAAGGCCGAGGTCATCGTCCTCGACAACTTCCGCTCCGGCCATCGTCGCAACCTGGCTGGTCTCCAGAATACCCTGATCGAAGGGTCGATCCTGGATCGCGCCAAACTCGATGAAGCCATGCGGGGCGTCGATCAGGTCTACCATTTGGCTGCGATGATCTCCGTTCCGGAGTCGATGCTGAAGCCGCGCGAGTGCGTGGACCTTAATGCGACGGGGACCTTGCATGTCCTGGAAGCCGCCGAAGCCGCCAAGGTGCGCAAGGTCGTGCTGGCCTCTTCCGCCGCGGTCTACGGCGACAACCCGACCGTACCGAAGGTCGAGACCATGCTGCCCGAGCCGAAGTCACCTTATGCCGTGACCAAGCTGGACGGCGAATACTACCTCGAACTCTTCCGCCGGGAACGCGGACTGGCCACCACGAGCCTGCGCTTCTTCAATGTCTTCGGTCCGCGCCAAGACCCCAAATCCCCTTACGCGGCCGCGGTCCCCATCTTCATCGAGAAGGCCGTACGCGGTGAACCGATCGGCATCTTTGGTGACGGCGAGCAGACCCGTGACTTCATCTATGTGAAGGATATCGTGGGTGCCCTCACCTTTGCGGCCGCCGACTCCTCCATGGGGGGCGTCTTCAACGTCGGCTACGGTCGCAAGATGACCGTCAAGTCTTTGGCGGAAGAAGTGATTCGCCTGACCGGCTCCCCGTCCGTCATCGAGCACAAGCCCGAGCGCCCCGGCGACATCAAGCACTCGATGGCATCCTCGGACAAACTCCAGCAGGCCGGCTGGCGACCGCGGCACAGCGTCGCCGAAGGACTTGCCGCGACGGTGGCTTACTTCAAGTCGCTCAAGGCGTGACTTCGATCGGCACGAGAAGGTAATCCTCGGCGCCGTCGCTGATGTTCAGCCAGAGATCGTAACGCCCTGGCGACGGCAGCCGTAGGCGGAAAGACAATGTTGGGTCGGCATCGTACTCGCCGCCTTCCAAAGAGGGGTGCATGTGGGCGTAGCCAGTCTGAGTTTTGGCGTCACCGAACAGGACGGCATGCCCCAGCGAGGCCATCAGAGGCTGCAACTTGAGCGGGGCTGCCCCCGCAGGCGCCGACAGGGTGACGCGCACCAAGGCCGACTGACCAGACTGGGTCGAAGAGATGGTCACGGCCTTCACCTGATTACGCGACGGGAGCGGCTGCGTGGGTAGCGAACGTACCTCCAAACTGGCGGTGGCTTCGGCCAACAGGACGCGCCCCGCCCGCACCGTGACGAAGTCAACGTAGGCTTGGAAGTCACCGCCCGGGTTGCCGTCGGTGAACCACTTCGGCAAGGTGAAGTGCCACGTGCCATCGTCGGAAGGCGTGGGATGAACGTGGATGTACCCTTTACGCCCGGTGACCTGACGGAGATGCAGGTGAACCTTCTGGGTGTGCGAGATCCCCACTTCGTAAGGCAGGATGGGTCGGCCTTCGTCGCCAATCAGGCGAAGGGAGCCGCCCTTCCCGCCGTCGCTGAAGGCGAGTTCGAGCTTCACCGGGAATTTCAAGGCCTTCGGCGAATAGAAGTTGGCCTCCTCATTGACCCCGCAGAACTGCACGCCCCCCGCAATGACCGGCTCATGGGCGGCGTGGAGGAAGGCGCATTGCGTATCGGGCAAGGAGCGCAATCCGAAGAACGCAACCACCGCGACGGCGGTCAGGATCCAGGTTTGGCGGGAAGGGGTCATCGTGGTTTGGCCGGCTCGGCTAGACGGGTGAAGTAATCGGCCACCTCGACGGAGTCAAATATGGCACCCTCACGGCGTTGGACGATACGGCCCTCGGGACTCACGATCACCAAAGCGGCGTTATGCAGGATGGTGCCATCGCTCCGCGTCGTGAGGATGCCGTAATGGCGCATGAGGTCCTTGATGTGGGCATCCCGTCCGGTCAGGAAACTATGCCGCTTGAAGTCGATGCCGTAGCCTTGGGCGTAGGTGCGCAGGATGCCAGGGGTGTCGACCTCGGGGTCGAAGGTGATGGTAACCAGGCGAACGTTGGCCAAGGAAGGTCGCTTGGCCAATTCATCGGCCAACTTGCGCATGGCCGCGGTGGATGCTGGGCACATCCGCGCGTTCTGGCAGCTCGTGAAGACGAAATTGATCGCCAAGGGGGCGCCGAGGAAATCCTTTTTCAGACGAAACCGTCCATCCTGGTCCCACACGGCCATCATCGGCATCAGGTCATTCGCGCCGCGCATGACGATGCGACCTCTTTCGAACGTATCTCGGCGGAGGTCATCAACGACCTGTTGTTCCTGGCGGAGTTCTTCCGGCTCGGCGGAGACCACGCCTTCCGCCGAGAGTTTGCCGTCACGCTGGACCAAGTTACAGCGGATCGGCTTGGTCCAGGCGATTTCGGCATCGCCCGATTGGAGCGTCACCTGCATGGAGGTGCCTGGCTTTTCGCCGGTGCTCGGCGTGAACCGGGCGGTGCGGGCGGCGGCATCGAGATTACTGAGCTGTCCCACCAGGGGTCGCGGTTCCGCAGCCCCGAGGAGTGACGCCGACAGCAGGAAGAGGATGGCTTTCATGAAAATAATTTCCCGGATTCCCCCAGCAGCAGTTGCGCCATGCCATGCCTGACGCCGCGATGGGTGAGCTGGAAGGCGTCGGCGCCGGTGAGGTCAGCCAAGATGCACAAGGTAAGCAATGCGGCCGGCATGATGTCCACGCGGTCGGCGGGGATGCCCGGCAAGGTGCGACGTTCGTCGGCCGTCAGGCGGCAAATCTTGTCCTTCAGCTCGCGAATCCGCAGCAACGGCAAGCGACCACCGACCGGGGGTTCGCCGAGGGCTTCCAGGTAGAGCGCGACGACCGCAAAAGCCCCCCCGGCGCCCACGATGAGCGCACGCTCGGCCACTTGGGCTGGGATGACCTCCCCTAGGGTCTTGAGCACTTCGTAACGAAACGCGAATTGGGCTGGCTCGCTGATCGGGCCGGGAGCCCCCTCGAGCAGCGAATGCGTGAGTCGGACCGACCCCAAGGGGAAGCTGCGGGCCAACGTGCAACGCTGGCCACGGATTTCCATGACCTCCAGGCTCCCCCCACCGAGGTCGAAAGCGAAGAGGTGTTGATAGCCTGCGAGCGCTGGGTCGGACCGGATGCCGTCGGCGGCCAACCGGGCCTCGACTTCGCCGGAAACAACCGTCAACCCGATACCCGTCAGGGCACGCAACCGGGCGTCGAAATCCATGCGGTTGACGCATTCACGCAGCGCGCTGGTGCCCAACAAGACGATGGGGTCGGCCTTCTGCCCGCGAGCGGTCGCCACCAGGCGAGCCACGGCTTGCGCACCCGCTTCGAGGACCTCGGCGGACAGGATGATCTCGCCGGCGGCCGCGGGAAACAGGCGGACGGACTCGGATGCACGCAGGACTTCACGTCCAGTGAGTCGGTCGAGGACCGAAACCTTGATCGAATTAGAACCGATGTCGACGACGGCCGAGGTGCTCATCAGAATTTGATGTCGGCCTTGAGGCCGCCGAAGCAGTGGATATCCTCCTGCGTTTCGAACTCCTTGGTCCGTAGGCTGACGAAGTACGTTCCGCTCAGGTGGTAGAAGTGAAAGGTCGTGCCAAGCGAAAGCTGCAGCACCACCGCCCGTCGCGTCACGGAGCGAGAGTTCACGAAGTTGGTCCCGTCGGTCGCGTAGTTGCGCACGATGACTTCAGTCTGGGCATCCAGGAAGAACCAAGACGAAATCACCGGCCCGTCCGTCGGTAAATTGAAACCATCGA
>DBCN01000081.1:6136-8098 GCA_002293065.1 Opitutia bacterium UBA957
CCCAGCCCCATCGGTACTGCGCACCGAGCACCACCTCGGTGCGCAAGGTTCCGAGCTGCAGCTGGCCACGGGCGATCAAGTCGCGGAGGTTCTTCGTCGCTCCATCGAGGTCGAAGCGACGCTTGAACTCGAGATTGACGTTCATGGCCGGCTCGTTGGGCAACTGGGTCTCCCAGCCTGCGGGGCGCGAGATGCCGACGAGGTCGTGGAACTTGTTTTGGACGTTTTGGGCCCCGGAGGCCGGCCCGATGACGCCAAACTGGAACTCCGCGGTGAACAGGCAATCGCGGCGCCCGCCGCGCTCCAGGATGGTCCCATAGCCATAGGTCAAATAGAGCGCTCCCGAATACGGCAAATCGGTATCGGGGGGGATGGAATTGTTCGTGTCGGACGGAGTATTGATCTCCTGCGTCAGCGCCCAATAATGGTTCTCGTCGGTATTGAACGACAACCGGAGTCCCTGCGTATAGTATCGGTCCTTGTTGGTAGGGGCAAATTTATCGTTTTCCTCGACCAAAGACAGGACCGTCCCGGGGCGCGGCAAGCGGACGGGTGAGCTCAGGACCAGCGGCAGGTCCGGCGCGGCGCCTAAACGGGCCGCCGCGATCAAGGCAATCAGTGGGAAGAACCGCATGAATCAGAGGGGAAGCAAAGCGGTTTCGGAGAGGCGTCACAATGCCTTTCTGCTTGTGAACTATTCACCGCCCAAGTATCTGACTGTCAGGATGTCGCAAAATTCCGCACGAGCGCCCAGCGCCCGGACAGAGGTCTTGGGCGATGGGACGACCCTCGTGGTCGTGGCGGGTGATTGGACGATCCATCACTCGTTGCCGAAGATCGCGTTCAAGGGAGACAAAGTGAAGATCCACGCCGACGAACTCGGTACCTTTGACTCCTCCTTGCCTGCTTGGATTTACGTCCATTTCAAGAACGTCCGCCAGTGCGACCTCAGCGCCCTGCCCCCGCGGCTGCAGTCCCTCGTGGAGATGGCGGAAAAGGCGACCCTCTCCGCCGGTCCGAACGCCCCCACAAGCGTCCTCGAAAACTTCGGAACCTGGGGCATCGAAAGCACCCACTCCTGGGCACGCGCCTTTGACCACATCGGACAGACCGCGGTCGGCTTTGCCCGCACCTGCCTCGGGCGGGCCCGCGTCAACTGGAGCGATTTCACCCTGCAACTGCAGACCGCCGGCGTCGATGCCCTCCCCATCGTCGCCCTGCTGGGCTTCTTGACGGGGCTCATCATGGCTTACGTGGGCCTGATTCAGCTCCGGCAAGTCGGGGCGACCGTCTATGTCGCCAACCTGGTATCGCTCGCCATGACCCGCGAGATGGGAGCGCTGATGACCGGCGTCATCGCTTGCGGTCGGACCTCGACCTCCTTCGCCTCGCAGCTGGGCAGCATGAACGTCAGCCAGGAAACCGACGCCCTCCGCTCGCTCGGCATCAATCCGGTCGAATACCTGGCGGTTCCGCGCATCCTCGCGGTCACCTTGATGGTCCCGCTGCTCGCCATCTTCGCCACTTTTGTCGGGATCTTCGGCGGCATGATCGTCGCGTGCGCCGGCGACCTCAGCATCGAACAGTACCTCACCCAGGCCATCTTGGCCATCAAGTTCAAGAGCTTCCTGGTCGGCTTCATCAAATCCATCGCCTTCGGGTTCATCGCCGCGTGGGCGGGTTGTTACCGCGGCTCCGTCGCCCAACGCTCGGCCCTCGGTGTCGGCGATGCGGCCACTTCCGCCGCGGTCTTGGGAATCACGCTCATCGTCATCGCCGACGCCTTGTTCGCGGTGATTTTCAATCTCTACGACTTCTGATGAACGCCCCCGCGCCCATGCTGCTTTGCGAAGACCTCGTCGTGGGCCATGCCGGCCATCCGGTCATGAGCGGGGTGAACATCCGTTTGGCCGCGGGGAAGATCCTCGCCATCGTCGGACCGAGCGGTTGCGGCAAGAGCAC
>DBCN01000045.1 GCA_002293065.1 Opitutia bacterium UBA957
GGTGGTGCTGCTGTTGATGAGCGCGCCTTGGCCCTCGACGCCGAGGCCGGCGATGGTGAAGGGCTCGGAAACCGTCTGGCCGTTGAGGTCGAGGGTCGCACCGGCATTGACCGTGGTGGCACCCGCGGCCGTACCGAGGGCGCTCGGGTGGGCGAGGCGGAGGACGTTACCCGCGTTGACCGTGGCCGCACCGGTGAAGTCGTTGAACCCAGCGAGGACGACCGTGCCCAGCGAACCGGCGGCGCCCACGTTGAGGGCGTTGGCGCCCGTGAGGACGGTGTTGACCGTCAAGGTCGAGCCGCCACCGCCGAAGCGGTAACCGCTGGCGCCCGGCGTGAAGGACGCCGACAAGGTATTCAGCGAAACCGGGGACACCGCGCCGATCATCAACGTCGGGTAGACCGCCATCGTGATGGTCTCGCTGGTGTCGGCAGCGAGGGCCAACGAACCGGCGGAGGCCGTGGTCAACTTGTTCGATGCGACCCAGGCGGCGACGCCCGTGTAAGCGCCGGAGGCGACGAGCGCGCCCGGAGCGTCCAAAGCGATGGAGGCCGTGGACGGCGCACCCGCGGTGGTGATTTCGAGGATGCCCGAGCGGACGGTGGTCGTACCGGTGTAGGTATTGGCGCCGGAGAGGACGACGCGGCCATCGAGGCGCTGGTCGGCCACCGGACGGCCACCCGCCGTGAAGTTACCGACGAAGAGGTTCGTCGGGAGGGCGTTGACGTCGGCGAGGACCGACGAGACGGTCAGCTTCGCACCGCCACCGCCGAAGAGGTAACCATTGGCGCCTGGGGTGATCGTGCCGGAGTAGACGGAATCGACGGCGGCGCCGAGGCGCAGGCTATCGTAGTTCGTGGCCACGCCGAGGAAGGTGCGTCCCGTGAAGTTGAGGTCCGCGGCGGAATCGCCGGCGAGGGCGAGCGAGCCCGCGGAAGCGCCGAGCAGCTTGCCCGAGTCGAGCCAAGCCGTCGGGGTGGTGTGGACGCCCGTGGCGACCAACGTACCGCCGGTCTGGATATCGATGCCGGCCGTACGCGTCGTCAGCGAACCCGTGAAACGGGCGTTGCCCTGCTTGATGTCGATGCGGGCGGTGCCGCGCAAATCAACCGGACCGCTGAAGGTGATGTCGCCACCCGTGAAGCCACCGCTGGTGACGCCGACGTGGAGAATGCCGGCCAGGCCGGAGATCGCGTTCGGGACGGTGACGGCGTCGGAACGGGCGAAGACGAGGCCACCGCCGTTGATGAAGACGGAGGCGTTGGCGCCGAGCGTGCCGGTCGTGGATTCGGTGCCGTTGTCGACGAAGGTTTCGATGAAGTTCCGTCCAAGGTACAACAGGCCGTCGTCGATGCGGTAGGTGCCACTGAAGGTGTTGTTGCCGAGGGCGTAGAAGTTGGAGCCGCCGTTCTTCACGATGAGGCCCGCGCCGGTGACCGTGCCGTAATTGCGGACGTCGCCCGAGGTCGTCAGCGTGACGTCGCCGTCGACGGCGAGCTCGCCGTACCAGCGCATCATGTTGGAACGGTTGTTGAAGGTGGAACCGTCGTTCAAGCCGATGGTCGCGCTGTTGCGCGTCGTCATCTGCCAGATGTTGAAGGCCGCGCCACGGTTGATGTTGATCGACTTGCCGCCGAAATTGCCGATGGCGGCGGCGGCCTCGAAGTCCAGCGTTCCACCGGTGACCTCGATGTCGCCCGGATTGAGGATCGGGTTGTTGCCGACGATGACCAAGGAACCTGCACCCGACTTGGTGAGCGTGTAGCCGGCCATGTCGAACGAGGAGGCCGAAGCCGTCTTGGTGAGGCCCATGCGGCCCGGACCGCCGACGCTGGCGTCACCGGCGAGGCGGAGGTTGAAGACCGGTCCATCGGCCTGGGCGCCGGAACTGTAGAGGGCGCCCAAATCGCCGGCGCCGTTGCCGGAGATGATGAAGAGCTTGCGGTTCTTGTCGCCCGTATTGCGGCCGTTGAGGTCGATCGAAGCGCCCGGCAGCACGGTGATGGTGCCGCCGTTGATGCCGAGGGCGGAGTCGTTGGCGAGCTTGAGGATGCCTTCCTCGATGCGCCAAGACGCGAGGCTCGCATCCGAACCGCCGTTCAAGGTGTGGATGCCCATGCCCGTCTTGACGACGAGGCCGTTACCGACGACGGCGGCGGCGTAGGCGGTGTCTTCGAAGCCTTCGATGCGCAACGTGCCCGCGGTGTTCACGCGGAAGCCGCCGGACGCCCAGTTGCCGTTGCGGCTCAGGTCCGTCGCGAGCGTGCCTTCATGGATGTAGGTCGTGCCCGTGACGTTGTTGTTCGTGACGCGGACGGACGAGAAGCGTTGGAGACCCGCGCCCAACTTTTCGATGGTGAGCTGGTTGCCCGTCTGGGTGCGGAGGAGGCCGCTGAAGGTGAAGTCGTCGCCGGCCTGCGCGTTGATCACGAGGCGCGCATCGAAGGCGCTGCCCGATTCGACGTTCTGGATGATCGACAACTGGTCGTCCAAGCCCGAGACCACGCCGCGCACGATCTGCGTCGTGCCCGCCATGTTCAGCTTGGCATTGTAGAGGCCGTTGTTGAAGGTGATGATCGCGTTCTCCGAGACCTGCTGACGACGCGTGGTCGAGCCGGTCGCGTTTTCGGACATGATCAAGAAGACGTTGTCCAGGCCTTCACCCAGGGTGATGCTGTTGGTGTTCAGCGCCGGGGTGAAGTTGGCGTTGTTGGAAACGGCCGAAGCGGTGAGCGCGCCACGACGGATCGTGAGGCCCGTGCCCGTGAAGGCCGAGGAGCCGCGGAGCAGGACCGTGCCGTTGACATCGGCGTTGTCGATGGTCAGGTTGTTGCCGGTGATGGCACCGAGCAGCACCATGCTCGTGCCGGTGGCGGCGCCGATCGAGGAAGGCGCGGTGAGGGTGATCCCGCGGTTGGCGGACAGGGTCAGCCCCGCGGTCGCGTAGAGACGGCCACCGGCGAGGGTGACGGCATCGGCGGTGGTGGCGGTCGGAACCGCCCCCAAGGCGAGGTCGTTGGAGATGGCCAGGGTACCGCCGTTGACGACGGTCTTGCCGGTGTTCGTGCTGACGCCGGTGAGGGTCAACGTGCCGTTGCCCGTCTTGGTGAGGCCACCGAGACCGGAGAGGACGCCGGAATAGGTCGTCGAGACGTTGTTGCTGCCGACGGTGAACTGGACACCCGCTGGCGTGCCTGCGGCATTCGAGAGGGAGAGGGCGCGGGAACCCTGGAGGCCGGCGGCCGTGGCGGTGGTCAGCGTGCCGAAGGACAGCGCGCCGAGGTCGCCCGTGGCGAGGTCCAAGGTGGTGTCCGCCAAGGCGGAGGCATGCCCCAAGACCAAGGTGCCCGCGGCGATGCGGGTGTTGCCGGTGTAGTTGGTTTCCGCACCGAGCGTGACCGAGCCCAAACCCGTCTTGGTGAGGCCGAAGCCGCCGGTGATGACGCCGCCGACGGTCAAGGTCGCATCCGCGACCGCGTCGATGACGGAATCAGCCCCCAAGGTGATGGTGCGGTTGGCGTCCAAGGTGAACGAACTGGCGGCCGAGAGGCCACCGCCCTGGAAGTAGAGGCCATCGATCGGGTTGGCCGGAGCGGTGCCGAAGACGGCGTCGGACGACACCTGGATGGTGCCGCCGTTGATGTAGGTCTTCCCGCTGTAGCTGCTGATGCCG
>DBCN01000109.1:0-146 GCA_002293065.1 Opitutia bacterium UBA957
CGGCAGATCCGGGCGGCATGCCGGACGGTCCATCAGTTCAATACGGTCGATGCGGGACTGAGCCTGCGCGACTCTGCGCCCCATGTCGCGCTCCTTGGGATCAAGAAATGAGCAGCAAGAAAGCCGTCATCGTCTTCGCCGGTCCG
>DBCN01000109.1:190-5653 GCA_002293065.1 Opitutia bacterium UBA957
CCGCGTGACCGTTATCAGTCCGCCTTGGCCTTGCAGGAGAACCACGCCTTGGAGGCTCTGGTCACCGAGGCGTATTTTTCAAAATTCTGGGCGGAGACCGGACTCTGTGGAAAGAACTTCCATCGTTTCGCCAAGGTCCGGCATCACGCCGACCTCCCCGCCACGAAAGCCGTCCGCTCGTATGGCGCCTTCGTGCAGACCCTTCAGGCGCGTTTCAATCGCCGGAAAGATTCGCCCCATTTCGCCATCGCCGACCGGCTGCTCAGCGAAAAAGCCGGCCAGGTAGCCTTGGCGCGTCGCGCGCCGCTCATCGCCTACAGCTATTACGCCGACGCGGCTTTCCGCATCATGGAGGGCTCCGGCCTGCCCCGGGTACTTTTCCAGGTTCACCCTAACGGAAAGCACCTAAGGGAACTCTTTCAGCGTGAGATTGAGAAAGTCCCTGAAGCGAAGGCCTCACTCATGGAGGAGACCGAGATGTCTCCGCACTTCGCGCACAATGACGAGACCTATGCGATGGCTGACGCCGTGATCTGCGCCAGCTCGTTCACCAAGCACTCGCTCGCCGACGCTGGCTCGAAGGTTCCGGCTCATGTCGTCGGCTATGGCGTCGACCTCGACCTGTTCTCCGCGCGGACTGTCGCGCCCTCCGCCCAGCCGCTCACCGTCGGGTTCGTCGGCGCGCTCTCCCAGCGTAAAGGCGCCCGCTATCTCCTCGGCGCCATGGCCGCGCTCCCCAAAGGTGCCGCCAAGCTCATCCTTTACACGCGTGCCGCCGTCGACCGCGACCTCATCCGAGGATTCGAGTCTGTCGACGTCGAGATCCGCGGCGGACTATCCGACGCCGAACTCGCCGCGGACCTGAAACGTTGCGACCTCATCGCGTTGCCTTCGATCGCGGAAGGCTTCGGCCTCGTCATCCTCGAGGCCATGGCCTGCGGTGTTCCGGTGCTTTGCACGACTAGCACCGGCGGCGCCGACTTCATCCAGCATCGTCAGAACGGCTTACTTATCGAGCCAGGCAGCGCCTCCGCCATCGAGCAAGAGCTCGTCTGGTCGCTGACGCATCGTTCCGAGCTTTTCCAAATCGGACAAGCCGCCCGCGTCGAAGCCGAAAAGCACACCTGGGCCGCCTACCGCCGCAACTTCTTCGCGGCTTACGTAGAAGCAACAAGGTAGTAGCGGTTAGCGGTTGGCGGTTAGATAGAGTCAGCCCGCCACAATTTCGCCAACCCATCACGCTACTATTGTTGCTCCCAGCCGCTAACCGCCAACCGCGAGCCGCCACTACCTATTTGTCTCCTGTCAGCATCGCCTCCTGTCCTCGCTCCCCACCACGCCAGCAGATCCCCATCTTCGCCGTTGCTTGGTGCTCCCAACCGCCAACCGCTAACCGCCAACACCTTCCCCGCATGCCCTTCGCCCGCATCCTCCGCTCCAGCGCGCTCATGGGCGGAGCTCAGGCCGTCACGTTGGCGATGGCGTTCCTGCGTTCCAAGCTGATCGCGGTGCTGATCGGGCCTTCGGGCATCGGACTCATGGGCGTATTCAATGCGTTCAACGCGAACCTCTCTACTGTCGCCGGATGGGGATTGGGCACCTCCGCCGTGCGTACGATCGCCGGGGCCGCTGAAGCTGATAAGGAGCGAAAGGTCGCCGCGGTCCGCACGCTCGGTCGCCGTCTCGCTTGGGCAGGATTTTTCGGCGTCTTGATTTTAGTGCTCCCGGTGGGCTATCTCACTTTCAAGAGCCAGGACTACGCTCTCGAGCTACTGATCGCGGGACTTGCGGTGCCCTGCGTCCTCGCCACCGGCATGTGGACGGCCTTGCTGCAGGCCGGCGGGCACATCGGAAGCATGGCGAAGACCCAGATGGCCTCTTCGGTCGTCGGCCTACTGATCGGGCTGCCGTTCATTTACTTCTTCGGCTCGGTCGGCATCGCCCTCAGCATCCTGCTCGCCGCCACGGCTACGGCTATGGTCACTTGGCGGGCGGCGATGAAGTTAAGTCCTCCCGCATCAGCCGAGACGACCGCGGCGGATATCCGCGAGCTCGTGCATCTGGGCGTCGCCCTCCAGCTCGGGGCTGTCCTCGGAGCCGTTTCCACGTATCTCGTCCGTGTCCTGATCCTGCGTAGTCACGGCGACGACCTCGCCGCAGGTTTGGCCGATGCGGGTTTTTATCAGGCGGCCTTCGCCGTCACTGGTAGCCTTCCCGGTGTGATCTTCAGCGCGACCAGCTCCGACTTCTACCCGCGTGTCGCGGCGGCGAAGGACGAAGACGAAGCGCGTCTCATCGCCGAGAAGCAGATCCAGGCCTCGCTTCTGTTGGCGACGCCGATACTGATGGGCTTGCTGACCATGGGTCCCCTGGCCATGAGGTTGCTTTACGCAGAGGGGTTCGAGCCCGCCGTCCCGTTACTTGATTGGTTCGTGTGGGCGATTTTTCTTAACCTTTTGGGATGGCCGCTGGGTTTTTGGGTAGTCGCGAGACGCTCAAAACGCGCCGTCGCATTATTTCAGGCACTCTTTAGTGTCACGATGGTGATGTTGGCATTGGTGCTTATTCCGCGCTGGGGAACCAACGGCGCGGCCTTCGCCAATTTCGGCAGCAGCTTGAGCTACGCGGCTCTCCTTGTAGTCTTCACCCGCTATTTCTCCGGCAGGTGGGTGGGCTTGAAGACAGGAATGTGGTTCGTGCTATCTGCCTCCCTCATGCTGCTTGCTCAGCTTATCACGAGGCTATTGGGCGCGGCCTACTGGGGGGCCATCCCCACGGCGCTGGCCGCCGTCACCTGCGCCGTCATCTACTTCAAGGTCATCGCCCGGGCCAAGGCGGAGGAGGCTTCTGCATGAAGGTCGGTATCTACATCGACCGCATGGACCTTCGGGGCGGTGCGCAGCGCGTCGTCTCGAACCTGTGCCATGGCTGGGTCCGCCATGGCTGGGAGGTGCACCTCCTCGTCGTCAGCGGCGACAGCGCCGCCTTCCCGGTCCCGGCAGAAGTGAAGCAGCATGTGCTCGCTGGCCGACACAAGCGCCGCGGCCTGCTCGGTCTCTGGGACAACTGGCAACACGTCCGGGCGCTCGGGCGAGTCGTGACGGCGGAGGGACTCGACGCTGTTCTCGCGGTTTCGGCGGTCGCCAATATCCATCTTGCCCAGGCTGATCTTCCGGAGCGGGTCGTCCGGGTCGGTTCGGAGCACAGTTATGCCCCGCATTTCCCGCTACCCTTTTATAAGGAGCGGTTCCGTCGGCGGGCGTACCCGCAGTTGGACGCCATGGTCACTCCTACGCGCGAAGCCGCCGATTACCTCGCCCTGGCGTATCCGGGCGCACGGACCCAGGGCATCCCGAATTGGCTCACTTGGCCGCTGCCTAAAGGAGACGGATCCACAGGTGCCGTCGCCCGCCGCCCGGGACGTAAGACTTTTCTCGCCTGCGGGCGATTCGACAAGCTCAAGGGCTTCACGCGTCTCATCGCGATGTTCGACGGACTGAAGCAACGCCTTCCGGATTGGGACCTTGTTATTGTCGGCGACGGCGAAGACCACGACTTGCTGAAAGCTCAAGTCGCCCAAGCCAAGCTAGGCGACCGGGTGATCTTCCCCGGCTGGGTCGCCGATATGGAGTCCGTCTTCCGTTCGGCAGACGTCTTTGTTTTCCCTTCCGTCTCGGAAGGCTTCGCCCTCGTGCTTGCGGAAGCCATGGCCTGCGGGCTGCCTTGCATCTCCTATGACTGCAAGGTCGGCCCAGCGGAGATTATCTGCGATGGCGTGGACGGCGTCTTGGTTCCGGTGGATGACGAGGCGTTATTCGCGGCTACCATGCTTAGAATGGCCGAAGACGAAACCGAGCGCCGACGTCTGGCTACTGCATGTCCCGAGATCATGCGCCGGCTTTCCGAAGACGCCATTCATCCGCTCTGGGCGCAGGTCCTCGGACATAAACGATGAGCCTCGTCGTCCTCACCAATATCCCGACCCCTTATCGCACGGCGTTCTTCGACGCCTTGGCAGAGGCGGCGGCATGCGCGGGCAAGCGCTTCCATGTGCTCTACTGCGCGAAGACGGAGCCGGGTCGGCATTGGCCTTATGATGCCTCGAAGATGAAGCACGCACATACGGTTCTACGCGGGTTCCATCCTTCGCTGACGGGCATTCACGCCCACCTGAACCCCGGCGTGCTGGCCGAGTTGAACCTGCTTAAGCCCGACACGCTGATCATCGCGGGTTCGTGGAATACGCCGACGATGCTTATCGCTGGTCTGAATATCTATTCACCGCATCCCCGCCGGATTTTCTGGAGCGAGGCGCACGCGGGCTCGGTCCTCAATCCGCACGGACTCATCGCTTGGGCGCGGCGGCGGGTATATCGTTTTTACGATGGCTACGTCGTGCCGAACGAGGCAAGCGCGACCTGGGCCCGTCAGCAAGGCGGCGAAGCCAAGCCTTGCTACCAGATCCAGAACGCCGTCGACGCCGGTTATTACCGGCGACCTTCCGCGGCGACCAAGGCCGAATCCCGTGGCCGTCTCGGGCTGCCGATGCAGGGAAGGGTGCTGCTTCAGGTCGGTCTCCTAGCTTCTGCGAAGGGCGCTCCCGAACTGGCCCGATTGTTCCTGGCCTTGCCGCTCGACGCCCGTCGGGATGCGGTTCTGACGTTCGCTGGCTCCGGTCCGGCCGAAACCGAGCTTCGGGAGCTCTCGGCTAAGTCGTCCGGCGCGCTGCGTCTGCTGGGCCAGTTGCCGCCTCTTGGCGTGCGCGATGCATTATGGGCCGCCGATGCCTTCGTGCTTAATACGCGCCGCGACTCTAATCCACTCTCGGCCATCGAAGCCGCCGCAGCGGGTCTGCCTATCGTGATGTCCGCCGCCGCTGGCAATATCCGTGAAGTCGTCGAAGCACCGAAGACGGGTTTCGTCATTCGTGATCCCTCGGATCCTTCTGAGGCGCTACGTGCTGTGTTGTCTGCTTCAGATGCAGAACTCGCCGCCATGGGCGCCCGGGCTGCCGAGCTGGCTAGGACCCAGTTCGATGCGCCGGCCGTGGCTCGCTCGCTGATCAAGCAGTTGTATCCGGAGGGGGGTTGAATCGTTGGATGGTTGATCCGTTTATTGGCCGCGCACCCTGCGCGGCTTTTTTGTGCCTGTTTCACGAGGTAGGGGCGCGACTGCGTCGCGTCCGTTCGTCAGGACAGCCCAGGGCGGATATGGTCTTAGCTAAGGCCTGACGACATCGCGGCCTCAGTTTCGAACGGACGCCACGCAGTGGCGCCCCTACCCATGACTGGTGGTAGCGGTTGGCGGTAAGCGGTTGGGAACACATCAAAGCACTTAGGACAGCACGTGGTGCCGTCCCTACCTCGATACAGGGACGCACCGGCCGCCGAACGGTGGCCGAGGGTAGGGGCACGACACCGTCGTGCCCTCCTCGCATACAAGGGCGCGGCGTAGCCACGCCCC
>DBCN01000109.1:5673-7563 GCA_002293065.1 Opitutia bacterium UBA957
TACCTTGCGTTCACCATTCGGCGAGCGCGGCTACCTGATTTCACGCAAGAACTCGCCGGGAGTTCGGATCGGCAGTCCATAGACGCTTCGGCCGAGAAGGCCGTGAAAGTCATCCCGGTCCAACGTCAGGAGATAGTCTGCCTTTTGGCTAAGGGCGGAAATCACGACCGGGCGATCTTTGGTTGCGCGGAAGATGAGCGGCCGATCGAGCGTCAGTCGCGTACTTAAAGGAATGACGGCGGGCCGGATGATTTGGGTCCAGCTCAGCTCGGCCTTCTTTCCTAGCTTGGGCAGATTGAATTCGGCTTCGCGGAGACAGTATTCCGCCGTAAGGAGCTCCCAGCCATGGCGGGAAGCGATATCGAATAATAGACGCGAGGCGCCCGTAGAGGACCCAGCCGCAGCCAACAAGACGCTCGAGTCCAGGAATAGCCTCACTTCTTACGACGGAAGGCCTTAAGTTCCTTGGCCTCGGCTTCGTCGTTCAACACCCACTGGCGAATGGTCGCCTTCGGGATGTCGCGGATCGGCATCGCCACGGCGGACTGCAGGAAGAGCCCGCCGTCACGCTCTTCGACGATGACGAGTGGAGAGCTGACTTGGTCTAGCTTGAGGCGACGACGGAGTTCGGGGGGCAGGGTAAGCGTGCCGCGCTTACTCACGGCGAGAGTGTAGGTCATGCCGTAATACTGTAATGCCGTAATACGGCATCAAGACGGAAAAGCCATTAGGCTCGAGGTAGGGACGCGATCACTATCGCGTCCGCCCTGGGTCCCGACGGATGCGATGTCATCGCATCCCTACCGGTTGAGCGAGGCCGCTCAACCCTACCTCGAGGCACCTATGTCGTGACGCGGTCCCGACCCTACCCGTGAATGGTATTAGCGGTTGGCGGTTAGCGGCTGGGAACACATCAAAGCACTTAGGACAGCACGTGGTGCTGTCCCTACCTCGATACAGGGACGCACCGGCCGCCGAACGGTGGCCGAGGGTAGGGGCACGACACCGTCGTGCCCTCCTCGCATACAAGGGCGCGGCGTAGCCACGCCCCTACCTTGCGTTCACCATTCGGCGAACGCGGCCGATCAAGGGTGATCAACCCTACCTCGTGACAGCTATGTCGTGACGCGGTCCCGACCCTACCCGTGACTGGTATTAGCGGTTGGCGGTTAGCGGTTGGGAAATGCATTGCCCGCAAGCTGCCACCCGGGGCTACCACCCGCCACCCGAGTGGCATCTCCTCAATTAAGTCCTCTCTCGTTGCCTCCCTTGCCAAGCAGCCCCCTTGCCCCCTAGTTTCACCCCATGCCCCGTCCCCTGGCGCTCATCTGCTTCCTCCTCCTTTCCGTCATCGCGCGTGCCGGCGGACTTTTCGACGCGGGTGCCTGGGCGCCGATCGTCCTCCCGGCCGAACCGGAGATCGATGAATGGCACGCCGCCCGCACGCTCGCCGATTGGTGCGAGCGCGTCTCGGGCGTGCGTCCGACCATCGTGCACGAGGCCAAAGGCGTCCGCGGTCCGGAGCTCGCGATCTATGTCGGCAAGACCGTCGGCGCGAAGTTCGCCGGTATCTCCGCGCCTGTCGCCGAGGGCGACACGGCCCGCCGCGCGGTCGTCGGGCAGTCGGTCTACCTTGTCGGCAATAATCCCGCGGCCACGCGCATCGCGGTCGGTCGCTTCTGCGAACAGCACCTTGGCATCTTCTTCGCCTTCCCGGGCGAACAGGGCGCCGAATGGAAGCCACGCTATCAGGTGGGCTTCCCGCTGCCCGACGAATTTGCGCCCGACTTCCGTTGGCGTCAGCTGAGCGGCCTGAACGAATTATCCTCCGACTGGGCGTTCTCCGTCGGCTACGGTCGCACCCCAGAATTCTCCCACGGCCTCTACCGC
>DBCN01000134.1 GCA_002293065.1 Opitutia bacterium UBA957
GTCGGGAGCGATTGGCCCAAGGGTCCCGCCGAGCGCACGATCAAGATCGTCCTCCACGGGATGACCGGACCGGTGGAGGTGGCGGGCAAGTCCTACAACATCGACATGCCGCCGCAGGGCGCCGTGTTGAGCGACGAGAAGATCGCCGCCGCCTTGACCTATGTCCGCAAGAACTTCGCCGGCAACGCCGGGGCCGTCACGCCGGAGCTCGTGAAGTCCGTCCGCGCCGCCACCGCCGCGCGCACCACCCCTTGGACGGCCGCCGAACTCCTGAAGGACCACCCGTTCCCGCCCGCCAAGACCGCCCTGCGGAACCTCGTCGGCACGATGTATAAGGGCGAGTGGAAGGAGATGCCTGATTTCTCCAAGCTCAAGCCGGCGCAGATCGAAGACGAGAACACGGGCATCATCAGCCCTGCCCAGGCCAGCTTGAAGGACGGTTTCGCGATGGTTTGGACCGCTCAATTCCAGGCTCCTGAAGACGGCAAGTACACCTTCGTCTTCGACTGCGATGATTACGGCTCCCTCTATGTCAACGGCGAGCGCGTCGCCGAGATCAAGGGCATCGGCCCGGTCGGCGAACGCCGCAAGGAGGTCTCGGTCTTGCTCAAGAAGGGCGCCGTGCCGTTCCGCCTCGAATACGTCGAGGTCGCTGGCCATGAGGTCATCCAGCTTAGCTACAAGGGCCCGAAGGATAAGGATTTCAAGTGGCTGTCGGATACCAAGGGGGCTGTCGCCAAGGCCAAGCGCGCGCCGATCCCGATCGAAGCCAAGGATGGCTATACCGCCAGTTACCGCAATTTCATCGGTGGCACGACCTCCCGCGCGATCGGCTTCGGTTTCCCGAACGCCACCAACCTCACCTACAGCGCGGACAACTGCGCCGTCGAACTTCTCTGGACCGGGAAATTCATGGACGGAGCCCAACACTGGGTCGACCGCGGCCAAGGCAATGCGCCGCCGGCCGGTGACGGCGTCGTGAAGGTTTCCGATGGCATGGTCATCGCGGGCCCCTCCACCCCGAGTGGCGCGATCATCTCCTATCAGGTCAACAAGGAGGGCGGCAAGGGCGCGAGCTTCAAGGTCGTCAACGACCCCGCGGAATTCAAGGGCTACCAACTCGACAAGAACGGCAACCCAACCTTCAAGGTCGCCGGCGAAGGCTTCACCTTGACGGATGCTTGGACGCCGGCGGATGCGCGCGGCTCGGTCGGCCTCGCCCGCAAGCTCGTGGCGGCCGGCGATAAGCCGGTGACGATCACCCTATCCCGCGGTCTCGCGGTGAAAGCCAACCTTGGCGCCTTCGAAGTCGGTCCGCGCCTGGTGGTCCGCTCGCTTTCGGGCGTCGCTCCGGCTCCCTCCGGCAATGACCTCATCCTCACGCTCAAGCCCGGCGAATCGGCCGTGCTGGGTTACTCCTTCCGCTAATCCCCAAGCCACACCTTTAACATGAAAACATTCACCCTCACTCTCTTGGCCTTGCTCGCCTTGGCTCCGTTGGCGGAAGCCCAGGCGAAGAAGAAGGCCGCGGACGGCAAGGCGGCGGCCAAGAAGGCCATGGCCGGTCCCGAAGCCATGGCGCTGCAGGACAAGTATTACGAACGCGTCCAGATCCCGACCCCGCCGGGCGAGGTCCTCGAGGTCTCCTCGATCGCGTTGTTGCCGGGGAAGAAGGTCGCCATCGCCAGCCGCCGCGGCGACGTCTGGATCTGCGAAGGCGCTTACGAGGCCGACGTCACCAAGGTCAAGTGGACCAAGTTCGCCTCCAACCTGCACGAGCCATTGGGCATGTTCTACAAGGATGGTTCGCTCTTCCTCACGCAGCGTCCCGAGCACACCCGCCTGACGGACACCGACGGCGACGGCAAGGCCGACGCTTTCGACACCATCTGCGCCAAGTGGGGCATCAATGGCGACTACCACGAATACGCCTTCGGTACCGATCCCGACAAGGACGGCAACGTCTGGGTCGTGCTTTGCCTGACGGGCTCGTTCCATGCCTATTCCCCGTGGCGTGGCTGGTGCGTGCGCATCACTCCCGAGGGCAAGATGATCCCGACGACTTCGGGCATCCGTTCGCCCGGCGGCATCGGCATGAATGAGAAGAACGATGTCTTCTACACGGATAACCAAGGCGTGTGGAACGGGTCCTCTTCGCTGAAGTGGCTCCGCCCCGGTTCCTTCCAAGGCAACCCGACGGGCAACAAGTCCGCGCAGCTGGCGAATTTGCCGGCGCCACCCGAGCCCAAGAGCGGCTCGCGCGTCCTCGCCGAGCGCCTCAAGTTCCCTGAACTCGTTCCCCCTGCGGTGGTCTTCCCTCACGGTAAGGTCGGCAATTCGCCGTCCGGCATGGCGTGCGATATGACCAAGGGCAAGTGGGGCCCCTGGGCGAACCAGATGTTCGTCGGCGAACAGACCGCGTCGCAGGTCCAGCGCGTTAATCTCGAAGTCGTCAATGGCCTCTATCAGGGGGCGGTCTTCCACTTCCTCCAGGGCTTTGAGGCAGGCCTCGTGCCCGTGCGCATGGACCAGGAGGACGGCACGCTCTTCATCGGCGGTACCAACCGCGGTTGGGGTTCGCGCGGCTCGCAGCCTTTCACGTTCGAGCGCGTCCGCTACCGGGGCACGGTGCCTTTCGAGATGCACAACATCTCGGCCCGCGCCGATGGTTTCGAAGTGACCTTCACGCATCCGGTCGATCCCGTGACGGCGGCAGACACGGCGAGCTACTCCATGGATGCTTTCACCTATATCTATCAGTCTGCCTATGGTAGCCCCGAGGTCGATCAGGCTAAGCCTACGGTGAAGTCTGCCACCGTCTCGGCGGACGGGCTCAAGGTTCGCCTCGTGATCGATGGCCTTGTGCGCGGTCACGTCCATCACCTCGTCGCCGACGGCGTCCGCAACAAGGCGGGCGATGCGCTCTGGCATAACGAGGGCTGGTACACGCTGAACGAAATCCCTGCTAAATAATCGTTATCAGTCTTTCCCCTTAGGGGAAGACTGTTGCCAAGGGGGTGTGTTTCTGGGAAATCAGAGACATACCCCCTAACCATTTATGCAACTCACCTGGATTGATTGGGCCATCGTCATCGCCTCGATTCTGATCTGCTTCGTCCCCGCGCTTTTCTACGCCAAGCGCTCGGGCGAAAGCACGGACGAATTCTTCGCTTCCGGTCGTTCGGTGCCGTGGTGGCTTGCCGGCCTCTCGATGGTCGCCACGACCTTCTCGTCCGACACCCCGAACTGGGTGACCGAACAGGTCCGCAAGTATGGCGTCGCGGGTAACTGGCAGTGGTGGGCCTTCGTGCTCACGGGCGTAGCCACGGTCTTCTTCTTCGCCCGTCTCTGGCGCCGTTCCGGCGTCATGACCGACCTCGAGTTCTACGAGCATCGCTACTCCGGCAAGGCCGCTTCGTTGGTCCGCGGCTTCCGCGCGGTCTACCTCGGGTTCTTCTTCAATTGCTTCATCATGGGCATGGTGACGCTCGCGGCCTGCAAGATCGCCAACATCCTCTTCGGGATGCCGGATTGGCAGACCATCGTGATCTGCGGCGTGCTCAACGTCGTCTTTGCCGCCCACTCCGGGCTCTGGGGTGTGCTGATCATCGACATGATCCAGTTCTTCATCAAGATGACGGCGGTCTTTGCCGCCGCTTGGTTCTCGCTCGTCGAAGTCGGCGAGCGTCTGGTCGGCAAGGACGCCGGCGCCTGGGCGGGCCTGAAGGCCTTGGTCGAGAAGCTTTCGACCCAACAGGTCGTCACGACCGATGGTGTGCCCGTCATGTCGGTCGCCAATGGTTCCGGCCAGCCATTCCTCGACTTGCTTCCGAATTTCACGATGTCCGAGCTGGCGCTGATGATCTTCATCCTGCCGATCGCCATCAGCTGGTGGGCCAACTGGTATCCGGGCGCCGAGCCGGGCGGTGGTTCCTACATCGCCCAGCGCATGCTGGCCTCCAAGTCGGAAAAGGACTCCTTGGGCGGCACGCTCTTCTTCAACATCGCCCACTACGTGCTGCGTCCGTGGCCTTGGATCATCACCGCGCTCTGCTCGATCATCATCTATCCGGACCTTGCCTCGATTCAGACCGCCTTCCCGTTGGCGGATCCGACGAAGATTGGCCA
>DBCN01000068.1 GCA_002293065.1 Opitutia bacterium UBA957
TCAGGGGGTGTGGGGTCCTGGGGATTGGACATGAGCATAACCCTGTCGATTTGACCGAGCCCGCTCAACAAAAAATCACCTAAAATAGGGCATTTCCTTTCCACCTCCAGCCGCGCCCCTTACCATCATCCACAACTAAACGACCGACCACGATTTTTGATGAAAGCTTTAACAAAAAAAGAGGGCCGCGAAGGCCTGTGGTTGGCCGACGTCCCCGCGCCGACCATCGGCGAGCGCGACGTCCTCATTCGCATCCGCAAGGCCGCGATTTGCGGGACCGACGTGCATATCTGGAAGTGGGATGAATGGGCGGCGAAAACCGTCCCGCTGGGCCTGACCGTCGGGCATGAATACGTCGGCGTCGTCGAGGACTTCGGCCGCGAAGTCACGCACCTGCGCAAAGGCCAGCGGGTTTCGGGCGAAGGCCACATCGTTTGCGGCCATTGCCGCAATTGTCGCGCCGGCCGCCGTCACCTCTGCGCGAACACCTTGGGCGTGGGGATTCACCGCCCCGGTGCCTTCGCCGAGCTGCTGTCCTTGCCGATGGAGAACGTCGTGCCCGTGCCCGACGAAATCCCCGACGACGTCGCGGCCATTTTCGACCCCTTGGGCAATGCCGTGCACACGGCGCTGTCCTTCGACCTCGTCGGCGAAGACGTGCTCATCACCGGCGCGGGCCCCATCGGCATCATGTCCATCGCGATCGCCAAGGCCGCCGGGGCGCGCAAGATCATCATCACCGACGTGAACCCCTGGCGGCTGGAACTCGCCCGCAAGCTTGGGCCGACCCGGGCGGTCGACGTCTCCCAGGAAAACCTCCAGGACGTGCAGCGCGAACTGGGCATGACGGAAGGCTTCGACGTGGCCTTTGAGATGTCGGGCAATGCCCGCGCGCTCGACCAGATTCTCGACAACATGGCGTGCGGTGGCCGCATCGCGTTGCTCGGCATCATTCCGGGCAAGGCGGCCATCGATTGGAACAAGGTCATCTTCCGCGGCCTTCATATCAAGGGCATCTATGGCCGCGAGATGTACGAGACCTGGTATAAGATGATCGCGTTGCTGCAGTCCGGCATGGACGTCACGCCCGCGATCACCCATCGCCTCGCGGCCCGCGATTTCCGGCAAGGGTTCGAGGCCATGTTGTCTGGACAATCCGGCAAGGTCGTCCTCGATTGGACGCAAATCTAACGTCCATGTACGGTCCCCTTCAGGGCATCCTCGCCCAGCGTCTCACCGATGTCCGCGCCAGCGGCCTCTTCAAGCAGGAGCGGCTCATCGACTCCGCCCAGGGCACGCGCGTCCGGCTCAAGGATGGCCGCGAAGTCCTCAACCTGTGCGCGAACAACTACCTCGGCCTGGCCGATCATCCGAAGGTGAAGGCCGCCGCGGCCGCCGCCTTGGAGCGCTGGGGTTACGGGGTGGCTTCGGTTCGCTTCATCTGCGGCACGCAGACCCTGCACCGTGAGCTGGAGGAGGCCATCAGCGCGTTCCTCGGCACGGAAGACACGATTCTCTATTCGTCTTGCTGGGATGCCAACGGCGGGCTCTTCGAGACGATCCTGGGGCCGGAGGATGCGGTCATCTCCGATGCCTTGAACCACGCGTCGATCATCGACGGCATCCGCCTCTGCAAGGCCCAGCGCTTCCGCTACACCACGAACGACTTGGCCGACCTCGAGGCCAAGCTCATCGAAGCCAAGGGGGCGCGCGTGAAGCTCATCGCCACCGACGGGGTTTTCTCGATGGACGGCTTCATCGCGCCGCTGAAGGAAATCTGCGACCTCGCCGATAAACATGGGGCGGTCGTCATGATGGATGACTCGCATGGCGTGGGCTTCCTTGGCCAGACCGGCCGCGGCACGCATGAATACCGTGGCTGCCAAGGTCGCGTGGACATCATCACCGGGACCTTGGGCAAGGCCTTGGGCGGCGCGAGCGGCGGTTACACCTCCGGCCGCAAGGAAGTCATCGATATCCTCCGCCAGCAGAGCCGTCCCTACCTCTTCTCCAACTCGCTCGCCCCGACCATCGCCGCGACCACGCTGGCCATCCTCCAGCTGCTGAACGAGTCCACCGCATTGCGCGACCAACTCATGGCCAATGCGGCCTATTGGCGGAAGGGCCTGACCGAGCTCGGTTTCACGCTCCCGCCTGGCGAGCACCCGATCGTCCCCGTCATGCTCGGCGACGCGGTCCTGGCGCAGAAGTTCGCCGCGGCGTTGCTGGAGCACGGCGTCTATGCGGTCGGCTTCTTCTTCCCGGTCGTGGCCCACGGCAAGGCCCGCATCCGCACGCAGATGTCGGCCGCGCATTCGCGGGCCGAACTGGATCAGGCCTTGGCCGCCTTCGCCGCCGCCAAGCGCGCCTGTGGCGCATGAGGGGCTTGCAGGTTCCGCGGAGTTCGTTAGCGCTGTAACCATGCCCGATCGCCAACAAGACCTCGAAGAGAAGCTGGCCTTCCTGCAGCGGCACATCGAACAGCAGGATCGCGCCTTCCTGGAGCTCTCCAAGGAAGTCTCGGCTTTGGCCGCGCGGCTCGCCCGGACCGAGGCGAAAGTCACCGCGCAGGCGAGCGACGCGGAGTCGGGTCCGCCGGCCGACGAACGCCCGCCGCACTGGTAAGTCGATGTGCGGCCGTGTGACGCAATTCTCGCGCTGGGAGGAAATCGTGCGCAGCCTAGGGGCGCCCGTGGTCTCGGTACCGCCGCGTTATAATGTTTCGCCCGGGACGCCTCTGCTGAGCCTACGGCGGGAGCAAGGACGCTTGTTGACGGAGCCCCTCTTCTGGGGCTTCACGCCTGCTTGGGCCGCCCCGGAGGCGGGAGACGCGGGGCACGCGAACGCCCGGGTCGAGGGCATCTTCGAAAAGCCCACCTTCCGTGACGCCGCCCGCCTGCGGCGCTGCCTGGTGCCGGTGGATGGTTATTATGAATGGAAGACCGAGGGCCGCATGAAGCTCCCCTATTACTTCCGCGCGGCCGACGGAGGGCCCTTGGCCTTCGCCGGACTCTGGTCCCTGCAGGTCGTCCCCGACGGACCGCCTCGGCGGTCGTTATGCCTGCTCACGGTCGCGCCGAATCGTGAGGCCGGCGAAGTACACTCGCGGATGCCGGTGCTCTTGCCGCCCGAAAAGCGGAACGATTGGTTGTCCGAGCGCGCCCTCGATCCGGAAGCCTTCGCCGCCTTCGCCGTGACGGCGCCCGACCGGACCCTCGCGATGCAGCGGGTCTCCGCGGATGTGAATCGGGTCAGCGTCGACGCGCCGCACCTGGTCGAGCCCCTCCGCGGGGCGACGGATCAGCCGGACTTCTTGGGGGATTTACTTGGCTGACTTCAAGAATCTAGATACATACTTTTCTCGGATGTCTTCGCCCCTGCAGTCGCCCAAAATCGTCCTCAAGCCCTGGGGCCGCGAAATCTGGTATGCCGACCAAGCGGCCTATGCGGGGAAGATCCTCGAAGTCACCGCCGGGAAGCGCCTGAGCTTGCAGTACCACGAACGTAAAACCGAGACGCTTTACCTCCTCTCCGGTCGGGTGTTGGTGACTTACCTTCCAGTGGTTGCGGGCGAGGCGCCCACCGCGGCGAAGGTGTCGACGGAACATGAGCATGTGTGGGAGGCCGGCCAGGCCTTGCATATCCCCGTTCGTACCATTCACCGCTTCGCGGCGGTCACGGATGCGGTCTTGTTGGAAGTGTCCACGCCGGACCTGACGGATGTCGTCCGCCTGCAGGATGACTTTGCTCGACCTGCGCGGGATTAAGCCCCTAATTAGGGCCATGCGTAAAGTCCTGGCTTTCGACCTCGGTGGCACGAAGTTCGCCTTCGGCGTGGTCGCCGAAGATGGCACGGTCCTCGGCTCCGGCCGCGTCGAGACCTTGGCCGAAAAAGGGGCCGCCCAAGCGGTCGCGCGCGTCGCCGCCGCCGCCCACCAGCTCTTGGCCGACCTCAAGCTGCAGCCTTCCGACCTGTGCGCCATCGGCATCGCTTCGCCGGGCCCCTTGGACACCGTCCGTGGTTGCGTGGATGGCTCGCCCAACCTGCCCGGTTGGACCGGCTACCCCATCGAAGGCGAACTGAGCAAGTCCTTCGGCGGCCTCCCTGCACGCATCGACAATGACTGTAACGCGGCGGCTTTGGGTGAGTACCTCTTCGGCGCCGGCAAGGGCAAGAAGAACGTCGTTTATATCACCATCTCCACCGGAATCGGTGGCGGGGCCGTCATCGATGGACGCCTCATGCGCGGCGCCAACGGCAACGCCGCCGAACTGGGACACATTCCGCTGACCATGGATGGCCCGCGCTGCGGTTGCGGTAACCATGGTTGCTGGGAGGCCTACGCCTCTGGCACCGCTATCGCCCGCCGGACGCGCGAAGCGCTTTCGGCTGGCCGCGCTTCGAGCATCACGGGTTTCGCCGGTAGCATCGAGCAAGTCACGACGCACCACCTCTTCCAGGCGCTGACGCAGAAAGACCCGCTGGCCATGGAAATCTGGGATCAGTCTATCGACTACCTCGGCCGTGGCCTCGGGGCCGTCATCAATACTTTCAACCCAGACGTCATCGTGGTCGGTGGCGGTGTCACCGCCGCGGGCGACGCGCTCTTTGTCCCCATGCGCGCCAAGGCCAACAGCTACGCCTTCCCGCGTCTCGCCGCGGTCTGCACCATCGTCCCGGCCGCGCTGGGCGGGAATGTCGGCGTGGTCGGTGCCGCCGCCTGCGCTTTCGAGGCTGCCGTCTAATTCATGCTGACCCTCGCCGCTTTCTTGTTGGCTGCCACGCTGCCACCGGAAACGGCGGCGTATGCGGAGGCGGGCTATGACTTCGGCGCGGACTTGCCGAAGTCGCCCGCCCAGACGTGTTCGGTCGCGGATTTCGGGGCCAAGCCCAACGACAAGCAGGACGACACCGCCGCCTTCGAAAAGGCCCTCGAAAAGGGTGGCGTCATCGCCATTCCCGCCGGCGAATTCACGCTTTCCCGCCGGCTCTTCGTGCGGAAGCCCGGCACCATCATCCTCGGCGCGGGGGCGACCAAGACGCGCCTGCGTTTCACGAAGTCCTTGGAGGACCTCGAGCCCAGCCCGACCAAGAACACGGGCGGCACCGCGACGACGCAATGGTCCTGGTCGGGCGGCCTGCTGTCCTTCCGTGGTTCCAGCCGCAATGGCACCGCCCTGGCCTTGGCGGCGTCAGCCAAGCGCGGCGACACCAAGCTGACGTTGGTTGAGGCCGGCGCGTTTAAGGCCAACCAAGAGGTGGTGCTGACCTTGCAGGGCAAGGGGGATGATAAGTTGGTGCGGCTCGCTTACGCGGGCGACCCCGGCAAGGTGTCCAAGCTGAAGCCGCCGGCGCGCATCGAAATGGCCGCGCGCATCGCCTCCGTGGAGGGTGCGACGGTCACCTTGACGGCGCCGCTCCTCTTGGACCTGCCGGAAGAGCTGACCCCGACCATCGCCGACGCGGGCGCCCGCGACGATTACGGCCTGCGCGGCGTCGGCTTCCTCTTGGTGACCTCCGCTTACCGTGGGCACTTCAAGGAAGACGGCTGGAATCCGCTGGAGTTCCACGATGTGCACCATGGCTGGATGGAGGACCT
>DBCN01000145.1:0-2722 GCA_002293065.1 Opitutia bacterium UBA957
CCCGGGCGACCTTCCGCTTCAAGGTCCCGGCGGAAGACGACTACGAGCTGAGCATGGCGTACTCCGCGCACGCGACGCGCACCACCCGACTGCCCATCACGATCGCCGGTGGCGGCGTCGAACATCGCCTGACGGTCGACCAGACGCAGCCGCTACCCTCGGGTGAATCCTTCCGCCCGCTGCGCCAAATCAGACTCCGCCCGGGCGTCGAGTACACGCTGACGCTCTCCAACGAGGGTACGGTCGGCTTCGTGGTTCTTGACGCTTTTCAATTGCGCCCGACCGGCACGACCGCGACCAAGCCGCGCTGACGGCGAGCAGCTACCTCTTGGGCGGCGGGAGGTAACGGGCAAGGTCGCGCAGGGCGACGACCTTGCAGCCTGAGTCCTTCAGCGCCTGCATGTAGGCGGCAAACTTCACCGGGTCGGTGTTGACCCACGGATGCTTGATGTCGGGCACTCCGTGAAAAGTAAGCACCGCGATCTTGCCGTCGCGCGCCTGGGCGATGGCGGCCTTGAACTGCTCCATGGTGCTGTCGGGCTTGCTGTCGAAGGCCTGCGGCAAGGTCAGCGGATCGTCCTTCGCGGGATCAAAGACGCGGGCGCCGCCGGCCCGGGCCAAGAGGTACCCGCGCGAGCGCAGCACCTCGGACGCCGCCGGACTGGTCGCATACCCGGGATAGGAAAACGTCGTCGGGACGGGAATGCCGTTTTCGAGACAGCGCTTCTCGATGTGCTCGAGGTCGGCCGCGATGTCCGCCGGCTTCTGTCCACTGACCGCCTTATGCGCCTTGGTGTGGTTGCCGATCTCGAAGCCGGCGACATGCAGCGCCTTGATCTGCTCCCAGGTCAGGTAATGCTCCTTATCCTTCAAGAATTCAAAACCTTCCGTGATATAGAAAGTCGCCCCGAAGCCATGCTTCTTGAGCAAAGGGGCCACGTAGGTCGCATGACTGGCGACGGAGTCATCGAAGGTCAGCACGACCAAGCCATCGGGGGCCTTCGGGACGGACGGAGCCTCGGCCGCGGGCAGGAGCCCCGTAAAGGCGAACAAAAGTGCCAGGCAAAGCGTGGGGAGGCGCATGGGAGTAGGGCCTTTTTAGCCTGCGCAACCGACCCAGACAAGGCGGATAGCATCCAGGGATAACACCGAGACAGAATGGATTTGCAGTAAGCCGGGTGGAACCAAACCTCCCTGAACCCCATCTACCCCTTTATGCGCCTGCGTACCGCCATCCTCACCATCCTGGTGCTCCCCTTGGCCAAGGCAGAAGACCCCATCAACTTCAGCCGCCAGATCCGCCCGATCCTGTCCGAAAACTGCATCGCGTGTCACGGCCCCGACGACAAGACCCGGGAAGCCGGGTTGCGGCTCGACGACGAGGTCTCGGCCAAATCCAACCGCGAGGGCGACATCGCCATCGTCCCGGGCAAACCGGAACTGAGCTCCATCATCCAGCGCATCGAATCCAAGGACCCGGACGACGTGATGCCGCCCCCGAAGCAGCACAAGGTCATCAGTCCCGAACAAGTGGCCCTGCTGAAGACGTGGATCCGCCAAGGGGCCCGCTGGGGAAAGCATTGGTCCTATGAGCCCGTGGTGGCGGTGAAGGTCCCGGCCAACGGTGAAGCCAACCCGATCGACGCGTTCCTGCTCGAACGACTGAAGAAGGAAAAACTCACCTTCGCGCCCGCGGCCGACCGCAACCTCTTGATTCGTCGCACCGCGCTCGACCTCACGGGCTTGCCGCCGACCCCCGCCGAGCTGACCCGCTTCGCGCAAGCGAGCCCCACGGAACTCGTCGACCACTACTTGGCGCAGCCCACCTTCGGAGAGCATTGGGCGCGGGGCTGGCTCGACATGGCGCGCTACGCCGACAGCGCCGGCTACCCCAGCGACCCTGGACGGACCATCTGGCCCTACCGCGACTGGGTCATCCGCGCCTTCAACGCCAACCAACGCTTCGACCGGTTCTCCATCGAGCAGCTCGCGGGCGACCTGCTGCCGAATCCGACGCAGGAGCAGCTGATCGCCACGGCTTTCCACCGCAACACGATGACCCAGAACGAAGGGGGCACGAACGATGAAGAGTACCGCACCGCCGCCGTCATCGACCGCGTCAACACGACCTACGCCGTCTGGATGGGCACGACCATGGCATGCGCCCAGTGCCACACCCACAAGTACGACCCGATCACGATCACCGAGTACTTCCGCTCCTACGCCGTGCTCAATCAGACCGCCGACTCCGACAAGGCCGACGAACGCCCCACGATGGAGGTCATCCCGCCCGCGCAGAAGGCCGCGCGTGACGCCGCCCAGCAACGCCTGACCCAAGCGGAGGCGGTCTTCGCCCAAGTCAAACCGACCTGGCTGACCGGCTTCGACGCTTGGCTGAACTCCAAGGCCACCATTCCCGAAAAGAAGGTGGCCGCCCTCTTCGCCGCACCGAAGGAGAAACGCACCGCGGCGCAGGTGAAGCAACTCCAAGAATACTACGTGCGCAACGTCGCCCAGGAAACGAAGCCGGAGCGTGAGGCCGTCGCCCAACTCCGGAAGCAGTTGACGGAACTCAAGCCCCCGACGGTTCCGGTGATGCAGGAATTGCCCGCACCCAAACAGCGCAAGACTTTCGTGCAGCTGAGAGGCAATTGGCAGGCCCTGGGCGATGAAGTCACGCCCGGCGTTCCCGTGGCCTGGCACGCCGCCCCCGCCAAGGGCC
>DBCN01000145.1:2868-14460 GCA_002293065.1 Opitutia bacterium UBA957
CAAGGTGACCTCCCGGTCCACCCGGAGCTACTTGATTGGCTCGCGGCCGAATACGTCCGCAGCGGCTGGGACACCAAACACATGTTGCGCCTGATGTTCACCAGCCGCGCCTATCGCCAGTCCTCCGCCAGCAACCCCTCCCTCAATGAGCGGGACCCCGACAATCGTCTGGTAGCCCGCGGCCCGCGCTTCCGCCCGCCGGGTGAACTCCTCCGCGACCAAGCCCTCGCCGTCGCCGGCCTGCTCAGCCCGAAGATGTACGGCGCCCCGGTTCGCCCCATGCGCCCCGCCTCCGGCCTGAGCGCGGCGTTCGGTGGCAGCAACGATTGGACCACCAGCGCGGGCGAGGATGCCCATCGGCGCAGCGTCTACACCGACACCCGCCGGAACAGCCCCTATCCGAGCTTCACCACCTTCGACGCTCCGAACCGCGAGACCTGCACGCTCCGCCGCGATCGCTCCAACACGCCCCTGCAGGCCTTCGTGACCATGAACGACCCGGTCTTCGTGGAGGCCAGCCAAGGCCTGGCGCGTCGCTTGCTGAAGGAAGGCCCGACGGACACGACCGGACGGCTCCAATACGCCTTCCGGCTCTGCGTAGCACGTGCCGCCGACGCCCATGAGCTCAAGGCCTTGGAGACGCTGCTGCAACGCTCCCTCGCCACCTATCGCAAAGACCCTGCCCTCGCCGCCAAGATGGCGACGCAGCCGCTCGGGCCGGCCGACAAAGGTGCCGACCTCGCCGAGTTGGCCGCTTGGACGGCCGTCGCCGGCGTGGTGATGAACCTCGATGAATTCCTGATGCGCCGCTAATCCGATGAACCCTCCTTCCTTGCATCCTGTCCGCGCCGAGCAGCTTCGCCTGCAAACCCGCCGACACTTCCTCAGCAGCGCGGGGCAATTCAGCTTGGGCGCCATCGCCCTGCAAGCGTTGCAAGGCAATGCCTTCGCCGCGACCGCCGACGCCGACCAGCCACTGGCCCCGAAACGCCCCCCGCTCAAAGCGCGGGCCAAACGCGTCATCTACCTGCACATGTCGGGCGGCCCGCCCAACCTCGACATCTTCGACCCGAAGCCGGCCCTCGTGGAGCAAAACGGGAAGCCTTGCCCAGATTCCTTCCTCAAGGGACGCACCTTCGCCTTCACGAGCGGCGTCCCCAAGCTCATGGGTTCTCCGCGCACCTTCAAGCAGTACGGCAAAGGTGGCCTGTGGATGAGCGATGCCGTGCCCAACTTCCACACGGTCGCCGACGACGTGACGCTCCTGCGGGCGATGCATACGGATCAATTCAACCATGCGCCCGCCGAACTACTCCTCTTCACGGGCCACATCCGTCAGGGGCGGCCCTCATTGGGCTCATGGGCGACTTACGGTCTCGGAACCGAGAACCAGGACCTACCTGGCTTCGTGACCTTGATCTCCAGCGGCACCCAGCCCAGCGGCGGGCAAGGCTGCTGGGGCAGCGGCTTCCTGCCCTCGGTCTTCCAAGGCGTGCAGTGCCGCAGCAAGGGCGACCCCGTGCTCTTCGTCAACGACCCACCCGGCATGACGCGCGACCTGCGCCGCGCCACGCTCGATGCGCTCAAAGACCTCAACCAGCGCCAACAAGACGAACTGGGGCACGCCGAGACGGTCACCCGCATCGCCCAGTATGAACTCGCCTTCCGCATGCAGACCAGCGTGCCGGAGGTGATGGACATCTCGCGGGAATCCGCGAAGACCCTCGAGGCGTATGGCGCCAAGCCCGGCGAAGCCAGCTTCGCCAACAACTGCCTGCTCGCACGTCGCCTCGTTGAGAAGGGCGTCCGCTTCGTCCACCTCTTCGACTGGGGCTGGGACTTCCACGGCACGAACCCCGCCGAAGACATCCGGGATGGCCTGACCAAAAAGATGGCCAAAACCGACAAGCCTGCCGCCGCTTTAATCAAGGACCTTAAAGAACGCGGCCTGCTCGATGATACGCTCATCGTCTGGGGCGGCGAGTTCGGTCGCACGCCCTTCCGCGAAGGACGCACCGCAGGTGGCTCCGTCCTCGGTCGCGACCACTATCCCGATTGCTTCACCGTCATGCTGGCCGGTGGCGGGGTGAAGGGCGGATTCTCCTTTGGCGAAACCGACGAGATGGGCTTCGCCGGGGTGAAGGACAAGGTCCACGTCCACGACCTCCAGGCGACGATCCTGCACTTGCTGGGCTTCGACCACGAAAGGCTGACCTACCGTTTCCAAGGCCGCGACTTCCGCCTGACCGATGTCCATGGCCACGTGGTGAAGGCAGTCCTGGCCTAACCGGGCTCCATTTGCCTCGCAACCGGAGGGCTTGAGGCTTGTCTCAAAGACAAGCCCCACCCCACCCATGCGCCCACTCCTTGCCTTGCTCGCCGCGACCGCGTCCGTCGCCGCCGCCGAGGTCTCCTTCACCAAACAAACCATCACGAAGGACTTCGTCGCCGAAGGCTGCGCGGTCGCCGACTTCAACCACGACGGGCAGCTCGATGTCGCCGCCGGTCGCTTCATCTGGCTGGGCCCGGACTTCAAGGAGAAGGTCACGTACACCCCTGAGCGCCAGAACGCCGGCGGTCCCAGCAAGACGCCCTACAATCCCGCGACCGGCTACTCCGACTACTTCATCCAGTTCGCCTACGACTTCACCGGCGATGGCTGGCCCGACCTGCTCGTCTACGGCCTGCCGGGCGAACCAGCCTACATCTTCGTCAATCCCGCCGGCAAGGGCGGTGACTGGGCCCAACACAATATTTTTGATGTAGCCGACGGGGAATCACCCAGCCTCTGTGACATCAACGGCGATGGTAAGCCCGAACTCCTCGTGCATTCGAGCGACCTCGTGAAGCCAAAGAACGCCAAGGGCGGGAAATCCGGCGGGCAGTTCGGCTACGCGGAAATCGACTGGAACAACCCGCTGGGCAAGGCGCGCTTCCGCCCCATCACCCCGAAGTCGCCCGCGAACGACCAGAAGATCTTCAAGTACACGCACGGTTACGGTGCCGGCGATGTGAATGGCGACGGGCGTATGGATATCCTCGAGAAAGACGGCTGGTATGAGCAACCCAAGGACACCACGAAGGACTCCGACTGGGTCTTCCACCCGGCGAAATTCGGCCAGGGCGGCGCGCAGATGTACGTGCTCGATGTCAATGGCGACGGGCGCAACGACGTCATCACGAGCCTCAAGGCCCACGGCTACGGGCTCTCCTGGTTCGAACAGAACGCGGATGGTTCCTTCACCGAGCGCAGGATCATGGGCGCCACGCCCGCGGAAAACCCGCAAGGCATCGTCTTCAGCCAGCTCCACGCCATCCAGCTCGCCGACGTCAATGGCGACGGCCTCCTCGACATCGTCACGGGCAAGCGTCGCTGGGCCCATGGACCCAAGGCCGACGATGAGCCGATGGCCGACCCCGTGGTCTATTGGTTCGAACTGAAGCGCGACGGCAAGGGCGGCGCGAGCTACGTGACGCACCAGGTCGACCGCGACAGCGGGGTCGGTACGCAATTCTGGACCGGCCCGCTCCGGCCCAAGGCCAAGCCCGCCATCGTCACCGCCAACAAGCACGGCGTGTTCGTCTTCCAGCAGCAATGACCCCGATGCGCGCCTTACTCTGCCTGCTGTTCCCGGTCGCCCTGCTCGCCGCCGACCGGCCGCCGAACATCGTGATCATCCTCGCCGATGACCTCGGCTACGGGGATATTCGCGCCTACAATCCGACCCGCGGGAAAATCGCGACGCCGCACCTCGACCGCTTGGCCGCCGAAGGCATGCGCTTCACGGATGGACACTCGTCGTCGGGGGTCTGCTCGCCCTCCCGCTACACGCTGCTCACCGGACGCTACCACTGGCGCACACGTCTGCAGTCCGGCATCGTCGGCGTCTTCGGCGAACCGCTCATCGCACCCGACCGCCTGACGGTGGCAAGCTTGGCCAAGCGCCAGGGCTACCGCACCGCGGCCATCGGCAAATGGCACTTGGGCTGGGATTGGCCGATCGACGACGGCGACAAGGGCCTTTTCCGCAACTACAAGGAAGCCGACCGCACCGCCCCCGAAGCCGACAAAGCGGCATGGAAAAAAGTCTTCGCGCAAAAGATTCCGGGAGGCCCGACGACCCGCGGCTTCGACACCTACTTCGGGACGGATGTACCGAACTGGCCCCCCTTCTGCTTCATCGAAAACGACCAGACCGTCGGCATCCCCGACCAACCCTTGCCCAAAGCCTTGCTCGGGAACAACCAGGCCAGCGTTCACGGCCCCGCCCTGCCCGAATGGAAACTGGAGCGGATCCTGCCTGCGCTGACGGCACGGGCCTGCACCTTCATCGATGAAGCCGCGCGGAAGCCTGAGCCCTTCCTGCTCTACCTGCCGCTGACGACCCCGCATACGCCCTTGGCCGTCAACGAGGCGTGGAAGGGCAAGAGCGGCCTGAACAACGCCGCCGCCGACCTCATCATGGAAACGGATGCGGCGGTCGGCCAGGTGCTGGCCGCGCTCGAAAAAAGCGGCGCCGCCGGCAACACCCTCGTGCTGTTCACCAGCGACAACGGCTTCGCCAGCTATGTCGGCGCCAAAGAACTCGAGCAACAAGGCCACTACCCGAGCGGCCCGCTCCGTGGCTACAAGAGTTCCGCCTTCGAGGGCGGACACCGGGAGCCGTTCATCGTCCGCTGGCCCGCCAAGGTGGCGGCTGGTTCGACCTGCGACCAGCTCGTCCACCACGCCGACGTCATCGCCACCTTGGCGGAAATCTGGGGCACCGCCCTTCCGCCCGAAGCCGGCGAAGACAGCTTCAGCTTCCTGCCCCTCCTGAAAGGGGCCACGCAACCGATCCGGACGCATGCGATCAGTTGCGCCGCCGCCGGCACCCCCAGCCTTCGCCTCGGCAACTGGAAGTACATCGCCTCCCAGCCGGCCGAGCTGTACGACCTCGCCGCCGACCTCGGCGAAACCAAGAATCTCGCCGAAGCCCAGCCCGCACGCCTGGCGGAAATGAAGGCGCTGCTGGAGAAACTCATCACGAACGGACGCTCTAGCCCGGGCGCAGCGCAGAAGAACGACATCAAGGTCGTCCGCTTCCCCAAGTCGGCCCAGCCGAAGGCGAAAACCACCAACCAAGGTGCCCCTAAATAAACCGGTTCGGATGCATGCAGCGGGCTTGCTCGCCGCCCTGCTGCTGGCGCCGCTGACCGCGCTGACCGGCACCGACCAACCCGAGGGGCAACTCTCCTCGGGTGAGTATTTCATCCGGCAATCCTGGTCGCAGGAGCCGGACTTTCCGCGCCCTTACCACGTGAACGTGCCGGCGAACCCGGGCCACAGGAAGTTGCCCGTCTTCATCTACCTGCATGGCAACGGCGGCAACGCCCGCGGCGCGATGGATGGCTTCCTCAAGCAACGACCGAAATTAGCGGAGCGCTTCGTCACGGTATTTCCCGCCGGCTATCGGGAAAGCTGGAACATCTCGGCCGAACGCTCCAAGGCGGACGATCGGCGGTTCCTCGAAGCAATCGTCAAAAAGCTCGCCGCGTATGGCAATGTGCAACCGGATCAATTCACCATCATGGGTGATTCGAACGGCGCGGCCCTGGCCAACCAACTCGCCATCGAGAGCCGGTTGCCGAACATCCGCAACTACGTGACCGCCGTCAGTCCGCTCAACGTGCTGCAACATGACGGACGGAATTTCAAAGCCAAAGGCGACGACAACGGCTACCAAACGATCGCGACCCCCCGGACCGGCTCTCGGATCATGAACATCGCGGGGACCGAGGATCCGCTGATCCCCTATCTCGGCGGGCCGTCAAAGGCGATTCCCGCGAAGAACGGCAAGCTCGGTTTCGTCGCCGCGGAAGAGTCCATTTTCCTGTGGGCCCAAGCCATGGGATACCAAGGCGCCAAGCTGATGAAACCAAGCCGCACCGTCGGCCAGCTGGAGGTCTTCAGTTATCTCGATGGCGCGGTCATTCACTACCGGGTCCCAGGCGAAGGGCACGGCGCGGCCCGTGCGATCGACGATGCAACCCTGCTGCGCTTCGCGGAAGCCCAACCGTGAGCGAAATCCGCCGGTCATCGCGAAGCCATGCGACCGCCCCTTGAGCCCTCCATGAATCGCCGCCACTTCTTCACCCTCGCCGCCGTCGCCGCCCTGCTGCTGGCCCCGCTGGACGCGTTGCAGGCCGCCGACTCGCCCCAGAAACCCGCGAAGCCCAACATCGTCTTCATCTACGCCGACGATTGGGGCTGGGGTGACCTGTCCTGCCACGGCAACACCTGGCTGAAGACGCCGCGCCTCGATAAGCTGGCCGGCGAGGGCATCGACTTCCTGCAGTTCAACGTCCTCAGCCCGGTATGCTCACCCAGCCGCGCGGCGGCCATGACGGGGCGTTTCCCGGGTCGCTTCGGCATCAACACGGTTTTCGGCGTCAGCAAGCCGCCGGAGATGCCCGACTGGTTGGACCCCAAGGCGCCCACCGCGCCACGCCTGCTCAAGGCCGCGGGCTATCGTACGGGGCACTTCGGCAAGTGGCATCTGGGAGTCGGCAAGCCGACCATGGCGGACTACGGTTTCGACGAATCCGCCGTCTACCACGGGCCGGGGCCGAAAGTCGGACCCTACGGAAACGACATCCCCAATCAGGCGGTGAAGTTCATCGAGGCGAACAAAGACCGCCCGTTCTATGTGAACGTCTGGCTGCACGAGAGCCATCTGGCCCACAGCCCTTCGGACGAATCGATGGCGCGATGGAAACATCTCGACTCCCGGCAACAGGTTTACGCCGCAGTCATCACCGACGGCGACAACAAGGTCGGCCTGATCCTGGATGCGTTGGAGCGCTGCGGCATCGCGTCGAACACGCTGGTGGTTTTTTCCAGCGACAACGGCCCGGCGAAGTCCAAGGAAAACGATATAGGCGCTCCCGGGAAATATCGGGGCCACTACAACGCCGGCGAGACGGGCGGCCTGCGCGGCCAGAAGACCAGCCTCTTCGAAGGCGGCGTCCGCGTACCATTCATCGTGCGATGGCCGGGGCAGGCTCCGGCTGGCTTGAAAAACGATGCCACGGTCCTGACGGCGGTGGATTTGCTCCCCACCTTCTGCGCTGTAGCCGGAGTCACCCCACCGGCCGACGCCCAGGGCGACGGCGAAAACCTGCTGCCGGCGCTCAAGGGCCAATCCGTCCAACGAACGCGGCCCATCTACTGGCGAAACAAAGGCGACAAGAAGAACCCCGACTTTTGGCCGGACCTAGCCGTGCGCGACGGGGATTGGAAACTGGTGATGACCGACGATGGCCAGCGGTTCGAACTCTACAACCTGCGAACGGACCGCGGAGAAGATCCCGCCCGAAATCAGGCCAAGGCCCATCCCGAAATCGCCGCTCGCCTGACCAAGCTCGCACTGGAGTGGAATGCAACGCTGCCCACCAAGGCGGACCCGGCGTGTTCGGCGACACCCCGATGAGCGTGGTCCGGTAAACCGGGTCGGCTGGTTCGGCGAAGGGTCTCGTCCGGTCAGGCTGAACCGGGTTGACCGCTTGACTCCGCTCAACGGGAAAGCGGAATGACTCGTCTCATGAAGTCCCCACTGCTCGCCCTCCTCGCCGGCTGCGCCCTCGTCGGCTGCCAGACCCGGGAAACCGCCCCCGCCACCCCCGCCAAGAGCACGCCTGCCGCCGCGCCTACCAAGGCGGTGCCGGCCCAGCGCAACCTCGCGGTCGGCGCCACGCCCGAGAGCGTCACCAAGGGCTTCGGCGGCAAATACTTCGTCACCCTCATGGGCACGTCGCGTAAAGCCGGGGATGGCGACGGCAAAATAGCGAAGGTCGACGGGGACAAGGTGACCATCCTCACCGAGGGCCTCGACGACCCCAAGGGCATCGTCTTCGTGGACAAGCGCCTCATCACCGTCGACTTCGACAAAGTCTGGTCCATCGACGCCAAGGGCAAGAAGACCCTGCTCGCTGGCCCCGCCGCCTTCCCGACCACGCCCACCTTCCTGAATGATGTCGTCGTCGCGCCCGACAAGAAGAGCGTGCTGATCACCGACATGGGTGCGGTCACCAAGATGCGTGGCGCGGACAACAAGCTCTTCGCCGTTGGCAGCCCCGAGCAAAAGGCCATCCCCATCGTCGCCCGCGTCTTCCAGGTCACGCTCGAAGGCAAAGTCACCGAAGTCATCGCCCCGACGCCGAAGATGCTCAACCCGAACGGCATCGATATCCTCGGTAACGGGCGCATCCGCATCGCCGAATTCTTCACCGGCGACGTGCTTGAATACAACAAGGGCAAATGGAAGACCCTCGCCAAGGGCCACCGCTCCGGCGACGGCCTCGTCCACGATTCCAAGGGCCGCTTCTACATCTCCGAAGTCATGACCGGCCGCGTCACGCGCTATGAAGCCGATGGCTCCGGCCAGACCGAACTCGGCCAAGGCCTCAAGGCCGCCGCCGACCACTTCCTCGACGAGAAGGCCGGCGTCCTGATCGTCCCCGACAGCAAAGCCGGCGAACTGGTCTTCATCGCGCTCTGACCTCGATGCGCCTCCTCCTCGTTTTCCTCCTGCTGGCCGTCGCCACGCCGACCTCCGCCCAGGACGGCTTCACCGCGCTCTTCAACGGCAAGGACCTCTCCGGCTGGGACGGCGAGCCGGGGCTCTGGGCCGTCGAGGACGGCGTGATCGTCGGCACGAGCGTGGTCGGCAAACCGAAGACGAATTCATTCCTCATCTGGAACGGCAAGGCCAAGGACTTCGAACTCCGCGCAACGGTCAAGGTGGTCGGTGACAACAACTCCGGCATCCAATACCGCAGCCGCCGCCTGCCCGAGGTGACGCCCTGGACGATCCTCGGCTACCAATGCGACGTCCATCCAACCGATGTGCATACGGCGATGACCTACGAAGAACGCGGCCGCGGCATCTTCGGCTACAACGGCGTCGACGTGGTCATGGATCCGACCGGCCAGCGCTGGCAGGTCGGCGAACGCCCGCGCGTGCAGGTCGACATCGCCCAATACAACGAGTTCACGGTCATCGCGCGCGGCAACCGCCTCGAGCACAAGGTCAACGGCCAGACGACCTCGGTCTTCATCGACCATGACGAGAAGGCGCGGGCACTCGAAGGCCTCATCGCCATCCAGCTCCACGCCGGCAACCCGCATAAGACCTACGTGAAGCAGGTCTTGCTCAAGGTCCTCGCTGACAGCGCCGTCCTTCCCTTCGACGAGGCCACCCTCCCCGCCGGGTCGAAGAAAATCGACAAGCCCAAGGTCGTCAGCGCCCAAGGCAAGACCGCACCCGCCAAGAAGGCCCCGGCCACGAAGTGATCGTCGGACCAACCGGTCCAGCGGGGTCAGACCCTATTAATGGGGTCTGACCCCATTTCCGTCTTTGCACCGGCTGGGGATTCGCCTGAATCTGTGCTCACCCCATGCGCCCCCTGCTGACCCTGCTGTTCGCCACCCTCACGGCCCTGGCCGCCCCCCAGCGCCCCAACGTCGTCCTCATCCTCGCGGATGACCTCGGTTACTCCGACCTCGGCTGCTACGGCGGAGAGATCGCGACGCCGAACCTCGACGCACTGGCGCAGCAAGGCCTCCGCTTCACTCAGTTCTACAACACGGCCCGTTGCTGGCCTTCGCGCAGCGCCCTGCTCTCCGGCTACTACGCCCAGCAGATCCACCGCGACGCGCTACCCAACCTCGGCGGCGGTGGCCAGGGGGTCCGGCAATCCTGGGCCCGCTTGCTCCCCGATTTCCTCCGCACCGCGGGCTACCGCAACTACCACAGCGGCAAGTGGCACATCGACGGGAAGATCATCCCCACCGGCTTTGACCGTTCGCTGAACATGCAGAACCAAGGGAACTTCTTCACCGCCCGCGGCAATTCGCTCGACGACGTTCCGGTCAAGGTTCCCGCCGATGAGAAGGACTACTACGCGACGACGGCGACGACCGACCACGCGCTCGATTGCCTGAAGGACCACGCCGCCAACCACAAGGATAAGCCGTTCTTCCAGTACGTCGCCTACATCGCCCCGCACTTCCCCCTCCACGCCCTCCCCGAGGACATCGCCAAGTACCGCGACAAGTACCTCGACGGCTGGGAGGCCATGCGCGCCGCCCGTTTCGCCCGCCAACAAAAGATGGGCCTGACCAAGACGACGCTTGCACCTCTCGAGCGCGAGGTGGGCCCGCCTTATGCCTTCCCCACCGCGATCGAGAAGCTGGGCGCCGGTGAGGTGAACCGTCCGCTCCCTTGGTCCGAGTTGACCGCCGAGCAACGCCGCTTCCAGGCCACGAAGATGGCCATCCATGCCGCCATGGTCGACCGCATGGACCAAGACATCGGTCGCCTCATCGCCCAACTCAAGGCCATGGGCGTCTACGAGAATACGCTCATCCTTTTCGCCTCCGACAATGGCGCGAGCGCCGAGATCATGGTGCGCGACGGCGGCCATGACCCGCAGGCCCCGATGGGCAGCGCCGCCAGCTACCTCAGCATCGGACCCGGCTTCTCCAGCGCCTGCAACACGCCGCATCGCCTGCATAAGACCTGGGTCCACGAGGGCGGCATCAGCACCCCCTTGGTCGCTCATTGGCCCGCGGGCATCACCGCGCGCGGCGAACTCCGGGAAACACCTGCCCACCTCGTCGACATCGTCCCCACCCTGCTGGAACTGACGGGCACGACCAAGCCGAAGGAATGGCAAGGCCAGCCGATCCCCGCCGCCCCCGGCAAGAGCCTGACCCCAGCCTTCGCCAAGGACGTCGCGATCGAACGTGAGAGCCTCTGGTGGCTACATGAAGGCAACAAGGCCATCCGCGTCGGCGACTGGAAGCTAGTGGCAGCCAAGGACCAACCTTGGAGCCTCTACGACCTGCGCACCGACCGGGCCGAGCAGAACGACCTCGCGGCCAAGATGCCCGACAAGGTCAAGGAACTGTCGGCGCTTTGGCAGAAGCAGACCGATGAATACGTGGCCCTCGCCCAATTGACGCAGGATCAGCAACCGCGCGCCAAGGCCAAGACCGCGACGAAGAAAGCCAAGTAATCCTAGCCCGTGATGCACCTCTCCAATCGCTGCCGACCACGCCATCCGACCAGCGGCCAGTAGCCGGGTTAACGCTTTCAAACTCCGACTATCCGTCGGACTGGCTGGCGGCCGGGCCACAACCCTTTTAACTGAAATAGTCATGACGCGCAGCTTCCGCTACTACGACCTCATCTTGGGGGCCTTCGTCGCCGTGCTGCTCTGCTCGAACCTGATTGGCCCAGCCAAGGTGGTCATGCTGGACCTGCCCCTGCTGGGACCCACGCAGTTTGGCGCCGGGAACCTCTTCTTCCCGCTGTCCTACATCTTCGGCGATATCCTCACCGAGGTCTATGGCTACGCTTTGGCCCGCCGGGTGATCTGGGCAGGCTTCGGCGCACTGCTCTTCGCCACGGCCATGACGTGGGTGATCCTGGCATTGCCGGCTAGCCCGAACGAACCCTTCAGCGCGCAGCTCCAACCGGCGCTCGAGACCTGCTTCGGCGGCGGCTGGCGCATCGCGCTCGGTTCCATCGTGGCCTTCTGCGTCGG
>DBCN01000145.1:14567-15846 GCA_002293065.1 Opitutia bacterium UBA957
TCGACCGTCGTCGGCCAGGGCGTCGACAGCCTGATCTTCTATCCCCTCGCGTTCCTCGGTATCTGGAGCCCCGCGACGCTCCTCGCCGTGATGACCGTGAACTGGCTCTTCAAGGTCCTCGTCGAAGCCGTCATGACCCCCGTCACGACCATCGTCTGCGCGAAGCTGAAGCAAGCCGAAGGCGTCGACGCCTACGACGAGCATACGGATTTCAACCCGTTCTCACTGAAGCGCTGAGCGCCGGAAAGAGCGCCGTACCCAAGACCGGACTCGAACCGGTAAGCCTTTCGGCGGCAGATTTTAAGTCTGATGTGTATACCGTTCCACCACTTGGGCAGGCAGTCAGGACACTTGCCGCCGCCACCGGTTTGGCAATCCGAGAAAATCAGGTGACCTTATCGAGGAGCGGCTGGCAGGCCTTGTAGGTCAAGGCCGTGACGGCGCAGGCGAGCACAAGCGAGAGCCAGAAGTTCAGTCCGAATCGGAGGCAAACCGGAAAGACCAAGAAGAGGACGAACGAAGGGATGGTATAGGCCAGGATCGACCAGTTCAGCGAAACGACCTTCGCCTGGTCGCCCGTCTCGACGTACGTCCAGATCATCACCAAGAGGCTCGTCAGCGGGAGCGCGCATAAGAGGGCGCCGAGCGAGACGTTGCGTTTGGCGATTTCGGAGGCGCCCGTGATGACGCCTGCGGAGAGGAGGAACTTGAGGACGAGTTGGAGGGTCATGGGCCAACCCTAAACCATGGCGGTGGCGGTGGAAAGCGGAGAAACCTTGGGGGATCGGCGCAAACGGCGTCTCGCCTTGCCCTCCGGCCCAAAGGCGTCTTGTTTGACGCCTCCCATGGACCGACTCGCCCAGACGTTCGCCCGCTGCAAAGCCGAAGGCCGCCCGGCCTTCGTCAGCTACGTATGCGCCGGCGACCCCGACGTCGCAACCTCCAAGGCCATCCTGAAGTCTTTGGCCGAAGCCGGCGCCGATGTGCTCGAAGTGGGTGTGCCCTTCTCCGACCCCTTGGCCGACGGCCTGACCAATCAGTTGGCCTCCCAGCGCGCCCTGGAATCGGGGATGACCTTCGACCACCTGCTGGAGATCATGGCCGCCACGCGGGCCGCGACCGACAAGCCAATCGTCCTGTACTGCTACTACAACCTGCTCTTCTCGTTCGGCGTCGAAGCCTACTGCGCCAAGGTCAAGGCCGCGGGGGGCGACGGGCTGCTCGTGCTCGACTGCCCGCCCGAAGAAGCCGGCGACCTCATCGCCGCCTGCCGCAAGCA
>DBCN01000148.1:0-6806 GCA_002293065.1 Opitutia bacterium UBA957
CCGATGGTGGTCGAGAAGATGCGGGTCTTCTTGGGGCCGTATTCATTGGTCCAGGCGACGATCGCGGTGGTTTCCTTCGCGGGGATGACCTTGCCGGCCTTGTCTTTCCGCTCCGGGGTGCTCTGCGTGCCGTTCGCGATGGCCTTGCCGGTCAGGACTTGGACGTTGTTGTAGAGTTCTTCGTTGATCGTGGTCCAGTCGGCCATGCCCTTGGTGATGGGGTGCTCCTTGTCCGTGAACTTGATGGCGATCGGGAGCTGCGGGCCGTGCCCCGAAGACTGCAGCCCGAGCATCTCGAACCAGTGCGCATTGTCGTCGCCGGCCTTCACGGGCTGCTGGAACTTGCCCCAGCGGTAGCTGTGCATGGCGCAATGGAGGTTCACCGCCGGCACGCCCTCGCGGTGGGCCTTCAGGATGTTCTCGACGTAGGCCGGGTCGGTGATGTCGGCGGCGCACTCGTCATGGACGACGACGTCGAAGTCCTTGTACCAGCCGTCCTTCTTGTAGATTTCGAACACCGGCTTCGTGCCCTTGGTCGCGTCGTAGGCCATCTCGACCTTGGCGTTGAGGCGGGCTTCGATGCCTTTCTTGAGGATTTCCTTCTGGTTGGCGTAATCGTGGCAGCAACCGCCGGCGACGACGAGGACGCGCAGCGGCTTCACTTCATCGGCGATGGAGGGCGTGGCCAGACCCGCGAAGAGGGCGAGGGCGAGGAGGGTACGGAGTTTCATGGGGGTAAGGGGTGATTGTTAGGGGGGAGGCGGCGGTGGGGCAAAAGAAAAAGGTTTCGGCCCGAGCCGGGCGTCGATTCAGCCGGCCATTCCGGGGCGACCGGTAGGCAAGGGCGTGGTTAGGGCATGGGCGGTCTTGGTCGATTCTTGGTTCGGCTTGAAAAGGTCCCCATGCACCTTGTCGCCGCCGATGTGCGCGGCGATGGTCATGCCCACGACGGCGACGATCTGCGCGGCGACGCGCACGCGCCAGCTTTGGGAGATGAGCAGCCAGGCGGCGCTCGCCAGGAAGGAGCCGGCGATGCCGGTCCACAGGTGGGTGTCGAGGTTGCTGTAGTCAGAACCGTTGAAGTAGGCTTCCAGGACGCCGAAGACGCAGGTCGCCCAGATGCTGACGGCGCCCAGAAGGCTGAGCCGGCGGATCAGGAGTCCCGCTTCGTTGTGGCGGTCCCAGATTTCGAAGACCGGAATCAGAATCAGAATCGCGACGGGGAAGTGCAGGATGATGAAGTGCTGGTGGCCGGCGATGGAGAGAAGGGCCGGACCGCGGTCTTCGCCGTCGTGCGGGAGGAACCAAGCCAGCAGAACGAGGGCAAGGTTGGGTCCGAGGGCAAGCCAGAGGCGGGCGTATTTGGTGAGGGGGGACTTGTCGGACATGGTTAAAGTGGGGGCGAGTGGGGAGGTGTTTTTATGACGCGTTCACCGTGGGGGTCAAACGGAAGTCGCGGCTTGGCCGACGCGCTGGGCGTGGCCGACCTCTACCCATAGGCACAAAAAAGCCCGCGGTTAGGGCCGCGGGCTTTCGTAGGTGGCTTGCGCCGTGGTTTACTTGGCCTCGATGAAGGCCTTGAGCTTGGCGAGCTGTTCCTTGGTCAGGGGCTCGGACTTGGCCTTCTTCGGGGGCATGGCCATTTCGTCGTCGCGATTGGTGACGCCGAGTTCGGAGAGCTTGTAGAGCGAGCTCTTGGCGGCGTTGCCCCAAGAGATGCCGTCACCGTTTTCCTTGCCGCCCTTAGCCGCGGACTCGAGGGTCATGATGTTGTAGCCGCCCTTGGGCTTCTTGGCCGGGTCCTTGCCGTGGCAACCCGCGCAGCTCTTTTCGAGCATCGGGAAGATGTCATCTTTCCAAGCCTTTTCGCGGCTAGCGTTAGCCTTAGGGGCATCGGCGGCAAAGGCCGAGGCGGTGACAAGGAGGGAGAGGAGGGCGAGGTGACGCATGGGAGTGTGTTACAGTATTAGAACAACAGTTTTAGGGATAAGTTTCGGTTTTGGGTAGCAAAAAATCATCGGCCGACGACCCAAGGGTCGACCTGGGCCTGCAGCCGGGCTGGGACGATGGCCTCGACGCGGGTGCCCATGTCTTCGGGTTTGCTCGATAAAACGGTGGCTCCGGCGTGGAGCTTGGCCAGCAAGGCGTATTGGTCGTGGGGGAGGAGCAATGTGACTTTTTGGTCACGCTCGGAGGCGCAGGACTCCAGCAGTTCCCGCAGTTCCGCGATGCCTTGCCCGGTGTAATTGCTAAAGAGAATGGCCCCCGGGTGCTGGGACTTGGCTTCCGATTTCACCACTTCGTCCACGAGGTCGGCCTTGTTGAGGACCGTGATGATGGGGCGGTCGCCTGCCCCGATTTCCTGGAGGACCTGCAGGGTGGTCTGGGCATGCTTCTCGCGCTCGGGGGAGGCGAGGTCGACGACGTGGATCAGATAGTCCGCTTGGATGGCTTCCTCCAAGGTCGCCTTGAAGGCCTCGACGAGGCGGTGCGGGAGGCGGCGGACGAAGCCCACGGTGTCGGTCAGCAACATCGCGCGACCGGAGGGCAACTCCAGCCGACGGGTCGTCGGGTCGAGCGTCGCGAAGAGCTGGTTGGCGGCGAGGACGTCCGAGCCGGTGAGCTTGTTCAGCAGGGAGGACTTGCCGGCGTTGGTGTACCCGACGATCGAAACGGTCGGCAACGGGATGCGCTGACGTTGCTTGCGCTGCGTGGCGCGCTGGGCCACGACGGCCGCGAGGTCGCGCCGGACCTTCGCGATCTTGTCGCGGATCTTGCGCTGGTCCATTTCCATCTGCGTCTCGCCGGCATCGCGCTGCATGGCGCCGCCGCCGCGCTGCCGGTCCAAGTGCGACCAGAGGCGCTTGAGGCGGGGGAGCTGTTGCTGGAGTTTGGCGAGTTCGACCTGCAGCACGGCTTCCTTGGTCTTCGCGCGCGTGACGAAGATGTCCAGGATGACTTCCTGGCGGTCGATGGCGTGCAGGCCGAGGGAGTCTTTCTCCCAATTGCGTTGCTGCGCCGGCGTGAGTTCGTCGTCGAAGATGACGAGGCCGCACTCCTTGTCGTGCGCCAGTTTGGAGATTTCCTCCATCTTGCCGGAGCCGACGAGGTGCCGCGGGCTTTCTTCACGGATACGGGCGATGAGCGAGCCGCGGATCTCGACGCCGAGGTTCTCGACGAGTTCGTGGAGCTCGTTCAGGAGGAGCTGGGCTTCTTCATTCGTTTCACCCTGGCGTTGGAGCCCCACCAAGATGGCCCGGTTGGCGCGGGCGATGACCTCGGGATCGAAAGGGTCGAGGGGCTTGGGCTTAGGAGCAGGGTCGGACACGTGGTGCGGGACGGATCGGCAATCCTGACGTCAGGGTCTCCGCGGGCAAAGCGAAACTTGCGTCACTTCACCGAGGGATGGCCTATCCATGGCTAGACCGGTGCGAACTCACCGGCCCTTAAGGGTTGAACTGCACCCAATCGATGTTCATCAGCCCGCCCTTGCCCGGGTTGACGAGCACCAGGTAGACGTCGTGGCGTCCGGTCGAAGCCGTCAACGGCGCCTTGTTTTCGGCGAACTTGCTCCACTCCCCCGTGTGGGTGATGTCCACGGTACCAAGCAGCGGGCCATCGGGCGCATCAAGACGGACTTCGACCTTGCTGCCCTTGGAGCCGCCGCCCGCGGATGCGAACACCGTGAGGCTTTGGCTGTCGGTGAGGTTGAGGTTCGCGAACTTGAGGGTGTGCCCGTGGTTGGTCGATCCCACGGTCTTGCCGGTGTTCTTAGGCCCGTTCAGTTCGGCCGATTCCGCCTCGATGCGGCGGGTGCGCAGGGCGACCGTCGCTTTGCCGCCCAGTGAGCCTGCAGGGGCCGCGCCGGCATCGGTGTAGGTGGCTTCGAGGACGAATTGACCCGCCTTGTCGGCCTTGGGGGCGGTCACTTCACCTGCGAGTCCGCGGGTGATGGACGGACCACCTTTGCCTTTCTCGAGCGCGAGGATCCAACGCAACATGAACGCGACTTCATCGACGGTATGCTGCGGATGAGCGAGCATGGGTACCTGTCCCCAGACGCCGCCTCCGCCGAGGCGGATCTTCTTGTTCAAGGTTTCCGGGGCGTCCTTCACGCCGCGATATTTATCCGCGATGGCGACGAAGGAGGGGCCGACGAGTGGGGTCTCCGTCGCATGGCAATTCAGGCAGTCGCTTTGGCGCATGAGCGTCAGACCGGGGGCGGTGGCCTCGGTCTTGCCGTCGCCGGCGACGAAGGCCGACGACACGAACGCGCGCAGGCCGAACTCGGTTGCCTTATCGGCTGAGTTGCCGTCTTCCGCGTCTTGCACCGCGACTTCGAAGGCGACCTTCTTTCCGGGGGTGAAGAAATCGCCGTCCTGCGGAGCCGTGAAGCGGACCTGCGGGGGCGTGTTGCCCACGACGACGGGCACGTTCGCGAGGGCTTCGCCCCCGTCGGCATCTTTGACGGCAAGTTCGATCGAGAAATTCCCGGCCTCGGTGAGCGTCGTGGAAAGTTCCGCGCCTACACCGAGGGGGCGGTCTCCGGGTTGGAGTTTCCACGTATAAGCCACGGCTTTTCCTTCGGGGTCACTCGAGCCCGCCGCGTTGAGCTTCACGGCCAAAGGCGCTTTCCCGAAGCTCGCCGAAAGGGCGGCCTTGGCGATGGGCGGCAGGTTGCCGCGGAGGTAGGAGATCTTGTAGAGGCCGCTGTCGCGGTTGGCGCCCCAGGTCTCGCCGTAATCCATGAAGTAAAGGCAACCGTCCGGACCGAAGACCGCGTGCACGGGACGTTTCAGGAGCGTCGCGCCGTCCGCGATGGCGGGCTGGAGCTTCTTCACCTGGTCGGCGGAATTGCCGGTGACGACCTTGCCGTTCGTGAAGGGTTCGATGCCGACGAGGTTCGAGTCGGCATCGAGGCGCGCCCACTTGATGAACGGACGCTGCCAATCCCAGAAGAGCAGGCATCGGTCGAAGTGTTCGGGGAAGCCATTGGTCTTTTCGAACGACGGTGAATAGTGGAAGACCGGGCCGGCGCAGGCCGTGCGGCCGCCCTCGCCGAGTTCGGGCCACTTCTTCGGGCTCTTGTAGGGCCAGTAGATGAACGCCGGGGTCGCGGGCGGTAGGTCGTTCAAACCCGTGTTGTTCGGACTCGTGTTGCGCGGGTGGTTCGGGTCGGCGAGTGGACCGATGGCGTTGGTGGCGAAATCGACCTTGGCGTAAGCGTAGTTGTCGCCGACGAAGTAGGGCCAGCCGAAGTTGCCGGCCTTGCGGGCTTGGTTGATCTCATCGTACCCGCGCGAGCCGCGGGGACCGTCCACGTTGGCGTCCGGTCCGACTTCGCCCCAGTAGACGTAGCCCGTGGCGCGGTCGATGGAGAGGCGCCACGGATTCCGGCAACCCATCGCAAAGATTTCGGGGCGAGTCTTGGGCGTCCCGACGGGGAAGAGGTTGCCAGCCGGGATCTCGTAGGTGCCGTCGGGTTTCGGGCGGATACGGTTCACCTTGCCGGCGAGGCTCATGGTGTTGGCGGCGGACTTCTGCGCATCCCATGGCAGGCGACCGGGACGTTCATCCGCGGGCGAGTAGCTCTGGCTGTCGCCAAAGGGGTGCGTGTTGTCGCCGGCCGACCAATAAAGGTTACCGTCCGGACCGAAGAGCATGCTGCCTCCATGGTGACAGCACTCCTTGCGCTGCTCTTCGTAGCGCAACAGCACCTTCTCGCTCTTCAGGTCGAGCACGTCGTCCTTGATCGTGAAACGGGAGATCGATTGACCATCGTAGCCGATGGGGGAGTAGAGGCAGTAGACCCAACCGTTCTCCGCGAACTTCGGGTCGAGCGCGAAGCTCAGGAAGCCATTCTCCTGCTGCAGGAAGACCTCGAGCTTGCCGATGACTTTCACCTGCTTGGTCTTGAGGTCGATGGCCTTGAGCAAACCGCCGTATTCATTGAAGTAGAGCCGTCCGTCCGGGCCCATCTCCATCGTCATCGGCTGCGGGATGTCGCCCAAGAGCTTCTCGACCTTGAAGCGGGCGTCTTCCGGGACGGCCGGCGCGGCGATGAGCGGGGCGGCGAGGGCAGCGAAGACCAAGCCAAGGAACGATGAACGCAGGAGCGACTTCATGGGGTAAGGGAAGGATGACCGCCGGGGGTGGAGGCGGTTCCCAATATTCCCACGAATACCTGTAGGGGGAAGGATAAAGATGGGGACACGTTGACAAGGTGACACGGTGACAAGGGGGCGAAACTTAGAATCAGGGCTTCACGACCGCCTTTCCCTGGCTAGCCGCATCTTGATTGTTCCGCCTAGCAGTCGGGCTACCTCGGTGATTTTTGCCTCTATGTTTTCCGAGTCCGCATCGCTGATTAAATGGATGTCTTTGGCGATGTGTAACTGGGTCTCGAGTTCGGCCAGAGAGCCGCGGGCAATTTGCAGGAACCTAAGCGAGTCTCTGTTTGTTCCGCGTTCGTCTCCTTCTGCGATGTTAGACGGAATAGATACAGCCGAGCGCAGCATTTGCTCGGTTAGGCCTCTGTGCCAATCGCTGGGGAAGGAAAGGCAAAGCCGATAGACGTCAGCAGCCAGCCGTTTAGCTTTTTGCCAAACAATGAGGTCTCTGAAGGAGTTTACTTTTCCTCTGGGTGATGGAGTGTCCATGTGTTGCATGGTCTGCTTGCATGGCTATTGGTCACGCCCACGGTTCCGTGATTTCGCTTCAGGGATAAGGTGCTAAGATGCATTAGGGTGTAAGCGGAGAGAGCAGGGTGGCCTTAATGGCTTACCCCTTGTCACCGTGTCACCTTG
>DBCN01000148.1:6889-8409 GCA_002293065.1 Opitutia bacterium UBA957
CCGTCTTCGGAAATCATGGTCTGGGTCCACGGCGGGTCCCAGACGATGCTGACTTGCGCTTGGTTGATGCCAGGCACCGAGAGCACTCGGTTGCGCGCGTCTTCAGCGATGACCGGACCCATGCCACAACCGGGCGCAGTCAAGGTCATGGCGACCACCACGCTGTGGCGATCGGCCGAGCCATCGATGGCGTCGATCTTGAGCGAATAGACCAACCCGAGGTCGACGATGTTCACCGGGATCTCGGGGTCGAAGACCTTCTTCAGGCTTTCCCAGACGGCTTCATCGGAAGGCTTGCCGCTGTGGCCGGGGTGTTCCGCCGTACCCACCGAGCCATACGCGTCCGTCTTGCCTTCGTTCTCGGTGGCGTCGGTCGGCACCTGCTCGCCGAGGGCTTCGGCGTCCGTGCCTTTGATGCGGAACATACCGGAGTCGCAGACGACGGTGAAGTTGCCGCCGAGGCGGTGGGTGATGGTCACCTTGGTGCCCGCCGGGAGGACGGCGGGTTCGCCGGCCGGAATGACGGTGGCCTGCACATCGCGCGCGAGCGTGCGATCATGTGGGCTGGGGGCGTGGCGTTGGCCGGTGGTGTCTTCGCTCATGGAATTATGCTTGGTGGAATTTGGCGCTCAACATCCCGCGCAGGGCTTCGGCGCCTTCCTCGTCCTCAACCTTCGCGATGACTTCCTCGAGGAAGCCTTGGGCGAGGAGTTCCTGGGCGACTTCCAGCGGGATGCCGCGGGCGCGCAGGTAAAAGAGCTCGTTCTCGTCGACCTGACCCGTCGTCGCGCCGTGCGAGCACTTGACGTCGTTGGCTTCGATTTCGAGGCCGGGTAGGGAATCCGCTTCGGCGTCGGGCGAGAGGAGGAGGTTGCGGTTGGTCTGGTAGGCGTCCGTGCGCTGGGCATCCGGGGCCACTTTGATGAGGCCGGAGAAGATGGTGCGCGACTTGCCCAAGAGCGCGTTCTTGAAGAGGAGGTCGGACTTCGCCTGGCCCGCGGTATGGATCTGCAGGGTGCGCTGGTCGAATTCCTGTTCGCCCGTGGCGACGCTGATGCCGTAGAGGCGGACGTCGGCGCCCGGGCCATCGATGCGCACGGTGTTTTCGAGGCGCGCCCGGCGGGAGCCGACGGCGGCGTTGACCGAGGTGATGAGCGCGTCACGGCCGCCACAGGTGTTGTCGACCTGGAAGGACTGCGTGCGGTTGCCCCAGCCTTGGACGGCGAGACGGGAGACTTTGGCGCCGGTGCCGGCGTGGATATCGCAGGCGGAGATGGCCAGGGCACGCGCGTCCGGCGTGGCGCCGAGGTGGTAGTCTTGGATGGACACCACGGCGTTTTCACCGGCGATGATGAGCGCGTGCGGGAAGACCGCGACACCGTCGGTCGAGGTCCAGTTGACGGAGACGAACGGCTGGCGGATCTCGACGCCCTTGGGGACGAAGAGGACGTAGCCGGCCTTCAGCCAAGCTTGGTGCAAGGCGAGGAACTTCGCGCCGCCCAGGCCCGCGCTATGCTTCA
>DBCN01000148.1:8527-12996 GCA_002293065.1 Opitutia bacterium UBA957
CCGTCGACATGAACCACGAGGGCGGCGGGGCGGGCGACGAAGTGCGAACGGGCGATGAGCGCGGAGGCGAGGGCTTCGGTCGGCTCCGGCGCCGGCGCATAGCCTTCCAGCGAGAGCGAACGGGCGTCGGAGAAGCGCCACTTCTCGTCGTCGCGGGTTGGCATCGGCAACGACTGAAACGTGTGCCAGCCCTGCTGGCGGAGGACGGCGAACCAGTCCTGCGCTCGGAACTGGGTGGTCTCGGCGGACTGCAGGGCGACGTCGAGGACGCCGGCGGGGGCGGTGAGGGTGCTCATCTTAACCGACGGACCCTTCCATCTGGAGTTCGATCAGGCGTTTGAGTTCCACGGAATACTCCATGGGGAACTCCTTCACGAGGTCGTTGACGAAGCCGTTCACCGCGAGGGACATCGCTTCGCCTTCGGAGAGGCCACGCTGCATCATGTAGAAGATCTGTTCGGCCGACACCTTCGACACGCTGGCCTCGTGCTGGACCGAGTTCTTCTGGCCGCGGACGGAGATCGCCGGGTAGGTGTCCGTGCGGCTATGCTCGTTGATGAGCAAGGCGTCGCACTCGGTGTTGTTACGGCAGTTCTTCAGCGTCTTCGGGATGTGCACGAGGCCGCGGTACGTCGAGCGCCCGGAGCCCACGGAGATGGACTTCGCGATGATGTTGGAGGTCGTGTCGTCGGCCGCGTGGATCATCTTCGCGCCCGTGTCCTGGTGCTGGCCATCGTTGGCCAAGGCGATGGACAATACTTCGCCGCGCGCGCCCTTGCCGCGGAGCACGACGCCCGGGTACTTCATGGTGAGGCGCGAGCCGATGTTGCAATCGATCCAGCGCACTTCGGCGCCTTCCTCGGCGACGCCCCGCTTGGTGACGAGGTTGAAGACGTTCGCCGACCAGTTTTGGACGGTGACGTATTGGATCTTCGCGCCCTTGAGCGCGACGAGTTCGACGACGGCCGAGTGCAGGGTGGCGGTTTCGAACTTGGGCGCGGTGCAGCCCTCCATGTAGGTGACTTCCGAGCCTTCGTCCGCGATGATGAGCGTACGCTCGAACTGGCCGAAGTTCTCGGCGTTGATGCGGAAATAGGCCTGCAGAGGCTGCGCGACTTTGACGCCCTTCGGGATGTAGATGAACGAACCACCCGAGAAGACGGCGGAGTTCAGCGCGGCGAACTTGTTGTCGCCGGCGGGGATGACCTTGCCGAACCACTTACGGAAGAGCTCCGGGTGGTCGCGCAGGCCTTCCGTCGGGCCGCAGAAGATGACCCCGAGTTTTTCGAGCTCCTCCTTCATGCGGGAGTAGACGGCTTCGGAGTCGAACTGGGCCTCGACGCCGGCGAGGAACTTGCGTTCCGATTCTGGAATGCCGAGGCGTTCGAAGGTCTTCTTGACGTCGTCCGGCACTTCTTCCCACGTGCGCACGGCCTTCTGGCCCTTGGCGAGGTAGTAGCGGATGTTCTCGAACTTGATGTTGTCGAGGTCGGTGGTCGCCCAATGCGTCGGCATCGGGAGCCCCTCGAAGATCTTGAGCGCCTTCTGGCGGAACTCGCGGATCCACGGCTCCTCGGCTTTGACCTGGGAGATGTAGTCGACCACGCTTGGGCTCAGGCCGATCCCCGCATCGAAGGCGTAGCTCTCCTCGTATTTGAAGTCGCCCTTCGAGCGATCGACTTCGATCGCTTCGCGCTGGGCCAGGTTTTCGTCGATTTCAGCCATGGTCTTAGGCCGTAGCGAGTTCGGTCTTCACCCAATCGTAGCCCTTGGCTTCGAGTTCGAGGGCCAGTTCCTTGCCGCCGCTGTGGACGATGCGGCCGTCCCACATGATGTGGACGCGGTCGGGGACGATGTATTCGAGGAGACGCTGGTAGTGCGTGATGACGAGGAAGCCGGTGTCCGGGCCGCGCATGGCGTTGACGCCTTCGGAGACGATGCGCAAGGCGTCGATGTCGAGGCCGGAGTCGGTTTCGTCGAGGACGGCGTACTTGGGCTTGAGCATCATCAGCTGGAGGATTTCGCAGCGCTTCTTTTCGCCGCCGGAGAAGCCTTCGTTCACGAAGCGGGCCGTGAACTTGCGGTCCATCTTGAGGGCATCCATCTTCGCGTAGAGCTCGGCATAGTAGGCCTTGGCGTCGAAGGGCGTACCCTTGGCTTGGCGGGCGACGATGGCGGCGCGGATGAAGTTGGCGATGGTCACGCCCGGGATTTCGCTCGGGTATTGGAAGGCGAGGAACAGGCCGGCGCGCGCGACGACATCCGGCTCGAGGCCGAGGATTTCTTCGCCGTCGAGCAGGGCGGAACCGGACTGCACCGAGTAGTCGGGATGGCCGGCGAGCACCTTCGAGAGGGTGCTCTTGCCGGTGCCGTTCGGGCCCATGATGGCATGGACCTCTCCTTTCGGCACGGTGAGGCAGAAGTCCTTCAGGATCGGGCGTTCGCCGATCGAGGCGTTCAGGTTTTTGATGACCAAGGAGTCAGGCATAGGATTAAAAGTGGATTAGTTGGAGGTGGAACGAGGGGCGGATTCCTGCGAGCGGCCATGGAAACTGATTTCGATGGTCTCGGAGTTGAAGCCGGGCGGCAGGATGGAGCGGAGGCTCTGGATGATCTCGGGCGGTAGTTCGATGTCGTGGACGTGCCCGGTGGCCTCATCGCGGAAATGCGCATGCGGGGCGAGGTTGGGGCAGTAACGGGTGGACTCGCGCTCGTGATTGACCTGGCGGACCAGCCCGCAGCCGACGAAGGTCTCGAGGCAGTTGTAGACCGTCGCGAGCGAGAGCCCAGGCATCGACTCACGGGCGCGCTGGAAGACGTCTTCGACCGTGGGGTGGTCACGCTTGGCGAGGAGGACGGCAAAGACGATTTCCCGTTGGGCAGTGACCTTCTGGCCGCTGTGGGCCAAGGACTCCTGCAACTTCTCTCGGTCGTGTTCAGATAGCTTTTGAATCATTCTAAGTGAGGAATGAGTTGGAATGATTCCAACTTGCAAGAGATAAGCCCTAAGGTGGGCTTGAAAGTGAGGTAAAAGCGCAGGAATTCTTGCGGGAATGGAACATTTAACTAACTGATGGTGACTGAGTTAACATAGTCATCCTTCATGCTTTTCCGATTCCTCTGTCTGGTGGGTAGCCTCGGCCTACTTCCTGCAGCCACCCCATTGCCCGATGTCCTGCCTATCGATAAGGTTTGGGCTGGCCACCAGGTGGGCTTCGCCCTGCTCACCGCGCCACCCTACCAGTATGCGGCCTACTACGACGCGAACCGCCAGATGACGGTCGCCCAGCGTCGGCTCGATCAGGAAAAGTGGGTCACGCACAAGCTCCCGACTTCGGTGGGCTGGGATTCGCATAACTATGTGACGCTCGCCCTCGACCGCGCCGGTCAGCTCCACGTGTCCGGCAATATGCACGTGGTACCGTTGATTTATTTCCGGACGACGAAAGCCGGGGATATCTCCTCGCTCGCCGCGGCGCCGATGGTCGGCGAACGCGAACAGCGCATGACCTATCCATTGTTCATCAAGGACAAGGCGGGTCGGCTGCTCTACCGCTATCGCGATGGGCATAGCGGCAGCGGAGATGACTTGTATAACGCCTATGACGAGGAGACGCAGAAGTGGACGCGTCTGCTCGCGGCTCCGTTGACGGACGGGCAGGGGAAGATGAACGCCTATTGCACCACGCCGTTGCTCGGCCCCGATGGCCTGTTCCACTTGTGCTGGGTTTGGCGGGATACGTCCGACTGCGCGACCAACCACGACTTGAGCTATGCGAAGTCCGCCGACCTCGTGCATTGGGTCGACTCCGCCGGCAAGGCACTGACGATCCCCATCACGCTCACGTCCGGCGAAATCGTCGACCCTGTCCCCGTCAAGGGCGGCATCATCAATTCGAACCTGAGCCTGGGCTTCGACACGCGGGCCCGCGTCATCCTCACCTATCATAAGTATGACGCCAACGGTGACCTGCAGATCTACGCGGCGCGGCGCGACCCCGAGGGCTGGACCATCATCCAAGTCAGCGATTGGCAGGGCTACCGCTGGGAATTCACCGGGGGTGGCACCATCGTCGAAGAGGTCAAGGTCGGCGCCGTCGAACCCATCGGTGACGGTAAGCTCAAATTGGCCTACCGCTACCCGAAAGGCGCCGGTACCTGGATCCTCGATGACCAGACCTTGCAACCGATCCCGGATCTCAAGTTGCCGAAGTCGGGGCTGCTCGTGCCCCCGGGCGCCTTGAAGGTGACGTCAACCTTTGAAGGGATGAAGGTTCGCCAGGCCACGGACCTAGGGGCCGAGTCGACGGAGTTCTCCTATCGCTTGGTCTGGGAGTCGCTCGACGCCAACCGCGACCTCCCGCGTCCGCCGCCTTGGCCCGAAGCTTCGGAGCTCAAGGTCATCAAGGTGAAGAAGCCGTAGCGGTCACCGTTGTTCGACCGTGTGGGTGGTCGCTTCGCTTCTCCCC
>DBCN01000148.1:13081-14139 GCA_002293065.1 Opitutia bacterium UBA957
TGGTCGGCAACCAAGAGCAAGCGTTGCTGCGGCGAGAGGCATTCGAGGAGGCGCCGGCGCACGAGCGTGTCCGTGATGAGATGGCCCGCCGCCGCATCGGCCAGCAGGCCGGGTTGATTCGTGAGGCCTCGGAGTCGTTCGATGAGGGGCTCGGCATCGGAGCCGAGCTCACCGATGAGTTTCTCCGAGAAAGCCATGATGCGCGCGATTTCCCGTGTGCAGGCGAAGGGGTCCGCGATCTCTTCTTCCGCAAGCGGGGCGATCTCCAAGCGTGGGTAGGGGCTGCGGCGTTGGACCTTCAGCACCTTGGCCCGCCGGAGGCCTTCCAGCACCAAGTGGCTGGTGCCGTCTTCCAGTTCCACATGCCCCGCGATGCGTCCCACGCAGGTAAACGGGCAGGGTGGTTCTGCGTTGTCCGGGGATAGGTTGTCCTCATCGAGTTGCGAAACCGCGAACATCCGGTTGCCCGCCAGCGCCTCCTTGAGCATCAGGCGATAGCGCGGCTCGAAGATGCGCAACGGCAGGAGTTGCTGCGGCAGGAAGACGCAGTTCCCGAGGGTCATCACTGGCACGACGATGGAAGGGACCATGGCCGGCAACTTGGAAGGAATGGGTTGGAAGGCAAATGGGGCCGCTCCTCCCTTGGGCGACCGGCCATCAACTGCCCGTCGGTCCCATCACTGCCACTGATCCAGAAACAGTTTCTTCGGGTCAGGGCTATCCGACTCGGCGAAATAGACGGCCATCTTCAGGGCGGGCAGAAAGTGGGCGGGCAGGGCGGCTTTGTTCCGGTCCTTGATTTCAGACAGTAGGGTTTCCGGCGAACGTCCGGCAAGCTGGTCGACGCGGTAATAGCCGGCATCCAGCAGCTCGCGGGCGACGTCCACGGGGAAACGCGCGATCCGCATGAACGGACTGCACACGGCTTCCCGACGTCGTTCGGCCGCACGCTGTCGGGCTTCCTCGTCCACGCTCAGAGTCGGGCCAAGATGGCCGCGCCCATCGCCTTCGTGCCCACGGCCTTGCCGCCGCCGGCGATGTCCGCGGTGCGGATGCCT
>DBCN01000138.1:0-273 GCA_002293065.1 Opitutia bacterium UBA957
CCCCACCCCCCTTCCCCTATCCCCAATTCCCTCCTTGAGGCTTAATCTCCCCTTAACCCCGCTTCCCGTATTATTATCCGTATGAGTCCCGTCGTCCGCCTCCTGGCCCTGCTCGCCGCAACCTACGCCGCACCCTCGCTCTACGCGCATATCCCACCGATTGAAGCGAAGTATCGTGAAGCCGCGACCGCGAGCCGCGTGACTCCGTCGGTGAAGTACCACCTCAGCTTCACGACCCTCGCCGCTGGCACGACCAACGGCACGCCACCGGCC
>DBCN01000138.1:353-5540 GCA_002293065.1 Opitutia bacterium UBA957
CTGCCTGACCACCCGCTCATGGCCGGCATCAAATCCTGGCAGCAACAGGTCCCGATCCCGCAGACCTACGCGGGCGACAAAGCGTGGCGCATTCCGCTCCATCCCGTGCCCGCCAAGGAACCCATGTCCGCGAAGACCCATTTCATGCGCGGTGCCATCGCGCTCGCCGCGAACGGCATCCCGATCTTCAACGCGCTGAACAACCGCGGCGACGACGCCAAGAAGTTCGGCGAGCTCGACGACTTCGGCGGCCACTGCGGCAAAGGCGACGACTACCATTACCACGACGCCCCGGTCTTCCTCGAAAAAACGCTCGGCAAAGGTAAAGCTATCGCCGTGGCCCTCGATGGTTATGCCATCTATGGTTACAACGAGCCCGATGGCTCCGCACCCGGTAAGCTCGATGAATTCGGTGGCCACGAGACCAAGGCCCTCGGTTACCATTACCACGCGCAGAAGGTCTACCCGTACATCAACGGCGGCTTCCATGGCGAAGTCACCGAAGTCGGCGGCCAGGTCGACCCACAGCCCTCCGCCAGCCACGTGCGCAAGGAAGGCTCGGCCTACTCGCAGTCGCCTCTCCGCGGAGCGCTGATCAAGGATTTCACCGCGTCACCCGACGGCAAGACCTACGAGTTGCGCTACACCCTTAACGGCAAGGCGCTCAGCGTGAAGTACGTCGCCAACGAAGACGGCACGTGGACCTTCACGTATGGCCGTCCCGACGGCACCCCCGTCGTCGAGACCTATAAGCCCAACGATCGCGGACCCGGCGGTGGTGGCCAAGGTGGCGATCGACCGAAAGGCGAAGGCAAAGGCGGTAAAGGGGGCAAAGGTGGTAAGCGTCCGCCCGCCGAGCCGGAAGGCGCCAAAGGCGAAACCGGCGACCTCGGTGAGCAGTCACAACCAGGAACCCCCGAAGGCGACCGCCCCAAGGGTGACCGACCCAAAGGAGGCAAAGGTGGCAAGGGCGGTAAAGGCGGCCCAGGCGATCCTCCCGGCCTGATCAAGCCTTCCCCCACTGACGCGCTGAAACTGAATGCCTACGCCGACAACTGGTTCATCCTCTTCATCAACGGCAAGCTCCGCGTCGTCGACCCCATCGAGTACATGCCCCACAACGTTGTCTCGGTCGATATCGTACCCGAGTACCCGATGACCATCGCCGTCATGGCCATGGACAACGCAGACCCCAAGACCGGGCTCGAATACGGTAACCGCATCGGTGACGCCGGCTTGATCATCAAGTTCTCCGATGGCACCGTCACGAACGCGAAGTGGAAGGCCAAGAGCTTCTTCAAGGGACCACTCAACCGCGACGTCGCCAACCCCAAGGTCCAGCATGAACCCATTCCCGCCAATTGGTACGCCGTCGACTTCGACGACTCCAGCTGGGCCCAGGCCAGCGAGTTCTCCGAAGAACGCGTGAACCCCAAGGAGTCCTACACCAAGGCCAAGGAAAGCTTTGCCGGAGCCAAGTTCATCTGGACCGCGGACCTTGACCTCGACAACACCGTGCTCTTCCGCACCAAGGTCGAAGCCCCCGCCGGCTACAAGCAGCGCTGGACCGCGGTGCCCGAGGTCGATATGACCGAGGTGACCAAACGGTTATTGAACAAGTAAAACCAGCGGACGATCCGCGCAGAGACTGGAGAAAGCCACTACCTCTTGGTAATTGGAGGGAAATGGTGGTCAAATTGACCGCCGAGCGAGGAACATTGCCCTTGGCAGGAGGTCGAAAAAACCACACCTTGCCCAAACCCCCTCCTTTCCACTGCCCATCCGGGCCGGTGGTCCTAGGGTTCCCCTTTCCCTTCATCCAACACACCCACATGCGTCCGTTGTTCACCCTCCTCCTCGCCATGCTCGGCTTCGCCGGCGCGCAGGCCCAAACCCTCGAGCTGAAGAAAGGCGACAACGTCGCCTTCGTCGGCGGCGGCCTCGCCGACCGTCAGCAGCACTTCGGCCACCTCGAAGCGCTGATCCACAAGGCCAACGCGGACAAGGAACTGGTCGTGCGCAACCTCGGCTTCTCCGGCGACGAAGTGAACACCCGCCATCGCTCCGACGAAGTGCCCGCCCTCGAGCTCTTCCTCAACATGAAGCCTGGCGCGCTCGCCACGAAGTCCGGCAACACCGCCGTGACCTACCACTTCGGGACCGACTTCCACGCCAACGTCATGCTCGCCTATTGGGGCTTCAACGAAAGCTTCCGCGGGCCGGAAGGCATCGACGCTTTCAAGAAGAACATCGACGAGTGGGTCAAGAAGCAGCTGACCACCGATTACGGCAAGGGCAAGGTCCGCCTCGTCCTTCTCTCCCCGATTGCCCACGAAGACCTGAAGTCCGCGCACTTCGACCCGGCCATCGTCGCCCGCAACAACAAGAACCTCGCCGCCTACACGATCGCCCTCGGCGAAGTCGCCAAGGCCAACGGCGTCCAGTTCGTCGACCTCTTCACCGCTTCGCAGAAACTCTACGCCGCCGCCAAGTCCCCGCTGACGATCAACGGGATCCACCTGAACGACGCTGGCGACGCGGCCCTCGCCGCCGTCCAGTTCCAAGCCCTTTTCGGCAAGGCCGCCCCGGCCATCGACGCCGCGCTCCTCGCCGCCGTCAACGAGAAGGCCACCCAGTGGCACCGCCGCTACCGCACGGTCGACCAGTTCAACATCTACGGTCAGCGCTCGCGCATCAAGTACGAGGGCATCGACAACGCCACCGTCATCGGCCGTGAGCTCGCCAACCGCGACATCAAGACCGCCAACCGCGACCAGGCCATCTGGGCCGCCGCCAACGGCAAGGCCTTCACCGTGAAGGACGACAACCTCCTCCCCGACATCGCCGTCCCACCAAACCGCAAGGAGGCAGTCCCCTACCTCTCTGGCGAAGAGCAGCTCAAGCACCTGACGCTTCCCGAGGGCTGCAAGGTCGAGTTCATCGCCGACGAAACGACCATCCCCGAGCTCATCAATCCGGTGCAGATGAACTTCGACACGAAGGGTCGCCTCTGGCTCGCCGTCTGGCCCAACTACCCCGAGACTTCCCCGAAGACCAAGAACTACGACAAGCTCCTCGTCCTCGACCTCGACCCCAAGACCGGCAAGGTCGCCAAGTCGCACGTCTTCCTCGACGGCCTCAACTGCCCGACCGGTTTCCAGTTCTACAAGGATGGCGTCATCCTCATCCAGTCGCCCGACATGTGGTTCGTGCGCGACACGGATGGCGACGGCAAGGCCGACTGGAAGGAAAAGTTCCTGACCGGCATGGACGCCGCGGACTCCCACCACGAGACGAACTCCATCTGCTATGAACCGGGTGGCGCAATGTACTTCTCCGACGGCGTGTTCCACCGCACCCAGGTCGAGACCTTCGACAAGGGCCCGGTTCGCAACACCAACGGCGCCATCTATCGCTTCGAGCCGATGACCTACAAGTTCTCGCGCTACGTCCCCTACAACTTCGCCAACCCGCACGGCCGCGTCTTCGACTACTGGGGCAACGACATCATCACCGATGCCACCGGCAACGCCAATTACTTCGGCCCTGGCTTCTCCGGCCACCTCGACTCCGGCGCCCACTCCGGCTACCCGCAGATGTGGAACCGTCCGTCGCGCCCCTGCCCGGGCACGGCCATCCTGAGCAGCCGCCACTTCCCCGAGGACTGGCAGGGCATGTTCCTCAACACGAACGTCATCACCTACCAAGGCATCTTCCGCGCGAAGCTCACCGAAGAAGGTTCGGGCATCAAGGGGACGACCGTTGAACCCGGCCTGATCAAGACCGACAACACCAAGGCAGGCAACTTCCGCCCCTCCGGCGTCGCCGTCGCCCCCGATGGCTCGCTCTACGTGATGGATTGGTCCCAGATGCTCATCGGCCACCTCCAGCACCACCTCCGTGACCCGAACCGCGACCACAAGCATGGCCGCCTCTACCGCATCACCTACCCGAGCCGTCCCCTGCTGACGCCGAAGAAGATCGACGGTGAGCCCATCGCCAAGCTCCTCGACCTGCTCAAGGAACCCGAGAACAACGTCCGCGAGCGCACCAAGGTCGAACTGCACAAGCACGACAGCGCCAAGGTCATCGCCGCCACCCAGGCTTGGGTGAAGCAGTTCGACGTCACCAAGAAGGAAGATGCCCACCACATCCTCGAGGCCCTCTGGGTCCACCAGTGGCACAACGTCGTCAACCTCGACCTCATCAAGGCCCTCCTCAAGTCGCCCGAGCATAACGCCCGCGCCCAGGCCGTCCGCGTCGTCTGCTACCAGCGTGACCGCATCCCTGAGGCCCTCGATATCGTCGAAGCCGCCATCAAGGACGAGCACCCCCGCGTCCGCCTCGAAGCCGTCCGCGCCCTCAGCTTCTTCAACGGTGCCGACACCAAGCGCGCCATCGCCGCCGCCCTCGTCGTCAAGGACGAGAAGGACCAGTACATCGCTTACTGCTTCCGCGAAACGATGAAGCAGCTCTCGTCCCTCCCTGAAGGCAAGGACTTCAACATGGCCACGATCAAGAAGCCTTCCGAAACGACCTATGGCCCGACGGACAAGAAGCTCTCCAAGGCCGACAAGAAACTCTACGACCTTGGCAAGGAAGTCTACTTCCGCGAGGCGCTCTGCGTCACCTGCCACCAGGCCGACGGCAAGGGCATCGAGAGCTTCCCCGACAAGAACAAGCCAGCCTTCGGCACCTACCCGCCCCTCGCCAAGATGACCGGTTACCCGACGAATCCTTGGATCGACGGCGAACCTGACCGCGCCATCAAACTCATCCTCAACGGCATGTACGGCAAGATGACGTTCCAAGGTAAGCAATACGGCGACGTCGCCGCCGGCCAAGCCGCGATGACCCCGCTCGGCCAGATGCTGAAGGATGACGAAGTCGCCGGGGTCCTCACCTACGTCCGCCAGTCCTGGGGCAACAACCTGCCTCCGGTCTCCCCGGCCCAGGTGAAGAAGGTCCGCGAGGCCAACAAGGGACGTACCGCGATGTACACGCCCGAGGAAATCCTCAAGGAACACCCCTTCCCCGCGGGCAAGTAAGCCCTGCGCGGCTTTCCCGACCAAGGGCGTGCTTCGGCACGCCCTTTTTGTTGTGCGGTTGCACCCCGAGGCGTGCGCCGTAGGCTCAAACCATGAAGTCAATCCTGTCGCTTGCCTGGCTGCTTGCCGCGACCCTGTC
>DBCN01000152.1:0-1266 GCA_002293065.1 Opitutia bacterium UBA957
GGAGCAGTTATTTGCGAAAACCCAGCCCCGTTTGACAAAGCCAACCGATCGCCTCCCCTCCTCGGCGCACCCTTCGCCCTCCCCTCGCCATGCTTACTCCCGGAAAAAAGCCTAAATTATCCTTTAAAATCGATGCTTTAGTCGACGGTAAGCCCGTCAACGGCCCTTTTGCCAAGCTAATCGAGGGTCCGACCGTCGTTTCGGTCTACATGCGCAACAACACCTCGGCCTGCGATAAACAGACCGCAGACCTCGCCAAACACGAGAAAGCCCTTGGTAAACAAGGGTTTACGATTATTGGCGTCTCCCGGGATACCTGCGCCTCCCATTCCAAGTACGCCACCAAGCACGGCTTCAAGTACACCTTGGTCGCAGACCCCGAGGACCAGTTCTCCCAGGCCATGGATGCGATCGTCGAAAAATCCATGTACGGCAAAAAGTATCTGGGCCCGCTGCGGGCGGCTTACCTCTTCGATGGCGACGGCAAACTCTTGGCCGTGATTCCGAAAGTCGAAGCCGCCGAGCACGGCAGCCAAGTCCTCGCGGCCATCGCGGCCTTGAAATAAGGCCGACCGCGGGGCCGACGTTAAGCGGTCTTCCGTGTAATCGGTGCTTGAACCCAACCGCATTCAAGCGGAGTTTAAGCACGTCACGACACGCACGAAGATACCTAATGCCACCGCCCTATCGCCCGAACGGCCCCCGGCCGAGTTCCTCCTCCAGCAGCTCTGGTCAACAACGCGGAAACTTCCGCAGCCGGGAGGACAAAGGTCCCAAGCGCAACGACCGCATCCGTGCGACCGAGATCCGCGTCATCTCGCCCAAAGGCGAAATGATGGGCGTCATGCAGACCGCCAAGGCGCTCGAGTTGGCCCGTGAATTCGGCGTCGACCTGATCGAGATCGCCGCCACGGCCACGCCGCCGGTGTGCAAGCTGATGGAGTACGGCAAGTACCTCTACGAAGAAGCCAAGAAGCATAAGCACCAGAAGACCGCGACCAAGGTCAAGGAGATCAAGCTCCGCCCGCGCATCGACGTGCATGACCTTTTCATCAAGGTTCGCCGCGCCGAAAACTTCCTGTACCACGGCCACAAGGTGAAGCTGCTCCTGCAGTACCGTTACCGCGAACTCGAGCACCCGGAAATCGGTCTCGAGACCATGAAGCGCGCCATCGAAGCCTTGATCCACATCGCCACGCGCGACAACGAGCCCAAGCGCAGCGGCCGCGCCATCGTCGTCGGCATGACCCCTTTGCAGGCCAATCG
>DBCN01000152.1:1352-32649 GCA_002293065.1 Opitutia bacterium UBA957
CTGAGCATCTGCGCCTCCCTGTTCGCCCTGTTCGGCGGCGCGGTGCTGGCCCATGCGGCGAGCCAAGACATCTACCTCGGCGACTCCGTACGCCTGCTGGGTTTCCAAGCGGTCGCGCAGAAGGGCGACCCGGCGGCGGTGGAACGCTTCAGCGCCAAAGGTTGGCCCGACCTCTTCGCGGAGAAGAACCGCGACCATATCCTCGTCGGCGGCGTGAAGGTCTTCCTCGAAGACAACATCGACGAGAAGAAAACGAAACTCACCGTCACGCGGCGCGACTACGATAAAGTCCTCGTCCCGCTGCTCTGGCGCTTGCCGCCGCAGCTCCCGGGGACGAAGCGCATCTTGCTCGACCCGGGGCATGGCGGCAAAGATCCCGGCATCGTCAGCGCGGCGCTCGGCTACACCGAAAAAGCGGCCACGCTCGACACCGCCTTGCGGATCAAGCTGGTCCTCGAGAAACGCGGCTTTGAGGTCATCCTGACGCGCGAGAAGGACACCTTCATCGACCTCGACGACCGCGCCGCGGCGGCGAACAAACTCAAGGCCGACCTCTTCGTCAGCCTGCACTACAACGGTGGCGCCAAGGGAGATGCCAGCAGCTCGGGGATCGAAACCTACTGCCTCACCCCGGCGGGACAGCATTCGACGAACAAAGCTTCCGCCCGGGCGGACATCACCGCCGAGCCCGCCAACCGGTTCGATACATTCAACCTCCTCCTCGCCTGGAACATACAGCGCTCGTTGATCAAAGCGACCGGGGCCGAGGACCGCGGCGTCCGGCGGTCGCGTTTCGCGGTCCTGCGCCCCCTGAACTGTCCGGGCGTCCTCGTGGAAGGTGGTTTCGTCTCCAGCCGCGCCGAAGGCGCCCAGATCGCCAACGCCGCCTACCGCCAGAAGCTGGCCGAAGCCATCGCCGAAGGCATCACCGCGTACGCCGTGCGCGTGCGCTCGAAGCAATGAAGGCCGTTTACGCTTTCGTGGCGGGCGCGGGGCGTTAAGTTCGGGGAATGGCTCGGGCCCTCTTGCTGCTCCTGATTCTCGCGTGCGCCGCCGGCGGACGCGCGGAGCTCACGCCGGCCACGACGGTCGTCGTCGCCAACGGCAAAGTCCCGGCAGGCGTCGAACTGGCGAAGGCGTTCATGCGCCATCGCGGCATCCCGGACCAGAATCTGATCGTCCTGGACCTTTCGACGGAAGAAGCGATCACGTGGCCGCAATACAGCGAGACGTTGCTGAACCCGCTCCGCGCACGGCTCCTCGCCGCCGGGCTACTCGCCGGCCAATCCTCGGGACAACTCGCCGCCGGCCAGGACCAGCGTGGCCGCCGCGAGTACCTGCCGACCGCGGTGCCCAAGCTCGGTTGGCTCGTGCTGATGCACGGCGTGCCGCTGAAGATCCAACCCAGCGGCATCAAGGCGCTGGGCGCCTCCAAGCAAGGCCTGCAGGGCGACCAAGCCTGCGTGGACAGCGAGTTGGCGTTGCTCGCCACCGTGAACCTCGACCCCGAAGGCGCGAAGGCCAACCCATGGTTTCAGCAGCGCGCGTTGGCCCCCACCGACGCGGCGGAAGTCATCCGCACCGCCCGACTCGATGGGCCCACGCCGGCGGACGTGCTGCGCGCGCTCCAAGGCGCTTGGCGGGCGGAGGCCCAAGGCCTCCGGGGACGCGCCTATGTGGACGTCGGCGGGCCGTATCCGGACGGCGATACCTGGTTCAAGAACGCGGCGGAGTTGACGCGTCAGCTGGGCTTTCCGACGGACATCGAAAGCACGCGGCAACAGTTCGGGGCGAAGGCCCGCTCCGATGCGCCCGCCTTTTACCTCGGCTGGTATAGCCAGAAAGCCGAAGGACGCTTCGCCTCACCGACGGTCAAACTGGCCCCGGGGGCGATCGCGTTGCACTTGCACAGCTATTCCGCGGGCACGTTGCGCTTCGACAGCGCCGGCTGGACGCCTTGGTTGGTGAAGCAAGGCGCCGCGCACACCTCGGGCAACGTCTACGAGCCCTACCTCGCGCTCACGTTGCGGCCCGACCTGCTGGTCCAAGGCCTGCAGCAAGGCATGACCGTCGGGGAAGCCGCTTGGTTCGCCACGCCTGCCGTGAGCTGGCAGGGCACGATCTTGGGCGACCCCTTTTATCGCCCCTTTGCCCGGGCGCTCCCGGAGCAGTTGGCGGACTTCCAGAAGAAGCCCGACGAATTAGGCGCCTATGCCGTGATCCGGGCCGCCCAGCTCCGCCCCAAGGATGAAAGCGCCAAGGCCATGGCCGACCTCGATGCCGCCCAACGCCGGACCCCTTCCCTGCCTCTGGCTTATGCCTTAGCCCAAGCCCGGCAGGACCAGGCACTCCCCCTCGTCTGGAATCCCCAAGTCTGGGTGGGCCTGGACAAGGCTGACGACGGCCTCCTTTGGGAAATTGCCCTCTTTTTTGATAAAAAAGGCCTCAAAGAACCCGCCAAGAAGGCCCTGCAAGGCCTGCAAGCACGCCCTGGCTGGAAAGAAGACCCCGAGTTCAAGGCCCGCTGGGAAGCCGTCGCCCGATAAACGGGCTTGCCACCCCCATCTTCAGAAGGTTCTTTCGGACCTCCTTTCGGCCCGCTGGCATCAGCCCGTGGAATCTCCGGAGGGAAAACCAAAAACAAACCAAACCCTGGAAACGTCCTCCGCGACGACCAGGACAAACAGTCAAAACACAATGAGCCTCATGGAAAAACTGCTCGCCGATTCCAATTTCGGCGCGCTCAAAGCACACTCGGTCATCAAGGCCACCGTTACGGAAATCCGTAGCGACAAGGATGTCATCGTCGACATCAACGGCAAGTCCGAGGGTTTCATCCCCCAAGCCGAATTCCCCGACATGGCCGAAGTCCAGGTCGGCATGGAAATCGAAGTCTACCTCGAACGCCTTGAAAACAAGGACGGCACCCCGACCGTCTCCTACGATCGCGCCCTCCAGATCCGGAAGTGGGAAAGCATCGAAGCCAATTGCCAGGAAGGCTCCATCGTCCAGGGCCGCGTGAAGTCCGTCGTCAAGGGCGGCCTCATCGTCTCCGTCGGCGTCGACGCCTTCATGCCGTCGTCGCAGATCGACGTCAACCCCCCGAAGAACCTCGAAGGCTTCGTGGGTCAGACCTTCGACTTCAAGATCATCAAGATCAACAAGGAGAAGAAGAACCTCGTCGTTTCCCGTCGCGAACTCATCGAAGAACAGCGTGGCGAAAGCCGCCGCAAGCTCCTCGAAGAGGTCAAGCCCGGCGTCATCCGTCGCGGTATCGTCAAGAACATCACCGACTACGGCGCCTTCGTCGATCTCGACGGTCTCGATGGTCTCCTCCACGTCACCGACATGTCCTGGGGCCGCATCGGTCACCCGAGCGAAGTCGTCAAGGTCGGTGAAGAAATCACCGTCATGGTCGTCGAAGTCGATCGCGAGCGCGAACGCGTCTCCCTCGGCCTCAAGCAGACCCAGTCCAACCCGTGGGAAGGCATCGAGAAGCGTTACCCGGTCGGCACCAAGGTGCACGGCAAGGTCGTCAACCTCGTTGCTTACGGCGCGTTCATCGAGATCGAAGGCGGCGTCGAAGGCCTCGTCCACGTCTCCGAACTCTCCTGGACCAAGCGCGTCCAGAAGCCGTCCGACATCCTCAAGGTCGGCCAGGAAGTCGACGCGGTCATCCTTAACGTCAACAAGGAGGAGCAGAAGATCTCCCTTGGCATCCGCCAGCTCGAAACCAACCCGTGGGAAAAGGTCCGCCACAGCTACCCGGTGGGCGCCCGCGTCCGCGGCAAGGTGCGCAACCTCACCAACTACGGTGCCTTCGTCGAACTCGAAGACGGCATCGACGGCATGGTGCACGTGTCCGACATGAGCTGGACGCGCCGCATCAACAACCCGGCCGAAGTCATGAAGAAGGGCGACGACGTCGAAGCCATCGTCCTCGACGTGGATGTCGACCAGCAGCGCATCTCGCTCGGCGTCAAGCAGACCCAGCAGGATCCGTGGAGCGAAATCGACCGCAAGTACCGCATCGGCGACCTCGTCAACGGCAAGGTCTCCAAGGTGGCCAACTTCGGTGCCTTCATCGAGCTCTCCGACGAAATCGACGGCCTCGTGCACGTTTCCCAGCTCGCCGAACAGCGCGTTGAGAACGTCAAGGACATCGTCAAGGTCGGCCAGGAAGTCACGGCTCGCGTCATCAAGATCGACAAGGAAGACCGTCGCATCGGTCTCTCGATCAAGGCCGCGAACTACGACCCCGAGCGCCTGCAGGCCGAGATCAGCTCCTACGAGCGCATCAAGGGCCCGTCCACGGGCGGCGCTCCGGCTCCGTCGGCCGGCGGTTCGTCCTCGTCCTCCTCGGGCAGCGGCGACTTCAACAGCCTCGGCGACCTCCTCGACAAGGCGGGCAACTAAGCGCTCACCGCGCTCCCAACAAGACCCCGGGCAACCGGGGTCTTTTTTTGTGCCCAAAGCCCGGGCGGCCGCTAAGTTGACCGCATGTTGGTCTGGACCAATCCCCTGCCCTTCGCGCTCGACGCGGAAAACCTGTGGCTGGGACTGCGTCTGCTGGCCGGCCTGTTTGTCATCATCAGGGTCGTCCGCGCGCGCGTCACGCTGAGCTACGCCTTGCTCTGGGTACCGGCGGTGCTCTTCTTCCCGCTCATCACCGCCGCGGTGATTTTCCTCTTCGGCGGCCGCAAGCACAGCGCCTTGGCGAAAGCCAAGCAAGGCATCATGGCCTCGGCGCGGCGGCTGGCCGGGCCCGTGACGCCCTCGGGCAACGCGTTCCGCATGCTGGGCGACCGCGCCGGACGAGACACCTTGGAAGCCCTGGAAGCGGAGATCCTCGCCGCCCGGCACCGGATCCACATCTCCACGTACATCCTCTCCCCGGACGCCGTCGGTCGCGAAATCAGGAGCCTCCTCGTGCGCCGCGCCCGGGAAGGCATCGAGGTCCGTTTGCTGGTGGACGCCGTCGGCAGCTGGGGTACGCCGATGCGCCTCGGGCGCACGCTGGTCAAGGCCGGCGGGCAGGTGGCACGGTTCAACCCCGTGCTCCCCATGCAGGGCAAGGGCTCGGCGAACTGGCGCAACCACCGCAAGATCGCGGTCTTCGATGGCCAGGTCGCCATCATCGGCGGCCAGAACCTCGGGCTCGCCTACATGGGCCGCGAGCCTTCCAACCGGCGCTTCCGCGACTGTTCGTTCCGCTTGGCCGGGCCCGCCGCGGCGGCGCTCGAACAAGTCTTCATCGCGGATTGGTGCCAAGCCACCGACACCGACCCGGCGACGTTCGCGGACCTCCTCCACAACCGACCCGCCCCCCAAGGCGAAGCCGACGTCGACGTCATCGCCTCGGGCCCCGACTGCGTGAACGACCCGCTCTGGGAAAAGTACGTCGCGCTGATCGAGAACGCGCGCGTCTCGCTGACGATCGTGACACCCTATTTCGTGCCGGATAAGGCGTTGTTCCGCCTGCTGGTCGCCGCAGCCGCCAAGGGCCGGCGCGTGCGCGTGCTGGTCCCGCGTCGCTCGGACCATCGCCTCCTCGACTTCGCGCGCCGCTGGTACCTGCGGCAGCTCAAGGAAGCCGGGGCGGAGATCCTCTTCTTCAAACCCGACGTCCTGCACGCCAAGCTCTTCATCGCCGACGACGAGAGCCTCGTCATCGGCTCGGCGAACCTCGACATGCGTTCGCTCTTCCTGAACTACGAGATCGCGGCCGTCGTGCGCGACCCCGCGGCCTTGACCGCGGTGAAAAGTTTCGTGGCGAGCCTGGAGGCCGAGTCGACGCCTTATTCGGAAGACCTCTACCGCCGCAGCCGGACGTGGAGAGGCCGCATGATCGAAGCCATCTCGAAGACCTTGGCCCCGCTGCTTTGATTTAGCCCAAGAAGGCGTGCAGCCGAACGCTCAAGCCCGTATCGGGGAGCAGGAAGCCGTCATGGCCCGCATCGGTGACCACTTCCAAGTAGGCCGCATTGACGCCGACCGCGGTCGCCGCCGCGACCACCATGCGCAGCTCGCTCGTCGGGTAGAGCCAATCGCTGGAGAAGCCGATGGCGAGGACCTCGGGGCCATCTTGCTGGAATAAGCGGCCCGCGGCCGCGCGGGCGGTCAGGTCGAAACGGTCGACGGCGCGCGTGATGCGCAGCCAGCTGTTGGCATCGAAGCGCTTCACGAAAGCCTGCCCTTGATGGTTCAAGTAGCTCTCCACCTGCCAGAACACGGGGTCCTTGGGCTGGGCGCCGGCGACACGGGTCCGGCCGAACTTCTGGTCGAACGCCGCGGACGACAGGTAGCTGATGTGGCTGATCATGCGGCCGACGGCCAAACCGGAATCCGGCCCTTCGCCGGGGGTATAATGGCCACCGCGGAAATTAGGGTCGGTCTCCACGCAAGCCCGGGAAGCGGCGTTGAGCGCGATCGCCATCGGCGACTGGCTGAGCCCGGCGGCCAAGATCGCGATGCGGCCGACCTCGGTCGGATAGTCGCCGGACCACAAGAGCGCCTGCATGCCGCCCATGGAGCCGCCGACGACCGCGTGGAGTTTGGTGATGCCGAGATGGCGGATCACCATGCGTTGACCGCGGACGATGTCCCCCAGCGTGATCTCCGGGAAATAGCCGCCAAAGCGTTGGCCGGTGCGGGGGTCGATGGAGAGCGGGCCCGTGGAGCCACGGCAGCCCCCGATGCAGTTTATGCCGATGACGAAGAAACGATCGGTATCGATGGCCTTACCCGGGCCGACGAAATAATCCCACCAACCCGCCTTGGGGTCCGTGGGGGCGTACCGTCCGGCCAAATGGTGGTCACCGCTGAGCGCATGCGGCACCAGGATGGCGTTCGACTTATCCGGCAGCAGCTTGCCGTAGGTCTCATAACGGAGCGTCACGCCGGGAAGTTCGCCACCCAACTCGAGCGGAAAAGGCTCGGTCGAGACAAAGTCTTGGAAAGACGTGGGGCCGAGCTCGCGCGGGGCCGCAGACTGGACCGAACGGTCGGACATGCGTGACAAGAGAGAAACCAGACCGGGACGGCTGGCAAGTGGCCATTCGGTGTTGCCACGTCATAAGGCTCAGCAAACTAGCCCCATGGCCCAGGGACATCGACACGACGACCAATGTTGCGCGGGGAGCCCCCTGCCCCGGGTCGAGGCGGCCATCGTACGGATGAAGGAGCGCGCCCTCCGGGTCACCGCCCCCCGTTTGGCGATGCTGAACATCTTGGCGGGAGCCACCCGGCCCTTGAGCGCCGAGGAGATCCATGCCGCCGCCGGCGATGGCGCCTTGGACCTCGTCACGGTCTACCGGAGCCTCGGCGCCTTGGACGAGGCCGGCATCGTGCAGCGGCACCCGCTGGAGCGCGGCCGCAGCCTCTACGCCCTCGTGGCCCCGGGCCATCATCACCACCACGTCATCTGTCGCCGCTGCGGCAGCATCGAACGCCTCCCCGGCTGCGACACCAGTCGCCTCGAAGCCGCGGCCCGCGGCAAAGGCTTTTCCGACCTGACCCACATCATGGAGATCTACGGCATCTGCCCGACCTGCTCCACCAAGACCCCTTCCCATGCCTGATTTCCCCAAGACTGCCTTCATCCTCGGTGCCGGCCTCGGCACGCGCCTGCGTCCGCTGACGGAGCATTGCCCGAAACCCCTGCTCCCGCTGGGCGGCAAGCCGATGGTGGCGCGCGCGATCGCCCAACTGTACGCCGCCGGCACGCGCCGTTTCCTGATCAACACGCACCACTGTCCGGAAGCGTGGAAGCAAGCGTTCCCGACGGGCCGCTGGCTGGATGCCGAAATCCAGTTCGTCCATGAACCCGTCCTGCTCGAAACCGGCGGCGGCTTGGCGAACATCACGCAATTCCTGGGCGCCGACGATGCGCACCTCGTCGTCTGGAACGGCGACATCCTCTCGGGCGTCAACCTGGCCGAAGCGTACGCGCACCATACGAGCAACGGGGCCGAAGCCACGCTCGTCGTGCGCGACAAAGGCCCGAACGCCAACGTCCGCATCACCGACGACGGCTACGTGACCGACCTCCGCGATCGCCTCGGCAAGGCCGACCCCTCCTACCAGTACACCGGCATCTGCCTCGTCACGCGGGCCTTCGCGGCCGGCGTCCCGCCGGCGAGCGTCTCGCTCGTCGAGCACTTCCTCACCCGCGTGCAGGCCACGCCCGGCGCCGTGCAGGGCTACCTCGACACCTCGGCCCATTGGCACGACCTCGGGACCGTGGAAGAATACCAACAGGTGAAGGCCGAAATCGAAAAGCCCGTCCGCGGGGCGATCGCCACGGCCGACGCCGCCAAGCTCTTTGGTTACACCCTCACGGCCGGCGAAGCCCCGCTCAAAGGTGGCTCGGGCCGACGCTTCCACCGCGTGGCGAAGCCCGACGGCGGTACCGCCATGCTGTGCATCTATGACGATGCGCGTCCGGAGAACCTCGGCTACGGCCGCCTCGGCCACGCGCTCTTCGCCGCCGGCATCAACGTCCCGCAGGTGCTCGCCGAAGATACCGACGCGGGCGTCCTCGTGATGGAAGACCTTGGCGACACCGACCTGTGGTCGCTCTCCCAGCAGCCCACCTTCCCTTGGCCCGCCGTCGCCTCCGCCCTGGAACAGGTCGGCCATCTCCATCGCCTCGGCGCCGAAGCCGTGCAGACCGCGGGCGTGCCCTTGATGGAGCCGTTTGGCGATAAACTCTACGCGTGGGAGCGCCAGTACTTCACGGACAACGTCCTCGCCGGCCGCAAGCCGGACCGCGACCTGCAGAACGAAATGGCCACGCTCGCCCGCGAGCTCAACGCCCGGCCGCCGGTGCTCGTGCACCGCGACTTCCAATCGCAGAACCTCCTCGTCCGGGACGGCCAGGCCTACCTGATCGACTTCCAAGGCGCCCGCCTCGGTTGCCAATTCTACGACTACGCCTCGCTCGCCTTCGACCCGTACCTGACCTGCAAGGACATGGACCTCTGGCGCATCGAAATCGAAGACCACGCCCGCGAAGTCGCCGACTGGAAGGGCTCGCTCGACGAGTTCTCGCACCTCCTGCACATCGCCGCCACCCAGCGGCTCCTGCAGGCCTGCGGCGCCTACGCCTTCCTCGGGCGCAAGCAAGGCCGCGCGGACTTCCTCGCCCACCTCCCGCAAGGCCTGCGCAACCTCACGATCGCCGCCTCCCTCTGCGGGAAGCGACGCATCGCGCGGCTCGCGGAAGAACTCGCGGGCGCGACGGCGGTCAGCCGTTGACCTGCTCGTCGAGGAAGCGGACCACCTCGTCCTCCGTCATCCGGACCTGCTCCAGCGTATCACGGTTGCGGACCGTCACGCCGGCATCCTTCTCGATCGTGTCGAAGTCGATGGTGATGCCGAAGGGCGTGCCGATTTCGTCCTGGCGACGGTAGCGGCGGCCGATGTTGCCGGACTCGTCGTAGAAGACGTTGAAGCGCTTCTTGAGGCGACGATAGAGGGCTTCGGCGCGCTCCACGAGGGCGGGCTTGTTCTTCAGCAGCGGGAAGACCGCGGCCTTGAACGGGGCCACGCGGGCCGGCAGGCGGAGGACGACGCGCTTCTCGCCTTCGACCTCATCCTCATGGTAGGCCGTGGTGAGCAAGGCGAGGAACACGCGGTCGACGCCGACGGACGGCTCGATGACGTGCGGGATGAAGCGGGCCTTGGCGGCTTCGTCGAACCAATCGAGCTTGGTGCCGGACACATCGCTGTGCTGCGTGAGGTCGAAGTCGCCGCGGGCGGCGACGCCCTGCAGTTCCTGGACGCCGAAGGGGAACTCGAACATGATGTCCGTGGTGCCCTTGGAGTAGTGGGCGAGCTTTTCGGTCGGGTGCGGGTAGAGCGAGAGCTTGGCGCGCGGGATGCCGATGGACTCGAACCAGGCGAGGCAACCCTCGATCCAGCCTTGGTGGGCGGTCTGCCAATCGGCGGACGGAGCGATGAAGTACTCGATCTCCATCTGCTCGAACTCGCGCGAGCGGAAGATGAAGTTGCGCGGGTTGATCTCGTTACGGAAGGCCTTGCCGACCTGGGCGATGCCGAAGGGCAGCTTCACGCGGCCCGTGTCGACGACGTTCTTGAAGTTGATGAAGATGCCCTGCGCCGTTTCGGGGCGGAGGTAGGCCGTCGCGGAAGCGTCCTGCATGGCGCCCACGTACGTCTGGAACATCATGTTGAACGAACGCGGCGGCGTCAGGGAGCCCGGCTTGCCGGTGGCCGGCGACGGGATGAGGGCGTGTTCCTCGGGCTTCGCTTCGGTGTAGTCCTTGAGCGTCAGCGGCTCGAGCGCACCCTGCTTGGCCTGCTTGCGCTTCAGCTCATTGGCCATCTCCTCGGCCTTGGCCTGCATCGTCTCGTCTTCGAGGACGGAAACATAACCGATGGTCTCACCGGCCACGCGGACCGGGGCGAAGAACAGTTGGTCGGCGCGGTAGCGCATCTTGGACTCCTTGCAGTCGACCAGCGGGTCGGTGAAGTTGTCGATGTGGCCCGAAGCCTTCCAGGTCGTCGGGTGGTGGATGATGGAGGAATCCAGGCCCACGATGTCATCGCGGCGATGGACGAAGTCCTGCCACCAAGCCTGCTTGATGTTGTTCTTCAGTTCGACGCCGAGGGGGCCGTAGTCGAAGAAGCCGTTGAAACCGCCGTAGATATCGGAGGAAGGGAAGACGAACCCGCGGCGCTTGCACAGGTTGATGATGTTTTCCATCTTGTCGGTCGGGTCGGCCATGGTCGGGTAAAACCTTTGCTTACCCCTTGGGACGGCAGCCCCGCAAGCCTCTTCCCTCAGCGAGGCTGGGGTTCGGTCGTCAAACCACGCGCTTTCTTGGTCCAAGTACGGGCGGCTTCGGACACCGCCTTGAACAGTTCTGCGACCTCGGCGGCGGTGCCGTTCATCTTGGCCTCGGTGCCTTCCATGGAAACCGTGAAGGATTCGAGGGCGGCCCGGGCATCGGCGAGACGCACCTGCAGCTGACCGATGGTTTCACCGTCCAACCGACGGTCGGCGGCTTCGGCGGCGGCGCGCAAGGCGGCGCAACTCTCCGTCAGACGGCGGGCCTTCGCCCCGAGGTTGTCGGGCGAGGTCACCTCGGCGAACGCGGCGGTTGAGGTCTCGAGCCGGGCCGAGAAAGCCGCCGCGTGGGCGGGGTCGGTCTGGGCGTAATACTTGTCGAGGTCCGCTTCGAGTCCTTGGGCGATCAAAGCCAAGTCGCGGTTCGTCGCCCGTTCGAGTTCCTTGACCACGCGCTCGATGGCGCGCTGCGCGGTGACCCCGGAAGCCGGGATCTCATTCGAGGCCAGCTTGGCGGGGAGCGGATCCCGCGCGTCCCAGAACAGTTCGACCTGGAGCATCCCCGAAGCCGGACTCACCGCGACGAGGTGCGCGCGCAAGCCACGTTCCACCTCTTCCTGCAGCCGCGCCCCGCGCAGACGGTCGGCGAACCCACGGTCCTCCAACGTATCGGGATCGAGGCTGAGGACGACCTCCGGACGCAAGCGCTGGTCCGGATCAACGGAGAGTCCGATGGCGGTCACTTGCCCGACGACCACGCCCTGGACGCGTACGGGCGTGCCGGTCGAGATGCCGTGCACGGAGAACGCCGGCCGGAAAACCACGCGGACCAACGGGGCATTCCAAGCCCGCCACCAGGACCAAAGCGCGCCGCCGCCCGTCAGCACGAGGACGGCGAGCAACACGCCGCCCAGGGCGCGACGGCTCATCCGGCGGACTGCGGGTAGCTGCCCAGCCACTTGACGATTTCGCAGCGCCCCTTGAGCGCGGCGACGGCTTCTTGGACGGCAGGCGTGTCCCAGTGGCCAGGGAAATCGATGAAGAAGAGGTACTCCCAAGCGCGGCGGCGACTGGGGCGCGACTCGATGCGGATCAAATTGATGCCGCGGTCGGAGAAGGAACTGAGGGCCGCTTGGAGGGCGCCGGGCTCGTGCTTCAAAGTCAGGACGACGCTCGTCACCTCTTCCTTCGCGCCGGTGGCGTTGGCCGTGAGGCCGATGACGAAGAAACGCGTGGCGTTGTCGCGGCGGTCCTGGATGCCGCGGGCGAGGATGGGGACGCCGCGGGATTCCGCCGCGGTGGCGGAAGCGACGGCCGCGGCCCCTTGCGGTTCACGGGCCACCTGTTCGACGGCGGCCGCGGTGCTGTCGGTCTCGACCAGGGCGGCGTTGGGCGCATGGCGCGACAACCAACCGCGGCATTGGGCGAGGGCGATGTCCTTGGACAGGACGCGCGTCACCGCATCGAGGGTGCCGAAGCCGACGAGGCATTGCTCGACGGACAACGTCACCTGGGCCACGACCTTGAGTTCGGATTCCGCGAGCAAGTCGAGCGAATGGCTCACCACGCCCTCGGTGGAATTCTCGACCGGGACGACGCCGTAGGATGCCTCGCCCGATTCGACGGCGGCGAAGACATCGCCGATCGAACGCAGCGGCAGGGATGGCACGCTGGAGCCGAAGGCCCTCGTCTGGGCCTGCTGCGTGAAGGAACCTTCGGGTCCGAGGTAGGCGACGGGCTTGGCCATCTGGGCGCCGATCGAGAGCGAGATCACCTCGCGGAAGACCGAGCGGACCCCGGAGGCCGGGATATTCGGGGCCGCCTCGACGAGGGAACTCAAGACCTGCTCTTCGCGTTGCGGGGCGTAGACGGGCGCGCCCGTCTTCAATTTGGCTTCGCCGATCGCCCGGGCGACCTCGAGCCGCTCGCCCAGCAGGCGCAGGATCTCGCGGTCGATACGGTCGACCTCGCGGCGATGTTGGTCGAGGCTCATGCGGTCGGTTCGGAAGACGCGGCGTCGGCCGGCGGGGTTTCGAGCGCGACGTTGGCGGAAGTATCCGCGGCCGGCAGGCCCATGTCGGCATCGGTGACGGCCACGGGCGTCGTGGCGCGCGCGATCCACTCGGAAATCTGGGCCGGCGACAGGACATCGGAAGCGGGCAGCTCGCCCAGCGTACGCAGGCCGGTGAAATCAAGGAACTTATCGGTCGTCCCGTATTGGATCGGCCGACCCGGCAGGTCGGCGCGGCCGGTGACGGCGACGAGCTCGAGCTCCATCAAGCGATTCAAGGCGCTGTCGACGGAAACGCCACGGATGGCTTCCATCTCCGGACGCGTGACGGGCTGACGATAGGCAACGATGGAAAGCGTTTCGAGGGCGGCGGGGCTGAGGCGCTGCGGACGGGGCTCACCGCGGAGCAGACGAACCCAATCGGCGTAGACCGGCGAAATCACCAAACGGAAACCCTCCGGCCCTTGGAGGATGCGGCAGGCATCGTTGGCGTCGCGCATCTCGACCTCGAGCGCATCGACCGCCTCGCGGATCTGCGTCGCCGTCAGCAACGTCGGCACCTGATCGATGATATCCTGGATCACCTCTTGCACCGGCTGAGCGCCGGCCGGGGCGGGCTCGGTGCCCGGTTCGGAAGCAGGACGCTCTTCCGTCGTCTCGGAGGCCGCCTGGGCATGGTAACGCTGGACGACCTTTTGGATGTCCTTGATGGAGACGGCCTCGGAGGTCGAAAGCAGGAGCGCCTTGATGATTTTCTTAAGGTTGAATTCCACGGGAAAGGGGGACGTAAAATTGGATTGTCGGAAAAGGAGGCGGACGGCAGAGTCGGCCCTTCCCACTTATTAGGGGGGTCCCCCCTACTGACAACCGCAGACTTTTCACACCCTCATGAGCTCCCCTGATTGCACCCGCCAGCACTCCTCCATCGTCGTGGACGGCGCCGACCGCGCCCCCAGCCGCGCCATGCTCCGGGCCGTCGGCTTCACCGATGCCGACTTCCAGAAGCCCGTGGTGGGCGTGGCCTCGACCTGGTCGATGGTGACCCCTTGCAACATGCACATCGACCGACTGGCCGTCGAAGCCTCCAAGGGGGCCGACCAAGCAGGCGGCAAGGGTGTGATTTTCGGCACCATCACGGTCTCGGACGGCATCTCCATGGGCACCCCGGGCATGCGTTACTCGCTGGTTTCACGCGAGATCATCGCCGACTCCATCGAAGCGGTCGCGGGCGCCGAAGGCTTTGACGGCCTCGTCACCATCGGCGGCTGCGACAAGAACATGCCCGGCTGCGTGATGGCCATGGCCCGCCTCAACCGTCCCTCCGTCTTCGTCTACGGCGGCACCATCGTCCCGGGCCTGCACCGCGGTCAGTCCGCCGACATCGTCACCGTCTTCGAAGCCGTCGGCAAGCATGCCGGCAAGCAGATCGACGATGCCGAGCTCAAGGAAATCGAGAAATGTTCGATCCCCGGCGAAGGCTCCTGTGGGGGCATGTACACCGCCAACACGATGGCCTCGGCCATCGAAGCGCTGGGCCTCAGCCTCCCCGACAGTTCCGCCCAGCTCGCCAATTCCAAGGACAAGCTCGCCGACTGCGAGCGCGCCGGCAAAGCGGTGCTCGAACTCCTGAAGAAGAACATCCGTCCGTCCGACATCCTCTCCAAGAAAGCCTTCGAGAACGCCATCACCGTCGTCATCGCCCTCGGCGGCTCGACGAACGCCGTGCTCCACCTCATCGCGATGGCCCATACCGCGGGGATCAAACTGACCCTCGAAGACTTCGAACGCGTCGGCCGCAAGGTCCCCGTGCTCGCCGACCTCAAGCCCAGCGGCAAGTACAACATGGCTCACTTCGTGCGCATCGGCGGCCTCCAGCCGTTACTGAAGATGCTGCTCGATAAGGGCCTCCTGCATGGCGATTGCCTGACGGTCACCGGCAAGACCGTGGCGGAGAACCTGGCGAACGTCGGCAACTACGCCGCCGACCAGGACGTCGTCCGTCCCTTCGCCAACCCCATCAAGGCCGATAGCCACCTGCGCATCCTCCGCGGCAACCTCGCGCCCGAAGGCTCGGTCGCGAAGATCTCCGGCAAGGAAGGCAACGCCTTCACTGGCAAGGCCATCGTCTTCGAGTCGGAAGAAGATTCCCTCAAGGGCATCCTCAGCGGCGAAGTCAAGGATGGCCACGTCATCGTCATCCGCAACGAAGGCCCCAAGGGCGGCCCCGGCATGCGCGAAATGCTTGGACCGACCAGTGCCGTCATGGGCAAGGGCTTGGGCAAGACCATCGCGCTCATCACCGATGGCCGTTTCTCGGGCGGCAGCCACGGCTTCGTCGTCGGGCACATCACGCCCGAAGCCGTCGTCGGGGGCGTGCTCGCCGTCGTCCAGAACGGCGACACCATCGTCATCGATGCGGTGAAGAACGAGATCAACCTCGCGGTCCCCGCGGAAGAAATCGCCCGTCGCCTGCAGGCTTGGAAGCCCGCTCCGTGCAAGGAAAAGCGCGGCACGTTGGCCAAGTATGCGAAGCTCGTGTCCTCGGCCTCCGATGGCGCGGTGACCGACGCCGACTAAGTCGGCCCCCACGGGCATCCACGCAGGCCAGGCTCCGGCCTCGCCTGCTTTGTTTTTGCCTAACCTCGGCGACGCGGCAACCTGACCGCATGCCCCGCCCCACCCTGCTCGCCATCGCCTGCCTCGGCGCGGGCGTCCTCAGCGCCGCCACGGAACCGAATTTCGCGCGGCGCACCTTGACCACGGACTTCTTCACGGAAGGCTGCGCGATCGGTGACCTCAACGGTGACGGCCAGCCGGACATCGTGGCCGGCCCGCACTGGTTCGAAGGACCGGACTTCCGCGTCCGCCATACCTTGGCGGAAAACCCGGGCCGTCCTTATGACCCGGTGGGTTACTCGGAATCATTCGTGCAGCTCGTCGGGGACCTCAATGGCGACGGTAAGCCCGACGTCATCACCGTCGGTTTCCCGGGCAAGGAAACTTATTGGTACGCGAACCCGGGGGCGAAAAGCACGGGCCCTTGGAAGCGCCACCTCTTCCTCGCCAAGACCGACAACGAATCCCCGCACCTCGTCGACCTCGATGGCGACGGCAAACCTGAACTCGTCTGCATGTCCGCGGGCGCCGTCGGCTTCGTCAAGCTCGCCGCCGACCCCACGCAGCCCGCGCAGTTCACGCCGATCAGCGCGGCCGACCCCAAGAAGTACGCGCGCTTCACGCATGGCCTCGGCGTGGGCGACCTGAACGGCGACGGACATCAGGATATCCTCGAACGCAACGGTTGGTGGGAAAACCCGGGCCCGAAAGTCCCCGCCGGGACGCTCTGGACCTTTCACGCGGTCGCCTTTTCGGCGGGCCGCAACGGCGGTGCCCAGATGATCGTCACGGACGTCGATGGCGACGGCTTGGCCGACGTGCTCACCTCGCTCGACGCGCACCGCTTCGGCCTCTCCTGGTTCCAGCAACGCCGCGGGCCGAACGGCGACCGCACCTTCGTCGAGTTCCGCATCCTCGACGACAAACCGGCGAACTCCGCCGGCGGCTTGGCCTTGGGCCAGATGCATGCCTTGGTGCTGAGCAAGCAGGCCGCGGATGGCCGCCCGATCCTCTTCACCGGCAAGCGGTATTGGGCGCACGGACCGAAAGGGGATGCCAATCCCCTCGCCGCGCCTTTGGTGATCGGCCTGACCTGGGCGAAGGACGCGGCGGGGAAGATCGTCTTCACTCCGCAAGTCGCGGATGATGACTCCGGCATCGGCACGCAATTCGCCGTCGCGGACCTGGATGGCGATGGCCGCGCCGAAATCGTGACAGCCAACAAAAAAGGCGTCCACATCCTCTCGCCGCGCCCGTAAGCGGGGGAACGGGATTGCCTCCCGCCCCTGAAGCGGACATCAACGGGGCGATGGCCTCCACCTTCGCCGCTTACTGCAGTCAACTCATCCACTACCCTGAGTTGGGCTTCGCCCTCGACTTGAGCCGCGCGCCGGCTCCGGCTGGTTTCGCGGAACGCCTCGGGCCCGCGATGCGCCAAGCCTTGGCGGACATGGCGGCCCTCGAAAAAGGGTCGATCGCGAATCCGGACGAAAAGCGGATGGTCGGACACTATTGGCTGCGCGCGCCGGAGCTGGCCCCGAACGCCACGCTCACCGCCGAGATCCAAGCGGCGGTGCAAGCCATCCACGCCTTTGCCCGCAAAGTACGCGCCGGCGAAGTCCGCGGTCAGGCCGGCAAGTTCACCGACCTCCTCTGCATCGGCATCGGTGGCTCGGCGCTCGGACCGCAATTCGTGGCGGATGCCCTCGGCACCGCGGAGGACGCCTTGCGCGTGCACTTCATCGACAACACGGACCCCGACGGCATCGACCGCGTCTTCGATGCCCTCGGCCAGCGCCTCGGCAGCACCCTTGTCTTGGTGACTTCAAAATCCGGCAGCACGCCCGAACCGCGCAACGGCCAGATCGAAGCCGCCCTGCGCTGGAAGCAGGCGGGCCTATCTTTTGCGGCCCATGCGGTCGCCGTCACCGGTGAAGGCAGCCAGCTGGATAAAGTCGCCGTTGCGGAGCAATGGCTCGCCCGCTTCCCGATGTGGGATTGGGTCGGCGGCCGCACCAGCGAACTCGGTCCGGTCGGGCTTCTGCCCGCCGCGTTGCAGGGCCTCGACATCGATGGACTCCTCGCTGGCGCGAAGGCCATGGATGCGCTGACGCGCAATCCAGAGGCGGCCAAGAATCCCGCCGCCCAACTGGCGCTGGCCTGGCATCACCTCACCGAAGGGCGTGGCACCAAGGCCATGGTGGTCTTGCCGTACAAAGACCGCCTCCTCCTCTTCTCCCGTTACCTGCAGCAACTCGTCATGGAGTCGCTGGGCAAGGAACACGACCTCGCCGGTCGCCAAGTCTTCCAAGGCCTCACCGTCTATGGCAACAAAGGTTCGACCGATCAACACGCCTACGTGCAGCAGCTGCGCGATGGCGTGAACAACTTCTTCGCCGTCTTCATCGAAGTCCTGCAAGATCGCCGCGGGCCTTCCCCGGAAGTCGAACCAGGCGTGACCTCCGGAGATTACCTCCAAGCCTTTCTGCTGGGGTCTCGCGAAGCCCTCTCGGGCAGCGGCCGAGCCAACCTCACCATCACCATCCAGAAAATCGACGCTCATTCGGTTGGCATGCTCATCGCGCTCTTTGAACGGGCGGTTGGACTTTACGCTAACCTATTGTCTATCAACGCTTACCACCAACCTGGCGTCGAGGCAGGCAAGAAAGCTGCGTCCGAAACCCTCAAGATTCGCGGTCAGGCGATCGCGGGCTTGGCCAAGGCACCCGGAAAATGGCTGACCACGACCCAACTCTGCGAGCAAATTGGACTTGTCGGGTCGGAGGAACTGGTGTTCAAAGTCCTTCTGCACGTTTCCTCCAACCCGGGACCTGTTAAACGACAGGAAGCGGTGGACCCCGAGAAAACGACGTTTAGCCATTCCTAACCCCTTTACTCCCCCAAAATCCCCATGAATAAGTCCGCAAATCTGGTCCTCCGCGTCGTCGGCGTCCTCGCCGCGATCGCCGCCTGTGTCTTCGCTTACCTGCTCAAGGGCAAGGTCGACACCGCTATGGCGAACACCGCTTGGACCACGACCGACACCGAAATCTTGGCGAACAAGCAGTTCGACCTCCGCATGGTCGACATCAACACCAAGGCCAAGAGCCTCTTGGAAGCCAAGCGCACCAAGATCACCGAGCTCGAAGGCAATGTGAAGGACCTCAACGCCGACGTCGCCGACAAGAAGCAGAAGATCGAAGGCCTCACCGCCAACGTGACCACCCTCGAAGGCGAACGCGCCGAACTCACCCGCAAGCGCGACGAGCTCACCGGCCAGCTCACCGAAGCCAACAGCAAGAAGGACTCCCTCACCGCCGAGCTGAACTCCGCCAAGGAAGAAATCGCCAAGGACAAGGAGAAGATCGCCGCCCTCTTCACCAAAGAGCAGCTCGACGAAGAAATCGCCAAGGCCAACAAGGCTGAAGAAAACCGCAACACGGCCACCCAGAAGTACGTCCAGCTCTACAACTGGACCGTCGCCACCACCGGCAACAAGCCTCCCTACCCGCGCGACCCTCTCCTCGAAGAGAAGGCCGACACCGTCCAGATCGAGTTCGGTCCGGAAACCATCAAGACCCGCATCGTGGTCATCGACCCCTCCAAGGGCCTCGTCTCCTTCTCCGTCGGCGACCTCAACGGCATCAAGCCCCAGGACGGTTTCTACGTTCGCATCAACAACGAGAACATCGGTACGGTCCGCGTCGAAGCCGTGCAGGCCGCCCTTTCCACCGCGCAGATCCTGCCGGGTGCGAAGCTCGACCAGTTCACCCGCGGTGGCGTCGTGACCTTGGTGCCTTTCACCGGTAAGATCGCCAACAACTAAGCCGTCCATGCGCTTGCTCCCCGTCTTCGCCGCTGCCGTCGCCCTCTTGGGCCTCGTCGGTTGCGAAACGACCGAGAAGCCCGTCGACTCGACCTTGCCCCAAGCCCAGCCGGCCTCCTGGCAAGGTGGCCTCCCCGGCCTGAACGCCGGGGGCGGCTCGGGTTTCCGCTAAGATGCCCTCCGCCTCCGCAGACGCACACGGGTCGCCTCGTGGAGCGTCCGGCAGGCTTTGGGTCGTCGCCACTCCGCTCGGCAACCTCGGTGACATCACCGAGCGCGCCAAGGCGGAGTTGGCGGCCTGCGATCTCGTCGCGTGCGAGGACACGCGCGTCACGGGCGGCTTGCTCCGCCACCTCGGCCTCACCAAGCCGATGCTCGCCTACCACGAGCACAACGAAAAGGAAGTCGCGGTCGAACTCGCCGACAAGATCGAGCGCGGCGCCGTCGTCGCCCTGATCACCGATGCGGGCACGCCGGGCATCAGCGACCCCGGCTTCCGCGTCACGCGCGAATGCCGCCGCCGCAAGCTCATCGTGACGCCCCTGCCGGGACCATGCGCCATCGTCACCCTCCTTTCCGCGTCCGGCCTGCCCACCAACGCCTTCCGTTTCGTCGGCTTCCTGGCCCCGAAGACCGCGGCGCGCCGACGTTTCCTTGAAGGCGCCAAGGTCGCCGACGAAACCATCGTGCTGCATGAATCCTGCCACCGCATCGGCGACTTTGCCGATGAGATGCTGGAAATCCTCGGGCCCGACCGGGTGGTCTGCATCGGCCGCGAATTGACCAAGCTCCATGAGACGATCCGTACGGCGCCCTTGGCCGAACTCGTCCCGGCGATGAAGGCGGGCTCGCTCAAAGGGGAGTTCACCGTGGCGATCGCGCCCGCGGGGTTCACGCTGTGACCGCATAGCGGGTTGACCTACCTGGCCCTCCGGCTGCATCCTTGCGGCCATGGCGGGTTTCGACGACAGTCTGGTCCGCGAGTTCTTCGAGGTGAACGGCTTCTTCGTACGCCAATCACGCAAGGCCCCCGTGACCGGAAAACGCAAGCGACCCGAAGCCGAGGGCGAAGTATTCTTCCGCAACCCACGCACCGCAACGCCGGGCGAACGGGCCTTCCAGCTCTTTGGCGCGGATTTGGTCGGGTTGGGTGACGGTGTGGCCGTCATCCGCGACTGGCATGGCCAGAAGGCGGTGACGGCCACCACCATCCGGCGTGGGGACTTCCTCGACTTCATCCGGAAAGACGCCTGCGAGACGGCGAAAGAAGCCTGGGCGAGCCTCCCCGAAGGCGAGGCGGCAGCGCTGATCAAGGTCCTCATCCTGCCCGGCCTGCCCTCCCAGGAGCCTGCCCGCTCGGAAAGCATCCGACTCCTCAAGGAAGCGGGCGTGGACCACGTCATCTCCCTTCGCACCATCGTCGAAAACCTCGTGCAGCACGCGGAGGCCCCGACCAGCCGCGAGTCGCCGACCTTGGCCTTGCTTCGCCTGCTCCGGGTCTACGATATGGTGCGCACCACCCAACTGGAACTCTTCGGTGGGTCCTCCTCTTCCTCCCGGTGATTCACTCCAGCGCCCAAGTCCATCCCACCGCCCAGCTCGCCCCGGACGTCGCGGTCGGGCCGTTTGCCATCATCGAGGCCGGCGCTCAGGTCGGGGCTGGGTCTGTCATCGCCGCGCACGCCATCATCAAGGCTGGGGCCAGCCTGGGCAAGCAGGTCCGCGTCGACCACTTCGCGGTCATCGGCGGCGACCCGCAGGACCTCTCCTTCGACCGCTCCGTCGTTTCCGGCGTGCGCATCGGTGACCGCACCGTCCTACGCGAACACGTCACCGTGCACCGGGCCACGAAAGCCGGCGTCGACACGACCATCGGAGCGGACGGCTTGCTCATGGCGGGGGCGCACGTCGCCCACGACTGCGTGCTCGGCGACCACGTGATCCTCGCGAATGGCTGCATGTTGGGCGGGCATGTGCTGGTCGGTGACCGCGCCTTCATCAGCGGCGGCGTTGCCGTGCATCAGTTCTGTCGCATCGGGGGCGGCTCGCTCACCTCGGGCAACGCGGTCATCACGGAAGACGTCCCGCCCAATGCCTTGGCCTACGGACGCAACGATTGCGCCGGCCTCAACCTCATCGGCCTCCGGCGCCGCGGTTTACCCGTGGAGACCATCGCCGAACTCAAGAAAGCCTATCACCTGGTTTACACCGCCGGCGGGAATTGCGCGGCCCTCGCGCAAGCGGGCGTGACGAGCGGCGAGTACCACAGTGGCGAGGCCCTGGCGTTCCTGAACTTTTTCCTCGGCGGCAAGCGCGGCCGCTTCATCCAACCCGCATGAACCGTTTGCCCCTAGCCCTGACGTGTGGTGATCCCGCGGGCGTGGGCCCGGAGCTCATCGCGTCGTGGCTGCGCGCCCACCCGGAGCTTGCCGCCACGGTCACACCCATCGGTCCGGCGAAATGGATCGCCGGCCTCGGCCAAGGCCAAGCCGTCGGCCCGGCGGATTACGAAGCACGCTTGGGGCAGCCGGATGAAGCCGGCCAACGCGTCGCCCTCGAAGCCATGGAACTCGCCGCGCGCGGCACCACCGAGGGACGCTTCAGCGGAGTCGTGACCGGGCCCATCAACAAGAAAGGCCTCGCCGACGTCGGCTACGCCTTTCCGGGACAGACCGAATTCTTCGCGCACCGCTGGGGCGGCGAGCCCGTCATGGCCTTCGCCGGCGGGCGACTCACGGTCGGGCTCGTCACGTGGCACATTCCCTTGCGCACGGTCGCGGCCACGCTCACCGGTGCAGACGTCCGCCGGACGGTCCTCGCCTTGCTTGAGCTGCGGAAGAAGCTCGGCGATGCCCGTCCGCGGATCGCGGTCTGCGGCCTCAACCCGCACGCCGGCGAAGGCGGCCTGCTCGGCGCCGAAGACGACGCGATCATCAAGCCCGCCGTGGAACGCCTGCGGGCGGAAGGGCATGACGTCACGGGCCCACTCCCGGGCGACACCGTTTTCCATCGGCACCTCCAAGGCGAGTTCGATGCCGTCGCCGCGATCTACCATGACCAAGGCTTGGCGCCGCTGAAGACCGTGGATTTCAGCACGGCCGCGAACCTCTCGCTGGGCCTCCGCCACATCCGCACCAGCCCCGACCACGGCACGGCCTATGGGTTGGCGGGCCAAGGCCTCGCCGATCGCGGGAGCTTCGATGCGGCCATACGCCTGGCCTTCGCCTTGATCGCCTGATGCGCTGGCTCTGGTTCTTGTGTTGCGGTTACGGCGCGGTGGTGTGCGGGGCGGAACCGCCGCAACGCATCGCCAGCTATAGCCCGGGGGCGACGCAGACCCTCTTGGATCTCGGTTGCGGGCCGCAGTTGGTCGCGGCGACCCGTTGGTGTCCGCTCCCGCCCACGCATCCCGCCGCCCGGACGTGCGATGCCTTCAGTCCTGATGTGGAGTCCTTGCTGCGAACCAAGCCCGACTTGGTCATCCTTCCGCGCTTAGCGAATCCGTTATGGGCGGAGCGCTGCATCCGAGCTGGCTTAAAAGTGGTGGTCCTAAGCGCCGAAGGCCCCGACTCCATCGCACGCGACCTCGAACGCTTGGGAGCAGTCACCCGCCAGGAGGCCTCCGCGAAGGCCCTTGGCGATAAGTTGAACCGAATAGCCGCCATCAAACCGAAGACACTCTTGATCATCTGGGATGGGATGATGGCGGGGCCGGATGCCTACACCGCCTTGGCGCTCCGGCAGGCCGGCTTCAAATCCCCGCTCCAAGCTGGCACCTGGGTCAAACTGGACTGGGAAATCTTGGTGCAAGCTAACCCCGATGCCATCCTTTGGATCGACTCCAAGCCAGAGAACTCCCCCCTAGCACCGGCCAAAAACCGCCTCAAAGATTTATCGGAAATAGTTGTGGTTAAAGAACTTAAGTTAGTTATAACCTCGCAGGTTTACGGCACGACCAGCGGAAGCGATTGGCTGCCCGGAACGGGCCAGATCAAGGCCGCCGAGAAACTATCCGAACTACATAAAACCCTCAGATGACCTAGGGGGTTAATTCTCCCTGCGGTCATTGACAGTTGGCAGGAACCATCCAACTTAAAGGTCTCTCCTATGAACTCCAAGTTCCTCAAGCTCATCATCACCTCCGCCAGCGCCTTGGCCCTCGCTGCCGTTGTTTCCTTCGCCGCAAGCGAACCCGCCAAGAAGGACGGCGAAAAGTGCCCCTGCCCTTCCGAAAAGCCCACCGCGACCATCTCGGCCGAAGCGTGCCCCAAGAAGTGCGACAAGGATAAGAAGGACGCTCCGGCTGCTCCCGCCACCGCGGAAGACGCTCCGGCCAAGAAGGACGGCGAAAAGTGCCCTTGCCCTTCCGAAAAGCCTAAGGCTTCCGATGACCTCTGCGGCGACGATTGCCCCAAGAAGTGCGACAAGGACAAGAAGGACGCTCCGGCTGCTCCCGCCACCGCGGAAGACGCTCCGGCCAAGAAGGACGGCGAAAAGTGCCCCTGCCCTTCCGAAAAGCCTAAGGCCTAATTTCCTTAGGGAATTCAATAAAAGGACGAACCTTCGGGTTCGTCCTTTTTTGTTTTCAGCACTTCAATCCGAGATCCAGCCGGACGAACTCCGGGAAGTCCGTCCGAATCGCGAAGCCTTGGCTCTCGGCGTAAGCGAAATCTTCGGGACGCCCAGCCCCGCTGCGTACCGCGCAGGAGCGGATGCCCGCGTTCTTACCGGCATCCCAGTCGGTGATGCGGTCACCGATCATCCAGCAGCGGGCGGGGTCCAGCTGGTACTTGGCGACCATCTCATGGATGAATCGCGGGTTCGGCTTGCGATAGACGGAAGGCTCATCGGGGCGCTCGGGGGCGGCCTTGATTTCCAAAATACCTGGCGTCGGCAAATCCAGCAGTTCCAGCATCCGTCGGTTACAGGCGTGGTATTGGGCCCAGGTGAACTTCCCCCGATTAATCCCGCTCTGGTTCGTCAGGACGAAGAGGCGGTACCCTGCTTGCAAGCAAGCCTCCAACGCCTCTTTGACCCCAGAAATTGGGGTGATTTGGTGGACCTCGCAGGTGTGATGGTGGTCAACGATGAGATTTCCGTCCCGATCGAGAAAAAGTGCAGGGGCTAAAGCCATGAAAAGAGCCAATCCCGCCCTAGTTGGGGTGCAAGCCCATGAAAGGGGGCTTGACCGAGGTGGGGGGAGGAGTAGAACCGACCCTCATCCCAGCGTAGAACCATGGCAAATCCGAAACGTAAACAGTCCAAGCGTCGCAGCCGCCTCCGTCGTGGCGCCAATCAGTTCCGCGCTCCCAAGCTCGTGCGCGACACTGAATCCGGCGCACTCCGCCGCTCCCACCGCGTCGACCCCACCACGGGGAAGTACCGCGGCCGTCAGGTCCTCGACACCGAGGCCTAAGCCTCTTTTCCGGGCACACGCCCGCAGCATATGAGCGAAGTCACCCCGCCCGTCGGCCATAAGATTGCCTTAGACTGCATGGGCGGTGACCTCGGTCCCGCCGAAGCAGTCGCTGCGGCGGCCTTGGCTATCCGTGAGGGCATCGTCGGCCCGGAGGACACGCTCATCCTCGTTGGGCATGAAGACAACCTACGCCTGTTGGCGATGGATAACCGCATCCTCAACCACAAGCGCATCCAATTCCGTCATGCGCCTGGCGTCGTCAATCCCGACGATGCGGCGATGACGGTGATCAAGTCCAAGCGCGACTCCTCGATGGTGATCGCCTTGGAAATGTTGAAGGCGGGCGAAGTCGAAGCGGTCGTTTCGACCGGCAATACCAAGGCCCTCGTCGCCGCCGGCACCATCAAGGTTCGCCCGATGGAAGGGGCTGAACGTCCGGCGCTCGCGGCGATCATGCCGCGACGCGAAGGCCACTTCGTCTTGCTCGATGTCGGGGCCAATCCCGAAGCCAAGCCCGAGCACCTGCTCCACAACGCCGTGCTCGGCTCCATCTATGCGCAGAGCGCCCTAGGCATCGCCAGCCCCCGCGTCGGGCTGCTTTCCGTCGGCACCGAAGAAGGCAAGGGCGGGGCGCGCATCAACCGCACCCACACCCTGCTGAAGGCGATGGGCGACAAGATCAATTATGTCGGCCCGGTCGAAGGCTTCGATGTCTTCGGCGACTGCTGTGACGTCGTCGTCACCGACGGCTTCACGGGCAATGTCATCCTCAAGACCTTGGAAGGCTTGGTTTACATGGTCCGCGACCTGATCGGCAGCAAGGTGAAGCGCAACCCGGTCTATCTGGCCGGCGGCATCGCGATGTTCCCCTTGCTCCGCGACCTGAAAGGCAAGCTCAAGCCCGAACGTTACGGCGGAGCCCCCCTGCTTGGTTTGGGCGGCCTCGTCATGAAGGCGCATGGCTCCAGCAACCGCCAAGGCATCGCCAGCGCCATCCGCTTGGGCTATGAAGCGCTCGGCCATGGCACCGGACACCGCATGCAGGCAGGTTTAGCCGAGGCAAACGCGGTGATTTCGGCCAACCCAGAGGTCGCCTAAGGTTTTAGTGTTCCCTTCCCGCCCCGGCGGGTCTTTTCTCACAGGCCTTGATGAGCACTGCCGAGCTATCAGTCTTCATCCGCTCCGTCGGAGTCCACGCTCCCGAGCGGAGGCTGACCAACGATGATTTGTCCAAAATCGTCGATACCAACGACGAGTGGATCAAAACGCGCTCGGGGATTTCGGAACGACGGATCGCGGGGCCGGATGAGAATCCCTCCGACATGGGCGCCAAGGCCGCGGCGCATGCCTTGCGGAACGCGGGCCTGAATCCCGCGGACATCGACCTGCTCATCGTGGCGACGATGACGCCGGACGTCCCCTTCCCCTCCACGGCTTGCCTCCTGCAGGCGAAGCTGGGGCTCCGTCGCGACATCCCCGCCTTCGACGTCTCGGCCGCGTGTTCGGGCTTCGTCTTCGCCCTGCAGGTCGGCACCGACATGCTGCGCTCGGGACGTTACCGCCGCGCGCTCGTCGTCGGCGCCGAAAAACTCTCCAACGTCATCGACTGGCAAGATCGCACCACGTGCGTCCTTTTCGGCGACGGAGCCGGGGCGGCCGTCATCGAGGCCACGGCGACGCCGAACGTCGGCATCCTCGGCAACCTGCTGGGCTCCGACGGCGTCAACGCCGAGCTCATCCACTGCGTGGCCGGGGGCTCCGCCAAGCCGGCCACCGCGCAGACCATGGCCGACCGCGAGCACTGCCTCCGCATGAACGGCAAGGAAGTCTTCAAGCTCGCCGTCCGGGTGATGTCGGAGTCCTGCCAACGCGTGCTCGCGCAGTGCGGCGTGAGCTCCGACGAAGTCGCGTGGTTCATCCCACACCAAGCCAATTACCGCATCCTGGAAGCCGTCGCGAGCCAACTGAACGTGGGCCTCGATCGCTTCCCCTCGAACCTCGAACGGTACGGCAACACCTCGGCCGCCTCGATCCCGCTCGCCCTCGAAGAGGCATGGCGCAACGGCCAGATCAAGCACGGCGACCTCGTCCTGCTCGTCGCGTTCGGCTCCGGCCTCACTTGGGGCGCAACCCTTCTCCGCTGGCATGAACCTCGTCGCTAAACCCTTCCTCGCAGCCTGCTGCCTGCTGAGCCTTTCGGTTTCAGCCGAACTCATCCATCAAAACGGCGGCTGGGTCCTCAAGCCCGGTACCGCCTCCGATACCCGGCCCACCAGCCGCACGGAAGCCGTCCTCAAGACCATCGACCAAGCCGAGAACCTGGCGATCATGCGCGAAGACCGCGCCGCCCTCGCGCTCTGGAACCGGCTGATCGAAACCGAAGCCGGCACCGACGCCGAAGCGGTCGCCCTCCTCGGCCGCGCGCGACTCTATGCGAAGTCGGGCCAGTTCGACGACGCGGAGGCCGACCTCGACACCCTCTTCAAGGGCCACGCGAACTTTTCCGGCTTCGGCTTGGCCGTCCAGCTCGCCTTCGATTTGGCCGGTCAATACGAACGCGGCGAACGCCGCTACCTCGGTGGCTGGTTCCCTTGGTTCAAGGATCCGCTCCACGCCTTGAGCATCTACGACAAGATCCTGAAGGTCGCCCCCAACGGACCGGTCGCCGAGGAAAGCCTCATCCATGCGGCCCGCTTGGCCGAGCGCGAGGACCGCAAGGAGATCTACAACGAGATGCTGGAGCGAATCGTGAGCGACTACGCCACCTCGAAGCATGCCCCCGAAGCGCTGGAGCGACTCGCCAAGCTGCGCGGCTCCGAGTCGCTGGGCCCGGACTTCGACCAAGCGTCCACGCTGGAATCCGCCGACCACTGGCGCACGCTGGCGGATCAATTCCCCGCGAACCGGCGCGCCCAACAGTCCGCGGAGCAAATCAAGGAACTCCGCGACCGCGCGGCCCGCGGCCGCCTCAACCTCGGGAAATTCTACTGGTTCAAGCGCAACAACCCGGAAGCCGCCAAGTTGATGGCCAATGCCTGCCGCAGCCTGGCGCCGGAATCGGAGGCCGCCAAGGAGGCGGAAGCCTTGCTCGCCGAAATCCAAGCGAGCCCCACGCCGCCGAAGACCGTCGCCGACCGTCTGCTCGGCGTCTACCCGCGGCCGCGGGCGAACACCGACGCCAAACCCACGGTCGTCGGCGACGAACTGGACGCGCTCGGCTTCCGCAAGGAAGGCACGAAACCCGCCACCGAAACCGAACGCCGCTGATGCGCCTCCTCGCCCTCTTCGCCACCGTCGTCCTGACGGGCTGCTCCGCCTACCAACTCGGCGGGCCCAAGCCGGCCTTCGCCCGCATCGAGGTGCTGCCGATCCGCAACGCCACGGCGCGCCCGGGGCTGCAGGCCATCTTCCAGGAAAAACTCGTCGAAGACCTCGGGCGCGACCCGCGGATCAAGGTCGGCACCGGTGGCGCCAAGCTCGACGTCGAAATCGTCACCTACCGCCGGGAAGGCCTGACGACGAAGTCGACCGACGCCTACAGTTTCTCCAGTTATCGCGTGACGATGGTGGCACGCTGCACGCTCACGACCGACGGCGGCCGGAAAACCCTTTTCAAGGATCGCGACTTCACCTCGGTCGCTGCGCTCCAAATCACCGGAGATGCCGCCTCCGAAGAACGCAGCCTGGCGCCGCGGCTGCTGGGCGACCTCTCCGCCCAGATCCGCGAAGCCGCCACCACCGCCTGGTAACATGCCCGCCCCGGTCGTCGCCCCCTCCCTCCTCGCCGCGAACCACGGTGAATTCATCGCCGGTCTCCACGCGATCGAAGAGGCTGGGCTCACGTGGGTGCACCTCGACATCATGGATGGGCATTTCGTGCCCAACATCAGCTTCGGTCCGCAGGTCGTCGCCGATCTCCGCCCCCGCTCGAAACTCCATTTTGACGTCCACCTGATGCTCACGCATCCGGACCGCTTCGTGGCTGCGTTTGCGAAAGCCGGCGCCGAGCGCCTCACCGTGCACATCGAAGCCGCGCACGACATGGGCCAGACGCTGGCGGCCATCAAGGCAGCCGGACTCAAGGCCGGCATCGCGATGAATCCCGACGGCGATCCGCGACGCCTCTTGCCCTACCTCGCCTCCGTCGACCTCGTGCTTTGCATGACCGTCTTCCCAGGCTTCGGCGGACAGGCGTTCATCCCGAGCGTCCTCGACAGCATTCGCTTCCTCGCGACCGAGCGGCGCGCACGCGGTTTGGACTACCGTCTGGAGGTCGATGGGGGCGTGAACGCCGAGACCGGCCTGCTTTGCCGCGCGGCGGGAGCGGATACGCTCGTGGCCGGCACCGCTTTCTTCAAGGCGCCGGACCGTAAGGCTTTTGTCGCCGGGCTGACCGCTTAAGCGGCGGCGGGCGGCGAAGGATCCGCGCCCAAGGCCTTTTCCTTCTGGAGGCGGAGCTGACCGCAGGCCGCATCGATGTCGTGGCCCTTCTCCCGACGCAACGTCGCGGTGACGCCCAGCGCACGGAGCTCCTTCACGAACCGATCTTGGCGGGTGATGGACGGACGCACCCACGGCAGCCCCTGCACGGTATTGTAGGGAATGAGGTTCACGTGGGCGTGGAGTTCGCGGGCGATGGCCGCCAGCTTGCGGGCTTGATCGAGCGAATCGTTGATGTCTTCGATCAAGATGAACTCCAACGTGAGCATGCGCCCATGGGTGCGGGCGAAGATCTTGGCGGCGGGGATGAGCTGCTCGAGCGGATACTTGCGGTTCACCGGCATGATCTGTTCGCGCACCTCGTTGGTCGCGCCGTGGAGGCTGATGGCGAGGCGGAAGCCCAGATCCTCTTCGGCGAGCTTGAGGATCTTGGGGACCACCCCCGAAGTGGAGATGGTCACCCGCCGGGCACCGAAGCCGAAGCCCCAAGCCGCATTCACCGTCTTGAGCGCGGCCAGGAGGTTGTCGTAGTTGGCGAGCGGCTCGCCCATGCCCATGACCACGATGTTATCGAAAGAGGCCAAGCCCTCGGCGGCCCGGGCCGGGTCGGACTGGTCCTCGATGCGGCAGACTTGGACCAACTGGGAGACGATTTCGCCGACGGACAGGTCGCGCTTCCAGCCCTCGAGCCCGGACGCGCAGAACTTGCAGCCATAGGCACAGCCCACCTGCGTCGAAATGCAGATAGTCCGGCGGGACTTATCTTGCCCCACCCCCTCCATCGGCGCCCGGATGATGACGGTCTCGATGAGGGACCCGTCGCGGAGGCGTTGCAAGAGCTTCTGGGTCACGTCGGAGGCCGTTTTCTTGCCCAAAACCTCCGTCCCAGAGAAATCGTAATTATCTGTCAACCAAGACCTTAAGTTGGCTGGAAGGTTAGTCATGACCTCGGCGCTTTCGGCCCGCTTAGGGTAGAGCCAGGCAAAGACCTGACCCGCCCGGTAGCGGGGGTGGCCAGCCTCGGCGAGGCGGGCACCGAGGCTATCGGGCGTCTCTCCATGAATGGAGGGTTTTTCGGGCTTAAAAGCCATGATTGAGCGTGGCGGAGTGGCTAGCGATCGAGCAGGGCCCGAGACGGACCCGCCTTCCTGCTTGCAAGTGCGATTTGTTATCCCCAAAACCACTTTTTGCAATGAGCAACAAGGCCCCCAACCCACAAGGTGGAAAAATCAACGCTCTGGAGAATACCAAGACCAAGGTATCCGAAGGACAGACCGGATTCTGCCTCCATCAAGCTTGGGGCATCGGCATCATCCGTGCCTTCGACGCCGCGACCAACCGCTTCACCGTCGACTTCCCCGAACAGGCCAAGAAAGGCCATGCCATCGATGCCGCGTTCTTCGCCGGCAAGATCGACATCATCGACTCCAACTCCCTGATCGCCCAGGCCTACTCCGATGAAGGCAAGGCCAAGGTGGCAGCCCTCGTCTCCGATGACCCCGCCGGTCTGGTGAAAGCCCTCCTCGCCGAGCTCCCCACGGGGGAATGCTCCTCCTACGCCCTCGAAGCCAACCTCGAGCGCGTCCACTTCGCTTCCCTCGCCTCCGGCAAGGATCGCGCGGCCGCCTTCAAGGCCTGGTGGACCAAGGGTCGCGCCGCTCTCCGTAAGGACCGCGCCATCCTCATCCCTGAACGTAAGGGCGGCAACTACGCCCTCCTCGAAGCCCCCGTCGACCTCGGCGAAGACCTCTTCGCCCAGTACGAACTCGCCCCCAATTTCGAGCGCAAGCTGGCCCTCCTCGAAGAACTCGCCGAGAGCTCTTCCGCCGAGACCCGCTCCGCCGCCACCGAAGCCAACCTCGCCAAGGTGTCGAGCGACCTCGCGAAGGCCGTCGCCGGCCTGACCGGTTCGCGCCGCTCGGCCAACCTCCCGAAGGTGCTCTGCGCCATCTGGAACCGCGACAAGTTCTTCCGCACCGCGGTGGAAACCGTCGAAACCTTCAGCCCGACGGCCTCGGACATCATCGCCCTCTGCGACGAAAACGACCTTGCGCAGGTGGCCCTGAGCATCCCGCACACGACCGAGAAGATCCGCAGCCTCCTCGACCTCGTCCGCGCGCACCACGGCGACCATTGGTCCGACCGCGGCTTCGACCTCCTCCGCAACCGCGA
>DBCN01000152.1:32760-48051 GCA_002293065.1 Opitutia bacterium UBA957
GACCCGCGAACTCCGCGCTCCGGTCATCATCTGGGTCATCAAGAACCGCGACTCCAAGAAATACGCCGAAATCGTCGCCCCGCTCATCGTGCCGAGCTTCCTCGGCTCCATCCTCGCGAGCATCGACACCGAAGCCCTCGAATCGAACTCGACCGCCCGCATCCCGCTGGCCAACGAGCTCATCAAGGACAAGGCCCTCATCGCCGACATCATCGCGCCCGCCGGCGGCAAGCAGGCGGACAGCGAAACCATCTTCGACCTGGCCCGCATCATGCTGCGCAACCAAGGCTTCGACAAGATGACGAAGAACTCGCTCCTCGCCCGACTCGCCAAGATCGAGCCGCACGTCCAGCGCCTCGTCCAGTCCCGCCAGGACGACTCCACCGTCGAGAAGGAACTGGTGGTCTCGAAGCACAGCAAGGAAGCCCGCGAAGCCGAACTCACCGACATCGTGCAGGTCAAGCTGCCGGCCGTGAAGGAAGCGATCCAGATCGCCAAGGAACACGGCGACTTGCGCGAGAACTCCGAGTACAAGATGGCCCGTCAGGACCATGACACCCTTTCCGGTCGCCGCGCCGAGCTCGATGCGATGCTGAAGAAGGCCCGCGTGACCGACTTCACCGAAGCCACCACCGCGCTCGTCTCCATCGGCTCGACCGTCAAGTTGCTGCGTGAATCGGACAAGACCGAGGTGACCTACGACATCCTTGGCGCTTGGGATGGCCAACCGGAGGTCAACATCTTGGCCTACGTTTCGCCGCTGGCCAAGCAGTTCCTCAACCGCAAGCCGGACGAGTCCTTCACGACCAACATCAACGGCAAGACCGAGAACTGGAAGGTCCTCTCGATCCGCCGCTGGGTGGAAAAGAAGTAAGCGCCGAATCGCGCGTCCCGACGAAGCCCCGGTGTTCCGGGGCTTCCTCTTTTGACATGGACGCAAAGGGCCTCCAAGGTATGCCCATGCCCGACCCTTGGGAATCCCTGCGCCTGCTCGCCGACCCTACCCGGGCGCGGATTCTTTTCCTGCTGGCCAAGGGCGAACTCTCCGTCGGCGAACTGCAGGAAATCCTCGGCATGCGCCAGTCGCGCATCTCCACGCACCTGTCGTTGCTCCGCAAGGCGGGCCTGGCCGCGGACCGCCGTGACGGCAAGCACTCCTACTATGCCCTCACGCCGAACCTACCGGATGGCGTGAGCCAAATCCTGGAGGCAGCCCTGACCGCGACCGCCAAGGACGCCACGACGACCGCCGACCAACGGGCCTTCAAACGGCTCGCCGAGAAACGTCGCCGCAAATCGGAACAGCACTTCAACCTCGTCGCCGATCGACTGGGACGGAATTACTGCCCAGGCCGTTCGTGGGAGTCGATTGGCCAGATGCTGCTCCTCTTGGCCCCCAAGGTGCGTATCGCTGACCTCGGTGCGGGCGACGGCACGGTTTCCCGCCTCTTGGCCCGGCAGGCCGAATTTGTCCATTGCGTCGATAACTCGCCCAAGATGGTAGCGCTTGGAAGAGAACTTGCTGATAAAGAAGAACTTAAGAATGTAGACTACGTCCTGGGCGACATCGAAAAAGTACCCCTGAAGGACCGAAGCGTCGACCTGGCCCTACTCAGCCAAGCCCTTCACCATGCGGAAAATCCCCGAAAAGCGCTGTCGGAGGCTTTCCGCATCCTGAAACCCGGCGGTCGGCTGCTTATTTTAGACCTCCGGGCCCACCGTTTTGAGAAAGCGCGCGAGCTCTATGCCGACCGTTGGCTGGGCTTCAAGGAAAACGACCTACACGACTGGATCGAGGAGGTCGGCTTCGTGCACTCCGAGGTCCGGGTCGTCGCGAAAGAGGTCCCGGAACCCCATTTCGAAACCCTCCTCGGCAGCGCCCTAAAGCCTAACCGCTGATTCTTTCGTCTCAGCGCTGGGCAGGGATTATTCGTCTACAATAATGGGAACAAAATCAGGGGATAGTGCTTGGCAGTATCCACCGTAAAGGGCTATTTTCACACCCTCCCCCATTGAGGCCTCCCCGCCTCCCCTTACCTCCGATGGTTACCCAAGAGTCTCGCACCTACAAGTTGGCCAAAGCTGCCATCCTTGCCGTCCTTATCGCCGTCATCCCGGCAACCACCTCCCTTCGTGCCCAAGGCGCCCCCGCCGCAGCCAAGGCTCAGGAGGACCCCTTGACCGCGCAGTACAACAAGACGATGGGGGAGATCGACAAGAAGCAGTTTACCGCCGCGCTGAAGAACCTCGAGGACCTCGAGAAGAAAGTCGCGAACTTCCCCGCGGCCATGCAGGCCACCGTCTGCTTCCATCGCGCCCGCACCTATTACCTGATGAAGGACTGGGTCAAGGCCGACGCCGAGATCAACACCTTCCTGACGAAGTACCCCGAAGGCACGGGCAAGATCATCGACGAAAACGACAACATGCGCGGCGTCGCGCAGCTGACGCTCGTCGAAGTGTACGCCAACCAGTCCAAGTGGGACCCGGCCCTCGACCTGCTCAAGATGCTCCGCACCAACCCGCTGGTGCAGCCCAAGGATCGCGTCAACGCCTACACCCTTTCCGCCCGCGTCGTCGAAGAAAAGTCGAAGAGCGGCTCCGAGGAAGAGAAGAAGCAAGCCCTCGGCCAGGCCGTGGGCCTGCTCAAGCAGGCCACCGCCGGCGGCCTCGGCACACCCGAAGCCCGTGAAGGCGGCATGCGTTTGGTCGAGGTCTACACCAAGCTCGGCCTCGTCAAGGAAGCCGAACAGCTGAAGTCCGAAATCGACGCCAAGGGCACCGGTTCGCCGGCGGAAATCGTCCGCTCGAACTTCCAGCGCATCGAAATCGGCGACGCCCGCTTCGAGGCCGGCGAAAACGCCTCCGAAACGAAGGCGAAGGAAGAACTCTACCGCCAGGCGCTCGCAAGCTACCAAGGCGCCCTGCGCCGCGCCACCGTCAATCGCTCGGTCACCAAGGCCGTCGAGATGAAGCAGGTGGACCTGGACAAGATCGTGAAGGATAACCCCAAGCCGACGCCGGAGGCCACCGAGAAAATCGAGAAGGCCCGCGCCGAGCTGGAAAGCTTCAAGACCATCCAGAGCGACTTCGAGAAGAACAAGGACTACGACGCCTTCATCTCGTACCGCATCGGCCTCTGCCTCCTCGAGCTGAAGCGCCCGTGGGAAGCGTTCGTCGCCTTCCGCGACATCTTCGAAAACAACCCAGGTTTCTCCAAGGTTTCCGGCGCCTACTACTACTACATCCTCGCCCTCCGCGAAATCGGCCGCAACGGCGAAGCCCAGGCGAAGTGCAAGGAGTTCCTCTCCAAGTACCCGGACGCCGAAGAAGTCTCCATGGTGGCCGTCATCCTCGGCTCGATCTCCCAGGACCGGGAAGAGTTCGAGGAAGCCATCGGCCACTACAATTGGGCGAAGGCAAACGTGAAGAAGATGGACCCCTCCACGCTGGAGGAAATCGACTTCCGCATCGCCTGCTGCCACTTCGCGCACGTGGATTGGGACAAGGCCCGCCAAGCCCTCGACGAGTTCCTGAACAAGTACCAGCGCTCCTTCGCCAAGGAACAGGCGATGTACATGCGCGCCCTGTGCTGGTTTTACCAGGGCAAGTACAAGGAAACCAAGGTCGGCTTCGATGAGTACCAGAAGGCCTACCCCAAGGGCGAGTACCTCGCCGACGTCCGCTACCGCCAAGCCATCGTGAAGTTCGGCGTGAATCCGCCCGAGATCGAAGCGACCATCACCCTCTGCAACGAGTGGCTCCGGGACTACGGCGTCAGCAAGGTCGAAAGCATCGTCAACCAGGTCCCCGAGGTGCACACCCTCATCGGCGACGCGGCGATCCGCATCGCGACGGAGTTGGACAAGGACATCTCGACGGCGGACAAGAACCTGCGCACGAACGCCGAGCCCGCCCTGAAGGCCAAGTACAAGGCCGAGAAGGAGCGCCTGGAGAAGGAAAAGGAAACCCAAACCGTCAAGGCGATCGAGGCCTACATCGCGGCCGCCCGTTCGGGCCGGACCAACCCCAACGCCCTGGACTTCGTCCTCCGCGAACTCGGCAAACTCCTCCCCGGCCGCGGCGAACACACGCGCATGCGCGATCTCTACAGGGAGGTGTACGATTGGGACCACGCCGACCCGAAGTCGCTCAACTACCTCTACGAAGTCATCAAGGCCACCGAACGCATGGGCGACAAGCCCGAGTTCGCCCAGCAGGCCGACGCCGTCCAGAAGCGTTTCAGCGCCCAGCTCGCCGCCGCCCGCAAGAAGGTGGATGAGCTCGTGAAGTCCGACGCCAAGCCGGAAGAAGTCGCCGCCGCCAAGGCCGCCGTGGCCAAGCTCTCCACCGAACTCGCTGCCGAACTCGACGTCGTCGAGAAGGCCCGCCAAGCCAGCATCCTCGCCGCCAAGACGGAAGCCCTCGGCATCCTTTCCGGCGCGGTCGCCGAATCCATCAACGACCGCAAGCAGGAGGGCTCCGAAAAGCTCATCCTCTTCCTGGCCGAAAAGCTCGCCCGCAAGGTGAAGCGCGTGAAGCCGGGGGCGGTGGTCGACCCGAATGCCTACACCGCGGCCAACGCCGAGGACGAGATCGCCAAACTGCTGCGCCTCGAGGAAAACAAGGATTCGCTGATCGCCCAAGCCCGTGGGTTCTTCGCTAAGGGCCAGTTGGCGACCTTCCTGCGCGACCCCGCCAAGGCGGACACCTACTTCACGAAAATCTCCGCGAACTACAAGGCGGAGGAGCTCAGCCCCACCATCCTCGCCATCGTCGGCGACCACATGCTCATCAAGGGCGAGACCAAGAACTCCGAAGGCTATTTCCAGTACATCATGGAGCACCATCGCTCCTCGGAATACGCGGACTTCGGGTTCGCCGGCCTGGCGGAAATCCGCCTGTCCCAGAAGAAGTACAAGGAAGCCCTCGAGCTCTGCGGCGAAGCCATCGACAACAGCGTCGTGATGTCGAAGGAGAAGGACATCCTCTTCATCAAGGCCCGCGCCCTCGCGGAAACCCAGAAGTACGCCGAAGCCAAGGCGGTATTCGAAGAAATCGCCAAGACCAAGGAGTGGAAGGGCGAGACCACCGCGGGCTGCCTCTACTGGCTGGGCCTCATGGAAGAACGTCAGGGCAACCATGCCGAAGCCGTCGCCTACTACCGCCGCACCTACCAAGCCTGGAAGAAGTACGAAGTTTGGTCGGCCAAGGCCTACCTGGGCGCCGCCCGCCTCTTCGCCACCAAGCTCGACCAGAAGAAGGACGCGAAGGAAATCATCACCGAGATGCTCTCCAAGGACCGCATCAAGGACACCCCGGAGGCCAACGAAGCCCGCATCCTTTCGACCAAACTCTAATCGACCATGCGTCCCGCCGTCCGCTCCTTCCTGACCGTCGCGCTTCTCTGTGCGGCCTCTCCCTCCTTTGGCCAAACCCTCTTCTTCAAGGGCGGCGAACGCTGGGAAGTGAACGATCCGTTCAAATTGGACAATTCCGTTCCGCCCAAGCCGGTGATCGACCCCAAGAAGGGCACGATCAGCAGCCTCAAGGGCACCGTGGTCCGCACCGTCAATTCCGGCGGCACCGACATCGAGTCGACCCGCAAGCTCGCCGAAGTCGAACGCATCATCTGGCCCACCGTCGACAAGCTCACGGAGGCCCAGCTCTTCGTCAGCCGCGGCGAGCCCGGCAAGGCCCTCGACAGCGTCGAACCCATCATCAAATTCTTCGACGCCTTCAAGAAGACCCCCGGTTCCCTCTGGCTCAAGGCCTCCATGGTGAAGCTCGATGCCCTGGATCGGCTGGAAAACGACGCGGTCATCGGCGCCTTCCTCGATAACCTCGAGAAGAACGACGACGGCTCCAGCCCCGAGTTGCAGAACAAGATCAAGTTGGCCCGCCTCATGCAACGCGCCCGCCGCGGCGAGCATGACACGGTCATCACCGAGGCCGCCGACCTCATCTCCAAACTGGACGATCCGGACGTCCTCGCCCGCCTGCACATCGTCAAAGGCGGCTCGCTCCTGGCCACCAAGAAATACGAGGCGGCGATGAACACCTACCTCCGCGTGCCGGTCTTCTACGGCGCGCAGGCCGAGCACCTCCCCAAGGCGTTGCTCGGGGCCGCCCGGGCCTTCCGCGGGATGGATAGCCCCGCCACCAAGGAGCAGCGTCTGGAAGAGATCTCCAACCGCTACCTCCGCGACCTGATCGCCACGTTCCCGGTCTCGAAGGAGGCCGAGGAAGCGAAGAAGCTCCTCCCCAAGGAAGACCGCCTCGCGGCCGAGGCCGAGGCCGGCAAGATCAAAGATGCCGCCGTCATCCCCGATGCGACCGCCACCCCCGACGCCCCGAAGCCCGATAATTCGAACAATAACGAGGCCAACAAGTGAGACCTTGCTCCTTTTCTAATCCCAAACTAAACCATCCCCACAACCGCAGCGTCCCCATGAAGAAACTCCGCTCCTCCCTATTCACCCTGGGCCTCCTCGGCCTCATGACCGTCGTCGCCTCCGCGAACGAAGGCGGCGTCAAGGAAAAGACCCTCCTCGACCTCTTCGAAGAAGGCGGTTGGGTCATGTACCCGATGACCATCGCCTCCGTAGCCATGATCTGGTTCATCGTCGATGGCTGGATTCGCACGAGCGCAAACCGCCTCTACCCGAAAGGACATGTCGACCAGCTCCGCGAGCTCTTCCAGCGCGGCGACTACCCAGGGGCCTACAACTTCGCCAAGAGCGCCGGCTCCCCGGTCTCCGAGGTCGTCCGCGCCGGCGTCGCCTTCACCCCGGATGGCAAGGTGATGACCGAAGAGGCCATCATCTCTGAAATCACGCGCATCCAAGGTGAACTCATGGGCCGCGCTTCCTACCTGTCCGTCATCGGCGTCTGCACCCCGATGATCGGCCTCACCGGCACGGTGACGGGCATGATGAAGGCGTTCGACAAGCTCGGTTCCTCCGGCGTGGGTGACCCCTCCCAGCTCGCCGAAGCGATCGGCGAAGTGCTCGTGGCCACCGCCGCGGGCCTGGCCGTCGCAATCCCGGCGTTCATCGCCTATTACCTCCTCCGCAACCGCATCACCAAGGGTATCCATGACATCCAAGAGATCGTCACGGGGCTCTTCCGCGCCTTCCCCTACGACGAAGTTGCCGGCCATACCGTCGGCGACGAAGTGATCTACGCGGCAAAGCCCGACTGGAACGCCACCCCGGCGGCAGTCGCCCCTGAAGCCCCCAAGGCCTAAGGTTCCCTCCACCCCCTAAACCCACACACCAACCATGGCAGGCGGAGGCGGAGGCGGAGACGGGGAACCCGAGTTCCAGGTGGCGCCGATGATCGACGTCCTCCTGGTGCTGCTGATCTTCTTCATGTCGATCACCTCGGCCCAGGTGCTCAAGGTCGACAAGAACATCGCGCTACCCGTGGCTTCGCACGGCGTGAAGCGCGACGACAAGGCCGCCGCCGGCCTGATCAACATCTCTTGGGACAAGAACACCGGTCAGGCGAAGTACAAACTCGACGACCGGGAACTGGACATCAACGACAAGGATGGCATCGCCAAGGAATTGGCGGCCCGCAAGGGTACGAACGAGAAGTTCCGCCTGCTCATCCGCGCTGACCGCCAGTGCCACGCCAAGTACATCTCCAAGGCCCTCGAATGGGGCGCCGAAGCGGGGATCGACAACATCGCCTTCTCAGGCCTCAACCGCGAGGAATAAGCCATGAAACAAGCCCCCCAGGAAACGCCGGCCGACGCCGGCTTCCAGATCGCCCCGATGATCGACGTCGTCTTCGTGATCATGCTCTTCTTCATGGTGATGGCTGGTGCCGTGAAGGTGGAACACGAACTGAAGACGACCCTCCCCGGCAACGCCGAGACGGCCAAGGAAACCGAGATGCCCGATGAAATCACCATCGGCGTTTCGGAGAACGGCGCCGTCACCATCAACGAGGACCCCGTCGGCCAGCCCAACGATAAGACCTTGGAGAATCTCTACAACGAGATGTCGAAGATGGCGACGGCGGCCAAACAATCGAAGACGAAGTTGCTCATCACCGTCCAAGCCGAAGAAGCGGCCAAATACGAGCGGGTGATCAACGTCCTCGATGTGCTGGCCCGCGCCGACATCACCAACGTGACCTTCGCGGTCGCGGAGCCGGAATAACCCGACACCGCATCGACGAAAGGCCGCCTTCTCGGGCGGCCTTTTTGTTGGGCAGACTTGCCAAGTCGGCCGACGACCTTTTCATGGAACGCATGAAATTCACCGCCGTCCTCCTGCTCGTCCTCAGCCTCGGTCTCTCCGGCTGCATCATCGTCATCGAGCAGGCCAAGGAAAAGAAGGACGCCCCGGCCCCGGCCGCGAAGTCCGAAGCCAAGTAACTTCCGCTTGCGGCCGCTTAGGCGAAGCCTTGGGTCGAATCGATGACGCGGCGGACGGCCTCGTAATCGTTTCCGATGCTCAATGGTGCCGGCTTCGGCAGTTCGTAGGGGAACGTCGCCGCGCGGCTATCGCCAAAGGCGGCCTCGAGGATGTCAGGGAACTTGGCCGGATGGGCCGTGCCGAAGACGACCACCTCCAGGTCATCATTGCCCGGCTGCGCCAGCAGGTCTTCGGCCGCCTTCCAGCCGACGGCGGTATGCGGACAAAGGACATACCCACCCGCCGCCCGGACGCGGCGCATGGTGTCCAAGGTCGCAGCATCATCGATGGTGACCGCCGAGACGGCCGGTCCGCCTTGGCGCCAAGCGAGGAGGCGATCCAAGTTGTTCGGCGCGCCGATGTCCATGGCGTTGGACGCGGTGGGCGTCGAACGGCGCGGCTGATACTTCCCGGTGGCGAAGAGTTCCGGCAAGGGCGAGTTGATGTTCGTCGCCGCAAGGAGGACCTCCACCGGTAAGCCCATCCGGCGGGCGAGCTGGACGGCGCCGATATTGCCCAAGTTGCCCGAAGGGACGACGATGCCGAGACGGCGACCGGCGGCCAGCTGGCGACGGACATGGAACGCGAACGGGACCTGGGCGATGAGGCGAATCGGGTTGATCGAATTCGCGGTGAGGAGCGGGCCGACCCGGCGCAAGGTATCGTCGGCCAAGGCGCGCTTCACCAAGGCCTGGCAGTCATCAAAGGTGCCATCGACGGAGAGGGCGATGACGCCCGGGCGCGGGCGCGCGATCTGCGACTCCTGCACCGGGCTGACGCCGATGCGGGGATAGAGGACCACCGCCCGGACCCCGGGCACCCCGGAACAAGCCTCGGTGACGGCACCACCGGTGTCGCCCGAGGTGGCCGCGAGGATCGTGAAACGCGGGTACTCGGCGCCGAGCACGTGGGCCGTGACGCGCACCAGCAGGCGCACGGCGAAATCCTTGAACGCCGCCGAGGGGCCTTGAAACAGTTCGAGGACCTGGATGCGGTCGGCGGCCTGCCCGGCGAAACCCGGCGGATGCACCAAGGGGACGGGGAAATTGAAAGCCTCCTGACAGAGCCGGCGGAGCACATCGACCCCGAGTTCATCGCGGAGGAACGGCGCGATCACCGCCTCGGCGAGGTCGGCGTAGCCCTCGGCTTGATGCGCGGCGACGAAGCCCGGCGGCAGCGACGGGATGACCGAGGGAACCCAGAGCCCGCCCTTGCCGGGCATCGAGGCCAAGAGCACCTCACGCAGGCTGGCGCGCTGCGTGGCGTCGGCGGTCGAGACGAACTCGAGCTTACTTCTGGGAGAGGACATGGACGCCCTGAGGATTGATGCGCGAGACGTACTGCGTAGCCTTGATGGGCACCGACTCGAAGACGGTGGCGACGGCCGCGGCGACCCGGCGGGCCGTGGCTTCGCCTTCGCACAAGGCGAAGACGCTCGGGCCCGCGCCGGAGATGGAGAAACCCAGCGCCCCGGCGGCGAGGGCCTCGCGCTTGGCGCGATAGAACTCGGGAATCAGACGCTGACGATGCGGCTCGGCGATGAGGTCCACCACCGAACGGGCGATGAGCGCGTAGTCGCTTTGGTAAAGGCCGCAAATGAGGCCACCGAGGTTGCCGCTCTGCTGCGTCGCCGTCTCCAGCTGGATGTGCCGCGGCATGATTTCGCGGGCGACCTTGGTCAGCACGACGATATCCGGATGCACCACCGCCGCCCACAGGTTCTGCGGGATCGGGATGTTGTGGACGTCGAGCTCCGCGTTGGAACGGATCAGCGTGATGCCGCCGAGCAGGCAAGGGCCGACGTTGTCGGCGTGCCAAGCGCCATCGGCGGCGGCTTCACCCGCGACGACGAAAGGCAACAACTGACGACGGGTCAAAGGCTCACCGAGTAGTTGGTTCACGGCGAAGGCGCCGCCAACGGCGCTCGCGGCACTGGATCCCAAGCCGCTGCCGAAAGGCATCTGCTTATGGATTTCCATTTCGATGCCGAGGTCGGTCCGCCCCAAGTGACGCAACAGATCCAAAGCCGCGACGCCCGCGGTGTTCGACTTCGGGTCCAGGGGCAGGCGACCGTCATCGCCCGTGATCTTGGTGATGCGGAAGCCGGGCTGGGGCGAAGAACGGACGATGATCTCGTCGCCGGGGAGTTCGATGGCGAAACCGAGCACGTCGAAGCCGCAAGCCACATTGGCCACGGTAGCAGGCGAGAAAACCCTGACTTTTTGGAGTATCTGTTTGGACATATCGGCCCCTAAAACGGTGGAGAAAGACCTTTCGGGTTGCCTCCCCTCGGGTCAACGGTGAACATGAGCGTTACCGAGCCTAAAAATGCCTAAAAGGACTCACCAGTTCGGGTTCGTGACCGTAGCGGCCGCCTCCCCCTCCCTTCGCTTAGGCGACCCGGCAGCCAATGCGCTGCTGGCCATCCAAGCGCTCGAGAAGGCCTCGGCGGAAGGCGCCGAAATCATCGTCCTCCCGGAACTCTGCCTCACCGGCTACAGTTGTGGCGACCTCTTTGGCCAACGCACCCTCCTGCAAGGCGCCCTGAAGGGCTTGGGCCAGGTGGCTGAGGCCACGGCCCGCCTTGGCGTCACCGCCCTCGTTGGGCTGCCCCTGGAGGTCTCTGGGCGCCTCTTCAACGCCGCTGCCTTCATCTCTCGCGGGAAGATCCTCGGCATCGTCCCCAAGACGCACCTGCCGAACACCGGCGAGTTCTACGAGCAACGCTGGTTCGCCTCCGCCCGCGTCGCCCCGGTCAAGGAAATCGACCTCCTCGGCCAGACCGTCCCCTTCGGCACCGACCTCCTCTTCCAGGCCTCCGACCTCCCCGACTGCGTGGTCGGCATCGAACTTTGCGAAGACCTCTGGGCCGTGGAACCCCCGAGCGGCGCCCAAGCCCTCGCCGGCGCCACCCTCCTCTGCAACCTCTCGGCCAGCGACGAACTGCTGACCAAGGCGGCTTATCGTCGCGACCTCGTGCGCGCCCAGTCCGCCCGCTGCCTCGCGGCCTACGTCTACGCCGCGGCCGGGGCTGGCGAATCGAGCACCGATATCGTCTACAGCGGCCACGGCCTCATCGCCGAGAACGGCGGCGTCCTCGGGGAATCCGAGCGGTTCCGCTTCGAGCTCTCGCTCGTCGTCTCGCAGATCGACGTCGACAAACTGCAGGCGGAACGCCGCCGCAACAGCACGTTCTTCGGCGCGCCCGCGACGCTTCAACCCCGGGTCCGTCCGTTCGAACTGGGTCACCCGACCGGCACGACGCCCAAGCTCCGCCGCCGTTTCAGCCAGCATCCTTTCGTGCCCTCGGACGCGCAGCGCCGCGACGAACACAGCCAGGAGATCTTCGCCATCCAGTCGACCGGCCTCGCCCGTCGCCTGCGCCACACCGGCGCCCGCCACGTCGTCATCGGCGTCTCGGGCGGCCTCGACTCCACGCTCGCCTTGCTGGTGCTGCTCGAAGCCTTCGGCCGCCTCGGGCTGGACCGCAAGGGCATCATCGGCGTGACCATGCCCGGCCCGGGCACGACGGTCCGCACGCGCATGAACGCGCTCAAGTTGATGGAGGCCCTCGGCGTCACCGCGCGCGAGATCCCCATCGGCGCCGCGGTCGAACAGCACCTCGCCGACATCCAACATCCGCCCGGCAAGCACGACGTCACCTTCGAGAACGCCCAAGCCCGCGAGCGCACGCAGGTGCTCATGGACGTCGCCAATCAGGCCGGTGGCTTCGTCGTCGGCACCGGCGACCTTTCCGAAGCCGCGCTCGGCTGGTGCACCTTCAACGCGGACCACATCTCGATGTACCACGTGAACATCGGCGTCCCCAAGACGCTGGTCCGTCACTTGGTCTCCTGGGCCGCGCACGCCCGCCACGTCGGGCATGAGCGGGCCTTGCTCGAGGACATCGTCGCCACCCCGGTCAGTCCGGAACTGCTGCCCCCGGGCGGCGACGGCGAAATCGCCCAACAGACGGAAATGCTCGTGGGGCCCTACGAGTTGCACGACTTCTTCCTGTACCACGTGATCCGCAACGGCTTCCGCCCGGCCAAGGTGCTGTGGCTCGCCGAACACGCCTTCACGGGCAAATACGACCAGGCGGAGATCCGCCACTGGCTGCGCACGTTCCTGACCCGTTTCTTCAGCCAACAGTACAAGCGTTCGGTGATGCCCGACGGCCCGAAGGTCGGCTCGGTCGCCCTGTCGCCCCGCGGGGATTGGCGCATGCCGTCCGACGCCGAGGCCACGGCGTGGCTTGCGGAAATCGCCTAAGGGTGTTTGTTAGGGGGCGTGACGACTCCCGTACGCACCCATCCTGCGGCCACGCAGGCCCTGCTCGCCCGCCTCGGCGCCGCCAAGGTCAAGACCGACGAAGCCACGTGCTTCGCGGCTTCCTTCGACAACATGCGCCTGTCCTTCATGCCCGAGGCGGTCATCCGCCCGGAGGTCGAAGACGACATCGGCGTCGTCCTGAAGCTCGCCAACGAACACAAGATCCCCGTCACCGTCCGCGGCCGCGGCACCGGCAACACCGGCGCGAGCTCGCCGATCCGCGGTGGCTGGGTCATCCACCTCGACCACTGGGATAAGATCGAGATCGACCCGATTTCGGCGATGGCGACGGTCCAGCCGGGCGCCATCACGGCCCGCATCAACGAGCTCGCCGCCGAACACGGGCTCTTCTTCCCGCCCGATCCGTCTTCGCTGAAATACTGCAGCATCGGCGGCAACATCGCCACGAACGCCGGTGGCCTCCGCGCCGCCAAGTACGGCGTGGTCCGCGACCACGTCTACGCGCTCGAGGGATTCCTCCCGACCGGCGAGAAGGTCACCTGGGGGGCGCCGCTCCGTAAGTTCGTCAGCGGACTCAACCTCCGCGACCTCTGGATCGGCTCCGAGGGGACCCTCGGGGTGATCACCAAGGCCACGCTCAAGCTCGTCAACAAGCCCAAGGCCCGCCGCACGTTCCTGCTGGCCTGCCGGACCGATGAAGGCGCGCTCGAAGCCGCGGCCGCCTTGATGGGCGCGCGCGTGAACCCGGCGGTCTTCGAGTTCCTCGACACGCAGACGGTCGAAGCCGCCGAAAAGCGCCGCGGGAGCCGCGTCTTCTCCACGGCCGAACTGCACGGCGTGGAGGAGACCCATGCCATCCTGCTCGTCGAAATCGACGGTCACCCCGCCGCCCTCGCCGAAGACGCGGTGAAGGTCCGCGCGTGGATCGCCCAGTATGCCGTGGCTTTCCGCGAGACCGACGTCGAAGCCGAGGCCGAAGCGCTCTGGGACATCCGCCGGACGTGCTCGCAGGCGATGTACGCCTTGGGCAACGCGAAGCTGAACGAGGACATCGTGGTGCCGTTCCGCAGCTACGTGGCGCTGATCCGCTACACCCGCGAGGTCCGCGACCGCGTCGGCCTGGCGACGCCGACCTTCGGCCACGCCGCCGACGGCAACTTCCACGTGCATATCATGTACGACCGCGATAATCCCGAGCACTGCCGCAAGGCCGAGCTGGCGATCTACGACGTCATGAAGAAGGTCGTCGAACTCGGCGGCGCCATCACCGGGGAACACGGCATCGGCATCGCGAAGTCGCCCTTCCTCCGCCTGCAGCACTCGCCCGCGGAAATCGGCGCGATGCTGGCGGTCAAGCGGGCCCTCGACCCGAACAACATCTTAGCTCCGGGCCAGATCTTCGAACCGCTCAACGTCTGGGAGCATCGTCCGGTCAAGGTCACCCTCGCCTGGGACAAGCACTGAGCCATGGGCCGCACCGTCGCCGTCTTTGATTGGGATGGGGTCGTCGTCGACTCCGCCGTCGCGCACGAACGCTCCTGGGAGCAGCTTGCCCTCGCGGAGAAGCTACCCTTGCCGGCGGACCATTTCGTCCGCGGCTTCGGCAAGCGGAACGAACTCATCATCCCCGACATCCTGCAGTGGACGCGCGACCCGGCGGAGGTCCGCCGCCTGTCCTACCGCAAGGAAGAGCTCTACCGCGTCATCGCCCGCCAAGGACACATCCGCGTCCTGCCCGGCGTCTTCGAACTGCTCCGCGCCCTCCAGGCCGCGGGCATCCCGTGCGTCATCGGCACGTCGACGCAGAAGGAGAACCTCGCGCTGGCGTTCGAGCTCTTCGGACTGGGCGTCTTCTTCCAAGGCGCGGTCAGCAGCGAAGACGTCTCCCGCGGCAAGCCCGACCCCGAGGTCTTCCTCAAGGCCTGCGCCTTGGCCAACGGCGACCCCGCGGCTTCGTTCGTGTTCGAGGATTCTTTCTCGGGCATCCAAGCCGGCCTCGCCGGCGGGTTCATCACCATCGCCTTGGCGACCACGAATACGCGCGAGGCCCTGCTCCCGCAGATGGCCCATCGCATCGTGAAGGACCTCTCGGAGGTCGACGCCGGCTGGCTCGTGCGCGGTCGGCTCGACTAAGCGGCATGGAGTTCCGCCTGCATTCCGATTACCAACCGATGGGCGACCAGCCCTCGGCCATCGCGGCCTTGGATGCGTCCCTCACGGCGGGGAACGCGCGCCAGACGCTGCTCGGCGTGACGGGGTCGGGCAAGACGTTCACGATGGCGAACCTGATCGCCCGCCAGCAACGGCCGGCGCTGATCATCTCGCACAACAAGACGCTGGCGGCCCAGCTCTACTCGGAGTTCAAGCACTTCTTCCCCGAGAACGCGGTCGAATACTTCGTCAGCTACTACGACTACTACCAGCCCGAGGCCTACGTCCCGCAGACGGACACGTTCATCGAGAAGGACTCGGCCATCAACGAGGACATCGAGCGCATGCGCATCAGCGCCAGCAGCGCCCTGCTCTCCCGGCGCGACGTCATCGTGATCGCCTCGGTCTCCTGCATCTA
>DBCN01000012.1:0-202 GCA_002293065.1 Opitutia bacterium UBA957
TCGGCCGGGAGGCCGAAATGGGAATCCGCCACGAACACCGGGACGTCGGGTTCGTTCAGGCGGGCCCGCTCGGAAAGGTAAGACGAGCAGACGCCCTCGCGCGGACGGCCATTGGTTTCGTAACGCACGACGGCGACCGTCAGGTGGATCTCGTCCGGATACTTCGAGGGGGCCGAGGAAATCGAATACAGCCGCGGCATCA
>DBCN01000012.1:280-6736 GCA_002293065.1 Opitutia bacterium UBA957
AAGAGGTCGAGGAATTCGCGCTGCTCCATCCAAGCCTTCTTCTTCTCGGGATCGGTTTCCCCGATCGCGGCGGCCAAACGGGCCTTCTCGCCGGCGTCCGTCGCGCGGTCGTGCAGGAGCTGCGCGAACTTGTAGGTCGGGCCGTTCAGGGACAGCCGCTTCGATAAGGCCTGTTGCAGCGCGATGGGTGCCGTATCTTTGGGAATCGTGACCTGCTCGTCGCCGGTGAAGCCAGCGGCTTTCAGCACCGCCGCGACGGCCTGCGGGTTATTGGTCGGGTACACCCCGAGGGAATCTCCACATTTATAGGACAGACCGCTGCCCACCATGGAGACCGAAAAGTGCTGCGTATCCTTTTGGCTGGAGGCGGCGCTGAGGCGGCGCCGGTCAACGAGGCGAGCCGGGAACGGGTTGTTCTTGTCGTAAGGAGCGGACATGGCGAAGCGGCAGGATGCAACCAACCCCACCCGGCCAACAATCCTAAAAACGCCGAAGGGCTACTTCCAAATCTTCACCCAGTCGACTTCCACGTCATCCGGCAACTTGGCCGGCTGGAGGTCCTTACGTTCAAAATCCGAGACCCAATGGCCCAGGAAAAGATACATGGGTTCCTTCACTTCGGGCTTATCGAGTTTATGGACGAGCTTGCCGTTGAAATACCAAGCATATTGCCGATCCGTCCAGAGGAAGCCGTAGGTGCAGAATCCTTTCGAAACCTGGCCGGGCCTGTTGTTCAAATCGGTCTTGATCGGGCGCAATTCGCGCACGCCCCTGGAGTCACCGATCTTCGCCCACGGGATGAGTTTATCGTCGCCGAAGCATTCGAAAAGCAGCGCCGCCGCCGGCGGCTCGCTGGCCGCCTTGTTGCGGACCACGAAGGCGCCATGATGGCCTCGGGTCGCGGGGAAACGGATCAAAGCCTCGAAATAGCCCTGCTGCTGCGTGAACTTCTCCCGGGTGCTCAGGCCACTCCCCTGCCAGCCGTCGGGGCGCTCGCGCATGGAAATGACCAGCTTCCCGTCCTTGATGGAGATGACCTGCCGATCGCCCTCGTACGTCCATTTGGTCTCGTCGATCGCGGCGTCCTTGAACTCGTCGGACCAGACCAATTTCATGGCCGAGGACGGCGGGTTCGCCCACAGGGCGACCGTCGTCAGGCAAAGGGCGAAAAAGGACTTCATGAGGATCATCGGTAGACCTTGACCCAGTCGATCTGCAGGGCCTCGGGTGGATTGGCGGGGTCGGGGAAGGACTTGATGATGCCGCCTTCGGGAGTGTGGTGAATGAATTCCACATACATCGGGGTCATCGGGTTGGACTTGATGTCCTGCCGGTGGACCTGCTTCCCGTTCACGTACCAGGCAAAGTACTTCGGCGTCCAATGGATGCCGTAGGTTTGGAACTTCCGGTAGGATGCGCCCCCATCGAAGTTGATGTCATGCTTCACCGGTCGGAGCATGCGAATGCCGCCGTTGTCGGCGACCTGCGTGGTGGGCGCGATCTTGTCGTCACCCCAGCCTTCGAAGAAAATCCGCGCGGACGGAGGTTCTTCGAGGCTCTTGTTGCGCACCTCGAAACGGGCGGCGCGACCGCCGGTCTGGATCATGCGGATCGACGCCTCGAAATACCCTTGAGCCTGGGTGAACTTATTGGCGGTGTTGATTCCGGTGCTCTGCCAGTAGGTGGATTCCTTGCCCGGCAACATCGCCAGCACGAGTTTGCCATCCTTGATGCTGACGGAACCCGCGTTGCGGTTGTGGACATTCCATTTGGTCTCGTCGATCGCCGGACCATCGAAGTTTTCGGTCCAGACCAATTTCATGCCCCCGTTGGGCGCGGCCCAAACGGACGAAGCTAAGCAAGCCAACAAGACAGGAAGGAGACGCATGGGGTTAGCGGGCACCCCATGAAACAAGGCGATTTCCCCCAGATTGCAAGCGGGTTGGGCCGCTTAATTCTCAAAAATCATGTCGATTTCCTTGCGGGAAAGCGGACGGCAATCCCCGGAAGGCATCCGCCGCAGGACCAAGCTGCCGATCTGGAAGCGCCGGAGGACCTTGACGTGGAAACCGAAGATCTCGAACAAGCGGCGGATTTCGCGCTTACGGCCTTGGTCGAGATGCACCTCCAACTGGGTGGGGACGTCCGGATTACGGATGACCTTCTTGAACTTCAGGCGCTCCCCTTCCTCCACGGCGCCCTTGAGCAGGCGCGGGGTGAGCTTCGGATCGTAGTCGCGATTGAGGTGCACCTCGTAGCGCTTCACAACGCCACCGGAAGGATGCATGACCTTGTTCGCCAAGGCACCATCGTTGGTCAAAAGCAGCAGGCCTTCGGAATCCTTGTCGAGACGCCCCACGCAGAAAAGACGAAGCGGTGCGTATTCAGGCGGTACCATCTCGAAGACCGTATGGCCGCCATGGGAGTCGTCGTTCGTGCAGAGGAAGCCTTTCGGCTTGTTCATCATGAGCACGACCGTGCGGGCGAGTGGCTTGATTTCGCGGCCCTGGCAACGCACGACATCGACCGCCGGATCCACCGGTTGGCCCGTGGCGGCGACCTTACCGTTGATCAGGACTTGTCCGTCCGCCACCAGGCGTTCCGCATCCCGACGGGAGCAGAGCCCCGCTTGGGCGAGGAACTTATGGATGCGCATGGGACCTTCGGACACGGACAGACGACTAGACCCTTCCGGGGGCCAAGGGCGAGACAATCAATGCAGGGGCGGACGATAACTTTTCTCGCCCTCCCCGCCCACAGCCCCCAAACAAGTGCCATGCGCCTCATCGACGGTAACGCCACCGCCCAGCAAGTCCTCGCCGAAGTCAAGGCCCGCGTGGACAAACTCGCCCCGCTCGTACCCCATGTCGCCTTCGTGCGCGTGGGTGACGACCCCGCTTCCGTTTCCTACGTCACCAAGAAGCAGAAGACCGCCGCCGAGGTCGGCATGCGCGCCAGCCTGCAGCTCTTCCCCGAAACGGTCACCAAGGAAGCCTTGTTCGCTCACCTGGATCAACTGAACGCCGACCCTTCGGTGCACGGCATCCTGATCCAAGCCCCGTTGCCCAAGCACCTCCCGGAAACCGAAGTCTTCAATCGCGTGTCGCCGGACAAAGACGTCGACGGCTTCGGCACGCAGAGCATCGGTCGACTCGTCCAAGAACTTCCCGGTGCCTTTGCGGCCTGCACTCCAGCGGGCGTCATCGAGCTCCTCCGCCGCTCCGGCGTGGAAACGGCGGGCAAGCACGCCGTCGTGGTGGGCCGTTCGCTCATCGTCGGCAAACCGGCGGCGGTCCTGCTCCTCGCGAAGGGCTGCGACTGCACGGTCACCATCGCCCACTCGCGCACCAAGGACTTGGCGGCCATCGTCCGCCAAGCCGACATCGTCGTGGCGGCCATCGGCAAGCCCCGCTTCATCACCTCCGACATGGTCAAGCCCGGCGCCGTGGTCATCGACGTCGGCATCAACCGCGTGCCCGACGCCACCAAGAAGACCGGATACCGTATCGTCGGCGACGTCGACTTCGACGCCGTGTCCCCGCGGTGCGAAGCCATCACGCCCGTCCCCGGCGGCGTGGGCCCGATGACCGTCGCGATGCTCATGAAGAACACGCTCGACGCCTGCGAGCGCGCCCAAGCCCGTGGTTAATCCGCCCCCGATCCCGCCGCCCCCCGCAGGATACTGGTGGCGCACCTTGGCCTGCCTGGCGGACATCATCCCGCTGATGATCCTCGGCTGGGCCTTGGCCGGACTCCTGGCCGGCACGGAAGAACTCGCCGCCCGCCAGCAGGCCGACGACTGGACCAAGCGCTTCACGGAACAATACGTGAAAGCGATCAAGAGCGGCTCCCCGCGCGACCTGCAGCTCATCAAGGACATGGCGCTCAACCCGAAGGATGCCGATGTCCAAGCCTTCACGACGTGGTATTCTTTCCAAGGCAACGTCAGCTTCGTCACGATGCTCCTCGCGCTCGCGCTGCAGGAATGGCTCCTCGCCGGCCGGACGCTCGGCAAACGCATCTTCAACCTCCGGACGATCGGACTGCCCGACACCGAGCCGCCCGGCTTCCTTCCCTCCCTGCTGCGCTCGGCCTGGAAGGCGGCCTTCTTCGCGCTCCCGAATCCTTTCTTCATGCTGCTCGGCATCGTGAATTTCCACGTGCCGCTCTTCCGCCGCGACAAAAGGGCGTGGCATGACCTGTGGACGCGTACGCAGGTCGTCGACGGCAAGGGAGACTAATCCCTCGATGCGCCTCGCCCTGCTCTGCCTGACCTTGGCGAACGCGCTCGCGGCGACGGACCTGACGTTGCCTCCGTTGACGGCGAACGGACCGCAGCCGGGGAAACGCGCCGCCATGACGCCGCCGGAATACGCCGGCACGCAGGTCCATCATCTGATCGCCCTGCCCGATGACTGGACCCCCGACTGGCAGGCCAAGGGCAGGCGCTGGCCGGTGATCGCCGAGTATACCGGCAACTATTTCCCGACCTCCGGTTCGACCGGCGAAGTCGAAGGCGCCGCCCTCGGCTACGGCCTGTCGCGCGGCCGGGCCATCTGGGTCGTCTTGCCCTACGTCGCCAAGGATCGCACCAAGAACGAGCGCACGTGGTGGGGCGATATCGACGCCACCGTCGGTTACGCCAAGGCGAACCTCCCGCGGATCTGCGCGGAGTTCGGCGGCGACCCCAGGAAGGTCGTCCTCTGCGGCTTCTCCCGGGGCGCCATCGGCGTCTCGTTCCTCGGCCTGCACGACGACGAGGTCGCCCAGCTCTGGTGCGGCCTGTGGGCCCACGATCACTTCGACGGGATGCTCGAGTGGAAGGGCCAGCCTTGGGGCTCCCCGCTCGCACGTTACCGCGAGGATGCGTCCGTCCGCCTGCGTCGGCTCAACGGCCGCCCTCTGCTCGTCACCCAGGCGGGCGCGGAGACCAAGAAGTTCGTCGCCGCCGTCGCGCCGACGAACGTCGAATTTCTCGACGTCGACATGGCCGCGCTCTTCGGGACCTTCCCCAACGCTTTCGTGAAGCATCCGCACAATGACCGCTGGCCGCTGCGTGACGGTCCGGCGACCGAAGCCGCGCGGGCGTGGTTCGCGCGCGCGACGCAGACGGAAATAGGTTCGAAATAAACCTCCGCGGAGTCGCTCCGAATAGTTTCAGCGGACCTAATCATGTCGGCTGTTTTACTAATCGTGATTCACGATGGAAAGCTGACCTAAGAATCCAATATACGCCACGGCCTTTAAACATAAGCCTGCGACGAGGCACCATGCCTGCTTAGAATGATTTTAAGTTCTGAGCTTAAAATCATTCTAAGCGACGGAAAATCTTCTCCGCCGCTCCGCGCAGCGGACGCGGATTGAATGCGTCTGGCCGAGAGGTAATCTCAGGGCGTCGTCCCTTACGACCTATGGCCGCCCTCGCTCTCACCGTCTTCTTCTCCGTCCTTCTGGCCCTGCTGGCCGCGCTGGCGTTCCTCTGGGACCAGCGCAACCGCGGCGAAGACGGCTACGACCGGGACTCCCTGCGCCCGCTGGACGAAGACGCCCGCCCCTCCGCCGACACCGAACTTCCATGAACGATAGCCCTGTCACCCTCCGCTACAACGACGAGATCGTCCGGCGGTTCACCCTCGCCTCGGTCCTCTGGGGCGTCGTCGGCCTGCTGGTCGGCGTCGTCATCGCCCTGCAGCTGGCCTTCCCGGCGCTCAACCTCGGCCTGCCCTACACCACGTTCGGCCGGCTCCGCCCGCTCCACACCAACGCGGCGATCTTCGCGTTCGTCGGGAACATGGTGTTCGCCGGCGTCTACTACTCCAGCCAACGCCTCCTGAAGGCGCGGCTCGCCTATGACTTCCTGACCAAGGTCCATTTCTGGGGCTGGCAGCTGATCATCGTCCTCGCCGCCGTCACCCTGCCCCTCGGCTACTCCCGCAGCAAGGAATACGCCGAGCTCATCTGGCCGATCGACGTGCTCGTCGCCCTCGTCTGGATCGTCTTCGGCGTCGTCTTCTTCGCCACGCTGGCCCGCCGGCGGGAACGCAGCCTCTACGTCGCCGTCTGGTTCTACATCGGCACGATCATCACCGTCGCGCTCCTCTACGTGGTCAACCACCTCTCCCTGCCGACGAGCCTGCTGCACAGCTATCCGATCTTCGGCGGCGTCCAGGACGCGCTGGTGCAGTGGTGGTACGGCCACAACGCGGTGGGCTTCTTCCTGACCGCGGGCTTCCTGGGCATGATGTACTACTTCATTCCCAAGCAGGCTGAGCGTCCTGTGTTCTCGTATCGCTTGTCTATCGTCCATTTCTGGGCGCTGATCTTTACCTATATGTGGGCTGGCCCACACCACTTGCATTACACCGCCTTGCCGGACTGGGCGCAGTCACTGGGTATGGTGTTCTCGCTGATTCTGCTGGCGCCCAGTTGGGGCGGCATGATCAACGGCATCATGAC
>DBCN01000020.1 GCA_002293065.1 Opitutia bacterium UBA957
AAGGTCGTCGTCGTCGCGGGCTTCCAAGGCGTCACCGATAAAGGTCAAGTCACCACGCTCGGTCGCGGGGGCTCCGACCTCACCGCCATCGCCGTCGCCGCCTCCATCAAGGCCGACCTCTGCCAGATCTTCACCGACGTCGATGGCGTCTACACCGCCGACCCTCGCATCGTCCTCGCCGCCCGCAAGATGCAGGAGCTCTCCTACGAGGAGATGCTCGAGCTCGCCTCCAGCGGCTCCAAGGTCATGCAATCGCGCTCCGTCGAGTTCGCCCAAAAATACAACGTCCCCTTCGAAGTCCGCTCCTCCTTTAACGACCAACCCGGCACCATCGTGAAAGCCATCGACAAAACCCTTGAAGACGCGGCCATCGCCGGCGTCGCCCTCGACCGCCTGCAGACCCGCGTCACGGTCTCCGACCTCCCGGACAACCCGCAGGCCATCGCCGCCCTCTTCGACGACCTCGGCGAAGCCGGCTTGAGCGTCGACATGATCATCAAGAACCTGGGCAAGGACGGTAAGTCCAACCTCACCTTCTCCGTGACCACCGACCAGTATGTCCGCGTCGAGAAGGTCGTCGGGCAGACCCTCAAGAAGCTCGGCAGCGGCTCCGTCCGCTCGGCCGGCGAGATCTCCAAGCTTTCCATCGTCGGCGTCGGGATGATTTCCCACCCCGGCGTCGCCGGCACGCTCTTCAAGGCGCTGGCCTCGGTCGGCATCAACAGCGAGCTCATCACGACCTCCGAGATCAAGATCTCGGTCGCCCTGGACCCCGCCAAGGCGGACGCCGCCGTCCGCGCCGTGCACACGGCCTTCGGCTTGGACAAGGCCTAAGGCCGACACTCCCCTCTTGCCCGCGGGTGTTTCTCCGACCAATGTCGTGGGAATGTCGCGAGCCGTCTCCGTCGCCCTCCTGTCCCTGGCCTTTGGCTGGGTCGGGTTGGGCTTCGCCCAAGACCTACCACCGACCCCGCTGAACAACCAGCCGGTCCTCCCTACGGCCGAAAACCCGCGGCAGCGCACCTTGCTGGAATTGGCCGATGAAGCCTTGGCCGCTGGCCTCTCGACGACCGCCGCCCAACTTTACGCGGCTTCGCTGACGACCCCCGGCATCACCAGCAAGGAACGCGAACGCGCCTCGCTCGGACTCGCCGCCGGCCAGATCGAACGCACCAAAGCGGCCGAAGCGAAGGCGACGCTCAAGGGCCTGCCCGAGTCGCCGCGCAAATCGCTTTACGAAGGCTTGATCGCGTTGCTCGAGAACGACCTGCCCGCCGCGACCGCCGCCGCTGAGAAAGCCGACCCCGAACAATTGCCGAGCAATGAAGCCGCTTGGGGCCATGCCCTGCGCGCGCTTATTGCGACCGCGAAAGGCGATAGCCTCGGCGTGAACACGCATCTCGCCAACGCCACCCGGACCGCCGTCTCCGAAGAACAACGGCAACGGATCGAAGTCCTTTCCTTCCGGGCCTCGATCATCGCCGGCAAAGTCGATGACGTGACGATCTCAGTGCTCCGCGAGCGTGCCAGCAACGCCAAGGGTTCGCCGCTGGCTTTCGCCTTCTCGCGTAACCTCGCCCTCGCCCTCGCCCGCAAGGATCGTCGAACCGAAGCCGTCAACGCGCTCAAAGAAGCCGCTCCACTCCCTGACACCCGTCAAGCCGAGGCCGACCTGCTCTGTGGCCTGATCCTGGGCTACGATTCCGCAGAAGGCCGACGTTTCCTCCAACTCGCGGCGAAGAACCCGTCGAACCCCGCCGTCCGCCTCACCGCCCTCCGCGCCCTCGTCGCCGCCGCCGCGGATGCCAAGCCGAGCGACTCCAAGGCCATCGCGAATGAAGTCTATGACTTCCTCATGAAACGGCCCGAGGGCCAATTGAGCTTCGAGTGCCCGCGCGACCCCGCTGTGCTGGACGCCATCCACTTGGCGCGCGCCCAACTCATGCTGGTTGCCGGTAACCGCGAGAAGGCCCGCCAAGCGGCCTCCGACCTGCTTAAAGACGTGCCCGGCAGCCCCTTGGCCCGCGAAGCCACCCGCACGCTCGCCCTCACCGCATGGGGCGATGGCTCCTATCGTCTGGCTTCCTCTTTCCTCAACACGCTCGCCGAAGGCAAGACGGGCATCCCCCGCGACGTCTTGCGCACCGTCTCCGCCGACTGCCTCTTCTTGGCCGCGGACTATGCGCTCGCCGAAAAGGCCTACGCCGCCATCCAGAACGAGACGGAAGGCGCCGACCTCGCGACCTCCGCCTTCCATCAGCGCGTGCTTTCGGCGCTCTCCACCGCGGGTGACGCCAAACTCTGGAACCACACGGCGGAAATCATCGAAGCCACGCAACGCAACGCCAAGGTACCGAAAGACCGCCTCTGGATAGCGGTCTGGCTCCTCGTCGAAGACGCCCGCAAAGCCAACCAAACCGAGGAAGCCGCCCGCCTGCTCCAGCGCCTCAGTCCGTTGATCGCGCGCACCAACACCGACTACGCGCTACGCTTCGACTGGCAACGCGCCCTGATCGCCTTGGCCAATCGCGACCCCAGCACCGCCGCCCGCCTCGCGGATGACATAGCCCGCCGCCTGGACGACCTCCCGGCAGATGCCTCCACCGACCTCAAGGTCAATGCCCCTAAACTGCGCGGCCACGTGGCTTTGCTCAAGGCACGCACCGCCTTGGGTGCCGAGCCGGGCAAAGGCCTCGCCGACCTGGAAGCACTCCGTAAAAAGTACGGTAAGGTGCCCGCCACCGCGTCTTCGTACCTCGTGGAGGGACGCCACCTCGCCTCGATGGGGCGCCACGCCGAAGCACAGGCCCGCTTCCTCGCCTTGGCCAAGGAATTCGCCGGCGACGCCACCTTGACCGAATTCGCCGAGCTCGGACTCTACGAAGCCGCCGAAGAAGCCGCCCGGCAGGCGCCGGTGGACGGCGAGGAAAAGCTGAAGGAGGCCGTTGAACTGCTCGAACAGTTCATGGAGACCTACCCCCAAAGCCCCCTGCTCTTCCGGGTGGCCCTGCGCCGCGCGGAGCTGCTGCGCTCGCTGGGCAACTTCGACAGCGCCTTACTCGTCCTCAATCGCCTCATCCGGGAGAAGCCCGACCACCCTTACCGCGCCCAAGCCGAAATGGCCCGTGCGGATTCCTTGCTCGGCCTCGCTGAACTCCGCCGCGACCGTAAAGGCGAGCTCGATCGCCAGCGCGTGGCGATCGCCGCCGGCGCCTACGAAACCGTCTCGATCGCTTGGGCCCGCGACCCGGACACGCTCGCTGAAGCCCGCTACAAACTCGCGTTGGCGCTACTCGAACGGGCCAAAGCGGAGTCCAAGAGCGACGCCCCCGGTACTCGGCTAGAAGCCAAGACCGTGCTCGTCCGCGCCCTCGCTTCGTTGCGCCAGAACGGCGCGACCGACGAGACCAGCTTTGGTCCCTCCGGGCGAAATTGGATCGCCAGCTCGATCCTTCTGCTTGGCAGCATGCACGAGGAGGAAGGCGACAAAGCCGAGGCCATCGCCGTGTATCGACTGATCCCGGAATTGAACCGCGGACTCCCCCCGGGCGAAAGTCGCCTGCCTGGACAAGGCGCCGCTGAAAGCAAACTTGCGAGCCTCCGCGCGAGCGGCAATAACCAGCAACCACGATGAACGCCCCCTTCTCCTTCCCTGCCGACGCCGGGCCCTTCGTCTGGATCCTGCTGGGCCTCGCCTTCCTCGCCCTCGTCTTCGTGGTGGAGCGGGCGATGTTCCTGCACCGTGGCCTCGTGCTGTCCTCCGACTTCATCGAAGGCGTCCGCAACAACCTCCGGGCCGGCCGGCCCCTCGAAGCCTTGGCCGCCTGCGAAGAATCGCCCGGCCCTGTCCCTCGCGTCGTGAAAGCCGCCCTCCTGCGCTCCGAAGGCACGGAAGCAGCGATGCGGGCCGCCGCTACGGAAGCCGCCTTGCTGGAGCTGCCGGTCCTGGAGCGTCGCTTGGGCACCATCTCCGCCATCGGACGCGTGGCCCCGCTCATCGGCTTGGCGGCGGCCATCTTCTCCGGCTTCCACCTCGCCAGCGCCTTGCACGACGGCAGCGTCTACGCTTCGGCCCAGGGCCTCTTCCCCGACATCCTCGCGGCCCTCGCCAACGCCGGGTTCTCGCTCGTCATCGCCGCTGGCTGCTCGCTCGCCCACCACTTCCTCGTCGGTCGCGTCCGCTCCATCGTCACGGAGATGGAAATCGCCGCCCACTCCGTCATCACGTTCGTGCGGCACGAACTCCCTGAGGAGAAGAACCGCAAGGCCTGAAGATGCGTACGCCCCTTGGCATCCTCGAGAAGGTCCGACCCGTGGAACGCGGCGTCGATTTCCTCCCCTTGGCCTTGGCGCTCACCTGCGCGGCCTTGGTCGCGGTGCTGGCCTCCCACTTCGTCTACGCGCCCGGCATGTATGTCGGCTTCGACGAACGTCTGGCCGCTTCGACCCGCAACCTCACGACCCCCAAGACCAATGTCGGCGACATGGCTCGCACCGCCACCACGGTGACCTTGATCTCCGCCCGCGGCACCGGGGTCTTCGTCGTGGCCGGCCGCGTCGTCGACCGCGACGGACTGCGCACCGAACTTCTGACTTTGGCAAAGAACAAAGCCGCGCAAGCCCGCCCCGTCCTCGTCAAGGCCGACGCAGCCCTGACGATGCAGAGCTTCCTGACGGTCTGCGAACTGGTCCGTTCCGCGGGTTTCCCTGGGGTACTTATCGCGGCCGACGAACGCTGATTCGCGGTTGCCAGCGGACCGCAGAATAGCCCAATCTGCCGCTTCCGTGCCAGACCCCGTCACTCCAGCCCACTCCCCCGTCGTCCCCCGCCATGTGGGGATCATCATGGATGGGAACGGACGCTGGGCGGCGGCCCGCGGACTCCCGCGCCTCGAAGGCCATCGCCGCGGGGCGGAACGGATCTTCGACATCGTCGACCACTGCATCGACGCCGGCATCGGCACCCTGACCATTTTCGCCTTCTCGGCCGAAAACTGGAAGCGCCCCTTGGAAGAGGTCAATGGGCTCTTCAAACTCGGTGAATGGATCCTGCGCGCCAACCTCTCGCGGCTTGCGCGTCGGCAGGTCCGCCTCCAAGTGATCGGCGACCTGTCTGCGATGCCCGACTTCGTGCGCGTGCCGCTCGAAGAGGCCATCGCGGCCAGCGCCAACCACCAAGCCTTCACCCTCGTCGTCGCGCTGAACTACGGCGCCCGCCAGGAAGTGACCCGGGCGGTCCAGCAGATCGCCCACGACGTAGCCGCCGGCAAATTGGCCCCGGCCGCCATCGATTGGGCCGCCTTGGAATCCCGCCTGCAGACGGCCGGCACGCCCGACCCCGACCTCATCATCCGCACCTCGGGTGAATGCCGTCTCAGTAACTTTCTTCTGCTGCAGTCGGCTTACGCGGAGATTGTGTTTGCGCCCGTGCATTGGCCCGAGTTCACCAAGGAGCAGTTCCAACTGGCCCTCGATGAGTTCGCCAAACGGGAACGCCGCTACGGCCAAACCCCCGAACAACTCCAAGCCAAGCCCACCGCATGAAGCAACGCGCCCTCAGCACCATCGGACTCTGGCTCGTCGTGGGCCTCATGCTGGCGGGGTTTAATGCGTTCGGACAGGTCAAGCTCGGGGGCTTTCTCCTGATCGCCCTCCTGGGCCTCGGCGCCCAGTACGAAGCTTACGCGATCCTCCGTCAAACCGGCGCAAACCCACGCACGACGGTGGGCCTCGCGGCCGGTGCGCTGTTCCTCACCGCGCTGTTCATGGGCTGGGTGACCTTGCACCCCTCCGCGCCTTGGCTCGCCCTCATCTGGGTCGCTATCCTGCTGTCGCTGTTGGCTCGACCGCTCCAGAACCACGAGTGGGTCCTCCGCCTCTCGACCTTCTTCGGCGTTTTGTACGTCCCCTTCCTCCTTGGCTTCCTGGTGATCCTCGCCCGCGAGCCCCAAGGCCTCTGGGCCGCGCTCTGGGTCGTGGTTGCGACGAAGTTCACGGACGTTGGTGGCCTGCTGATCGGCGTGCCGTTCGGCAAGCACAAGATCGCCCCGAACGTCAGCCCGGCGAAGAGCGTCGAGGGTTGCATCGGCGGCGTCCTACTCTCGGCCGGGGTCAGCGCCTTGGTCGCTTGGGGCTATCAACTCGCCGGCATCACCTTCCTCACGCCTGGCCAAGCCGCGCTCTGCGCCCTGCCGATCGCCGCGCTCAGCATCCCCTCCGACCTCGTCGAATCCTACCTGAAGCGCCGGGGTGGCGTGAAGGATTCGGGCAGCACGATCCCGGGGATTGGTGGCGCGCTCGACTTGGTGGATTCGTTGCTCTTGGTGGCCCCGGTCGCGTACCTCCTGCTGAAAGTCGTCTAACCATGGCGACGCCCGCTGCCTTGCACGTCCTGACGGGTCCGACCGCGGTCGGCAAGACCGAGGCGGCGTTGACATGGGCGGAGCAGCATAACGCGGAGATTTTATCCTGCGATTCCGTCTGCGTTTACCGCGGCATGGATATCGGCTCGGCCAAACCTACCTCCGCCCAACAAGCTCGCGTTCGCCACCATGGCATCGACCTGGTTGAACCCAGCGAGCGCTACTCCGTCGCGCAGTACGTCGACTACGCGCAAGCCGTCATCGCCGACGCGACGGCCCGCGGAAAGAAAATCCTAATCACCGGCGGTAGCGGCTTCTACCTCGCGGCGTTCTTTGGACCCGTGACGGACAACCTGCCGATCGGCGATGCCGTCATCAACGAAGTCCGCGCCCTGCAGAACCAAGGTCCCGCCGCGGTGCTCGCACGCCTCAACGAATTGGAAGGCGCTGCCCTTCCCGCTTGGCTGGACCAACATAACCCGATTCGCGTCGCCAAGGCCTTGGAGCGAAGGTTGGCCTCGGGGCGAAGCCTCGACGAACT
>DBCN01000157.1 GCA_002293065.1 Opitutia bacterium UBA957
CAGGAGCGGAAGAACAACGAGATCATGCGCGTCCTCACGGTCATGAGCTCGGTCTTCATCCCGCTGACGTTCTTGGTGGGCCTCTGGGGCATGAACTTCAAATACTTCCCCGAAATGCACAGCGAGTGGGGCGAGAAATACGGGTACCTCTTCGCGTGGGGGGTCATTCTCCTCACCGCCGGCGGCATCATCTTCTGGATGCGCCGGAAGAAGTGGCTGTGAAGCGAGGGTGGAGGGTTGAGGATGGGGGATGGGGGATGGGGGATGCCGTGCAAAGGTGCAAATCGGCCTTCGGCCTGTGTGAAGGTGCAAACGTGAAATGAGGTAGGGACAGCACTGCGTGCTGTCCTAGTTGCATCTTAGGTAGGGGCGTGGCTTTGCCGCACCCTCCTCAACTGGGAGTGCAAGGCAAAGCCTTGCCCCTACCCGCGGGCGGAGCCTGCGAAATAGGACAGCACGTGGTGCTATCCCTACCCGAGGCAACTAGGTTGGCACGCAGTGCCAACCCTACCTCGATACAGGCCAACCCCACCTAATTTATCCGCAGTCCTGGGCGTCGACGTCGAGGACGTCGATGACGTCGTCGTCGCCGAGGATCTTCGCGCGCAGGGGTAAGGCCGCCGCAAGGAAGGACTTCACGCCATGCACGAAATACCAGATGTGCACGCGGTGCTGGTCCTGGACGCGCTCGAAGGGACACGGGGCCGGGCCGCGGATTTCCGCGAGTCCAGGATGGAGGCGTTCCAGTTCCTTCACCCACGCGTCAGCGACGAAGTTCACCTTCTCGACGTTACGCCCGCGGAAGACGTGGCGGATGAGGTGGCGTTCCGGCGGGTAACCGAACTCCGAACGCTTGATGAGCTCCGCCGCGGCGAAGCCTTGGAAATCCAGGCGCTTGGCGAACTGCACCGGATCCGACGCCGGCTGGAAGGTCTGCACGACGACGGCACCTTCGAGCGTGCCACGGCCCGCGCGGCCCGCGACTTGCGTGAGCAATTGGAACGTGCGCTCCGCGGCCCGGAAGTCAGGCAACTGCAGCGAAAGATCCGCGTCGATGATGCCCACCAACGTCACGCGCGGGAAATCGAGCCCCTTGGCGATCATCTGCGTGCCGAGGAGCATATCATAACGACCAGCCCGAAAATCCGAGAGCACCTTCCGGAAAAGGTCCTTCTTCCCCATCGTATCCGCATCGATGCGGGCCACACGGGCGCGCGGGAACATGCGGTGGATGACCTCTTCGACCTTCTGGGTACCGTAGCCCTTCCAGCGGACCTTCGGCGAACGGCACTTGGGGCAAACCGCGGGCGCGGGCTCGCGGTGATCGCAGAGGTGGCAGCGGGCCGTGTGGTCGGTCGAGTGGAGCGTCAGCGACACCGAACAGCGCGGGCATTGCACCGCTTCGCCGCAATCGGGACAGACCAACGAGCGCGAATGCCCGCGGCGGTTGAGGAACAAGATGGCCTGCTCGCCCTTGCGGAGGCGTTCGTGGATGCCATCGACGAGTTCACGTGAGAGCACGTTCTGGCCCTTGGAATGCAGCACCTCGCGGCGCATGTCGACGATGCGGAAGGCCGGCATCGGACGGTCGTCGACGCGCTTGGGCATCGAGTTCAGCACGTAACGTCCGGCCGTGGCGTTCTTCCACGTCTCCAGCGAAGGCGTGGCCGAACCGAGCACGCAGGCCGCGCCGAGGACGGAAGCGCGCATGACCGCGACATCGCGGCCGTGGTACATCGGCGTCTCGCCCTGCTTGAAGGATGGCTCATGCTCCTCGTCGACGACGATGAGCCGGAGGTTGGGCAGCGGCGCGAAGACCGCGGAACGGGCGCCCACGACCACGCGGGCTTGGCCGAGCGACATCGCCATCCAGGCGTCGAAGCGTTCGCCGGCGGAGAGGTGGCTATGCCAGACCACGACCTTGGCGCCGAGGTCGGTGAGGCGGGAACGGAGGCGACCGACCGTCTGAGGCGTCAGCGCGACTTCGGGGACTAGGAAGATCGCGGAGCCGCCCTCGGCGACGACCTTACGGATGAGGGCGACATAGACCTCGGTCTTCCCCGAGCCCGTGACCCCGTGCAGCAAGTGGGCCTTGAAGGCTTTGCTGTCCAGGCTCTGCGAGACCGAAGCGACTGCGGCGAGTTGGTCCACATTGAGCGTGTGCCCGGCGGCGGGGACCGATTCCGCTTCGGCGAAAGGATCGTTATAGGCCACGCGCCAGAGCACGCTGGCGTCTTCCTTGATCACCCCGGCACGGAGCAGGCCATCCACCGCCTGCTGCGAAATCCCCAGGCCCGTGACGAGCTTCGCGCGGTCCGCGGGTTCTTTCTGGGCGGCGAGGTAGTCGAGGACCTGGGCTTGGCGCGGGGCCTTGCGACGGAGCTTGGCGAGCGCCTCCGCATCGGGCGGGGCGATCAACGTGAGCAAACGGCGCAGCACGGGGCGGACCCCTTTGCGCACCGCGGCGGGTAAGACCGTCTCAAGGACCGAATTAAGCCCGCAACCGTAATACCCGGCCATCCACTCGGCGAGTTTGCACACATCGGGCGTCAGCACCGGCTGCTCGTGCTCGAGCAAAATGATGCTGCGCAGCTTGGCGGCGGGGGGCGCTTCGGCGGGATATTTCCAGACCACCCCGAGGCTCGTGCGACCGCCGAGCGGGACGCGAACCAACTGACCGACCTGCAGGGTATCCTTGAGCGCCGCCGGGACCGAATACGAGTAGGCCCTAGCCCCGCCATCAAACGGGACCACCTCGGCGACGCCGGGTTCGATTTCACCGAAAAGATCGGGCACGGGGAGGAACACTCGCCCAGCGGGGACCCGGTTTCAAGCCGAGGCCGAGGCGAAACCGAGAATCATTTCCCCTCGGGCTTGTCGGCCTTGAGCCAAGGACTCGCGGGAATGGCCAGCTGAGCCGGGTCGTCGGGGCGCGATGGGTCAAAAGGCGGCAACGACGGGGCCAGGAAGGCCGCCAACTCCGGGACCCCTTGGCGGATGCCTTCCGTGACGCAGCGGGCCATCTCGTAGGCACCGTAGGCGCTGAAATGCGTGTCATCGCGGAGCGGCTCGGTCTGCCCCGGGAAAGTCCCCGCTGGGAAGTGCAGGAGGGCCAACTTGCTCTTTTCGACCCCGAGGGCTTGGTAGACCTGCTTGGAGGAGGCGTTGAGGTCGACCAAGGGGATGGAGCGCTCCTTGGCCACGCGCCGGACCGCTTCCGGGAAGTCGCCGAGCGATTCGGTCACTTGGCCTTTATCGTCAAAGCGCCGACGAGCGACCGCGGTCAGCAGGACCGGCTTGCCGCCCTTCGCTTGGATGGCATCGACGTAATCACGCAGGCGTTTCGCGTAGGTCGTGAAAGCCCCGACCCCCTCGCCCTTCTCTTTCTGGTCGTTGTGTCCGAACTGGATGAGCACGAAGTCATCCTTACGCAGCTGCGCGAGGATCTTGTCGAGTCGATGCTCGGCTTGGAACGAACGCAGGGCGCGACCGGACTCCGCGTGGTTGGCGACCACCGCGCGTTCGCCCACGAAAAGCGGGAACGCTTGGCCCCAACCGACGTAGGGCTCATTCGCTTGGTCGGTCATCGTCGAATCGCCCGCAAGGAAGATACGGACCGTCGTCGCCGGGGCGGGGTTGATCGACACGATCGTGGCGCGGGCGGTCGCGCCGAGGAATTCGAGCGACAACCGCTGGTCCCAAGTCGGGTTGCCGGACTCCCGGGATTTGAGGGCCACGCGGCCACCAGTGTATTCCGGACGACGCACATCGACCAAGAAGCGCTGCGTCACCGGCCGACCCCGCGGCACGGCGACGTTGAGCGCCAGCAAGCGGCGCGCCTCGGCCTTCACCGTCGTCACCGAAGCGATATCCGAAGCGCCAAACTCGATGGTCACCTCATAGATCCCCTCGGCCGCGGGTTGACTGAAGGCGAACGACGTCTGCGTGGCCGAGCCTCGGAATTCCGCGACGGGAATGGCGGCGAAGGACAGCAGGGGGCAGAGGCAGAAGAGGCGGAACATGGGGAGAGGGAGAGAAGATACAGTGCAAAGGTGCAAAAGTGCAAAAGTGAAAAGGTGCAATGAGGTAGGGACAGCACTGCGTGCTGTCCTAG
>DBCN01000008.1 GCA_002293065.1 Opitutia bacterium UBA957
GTGAGGCCGGTCAGCGAGGTCAGCTGCAGTTTCGTGATCGCCGCGGTGGTGGTCGAGTTGGAGGTGATCAGGTTGTAGTTGATCGCGTCGTTGCCGCCGATGGTCAGGCCGGTGATGTTCACCGTCTTGCCCGGGGCGGCGTTCTTGTCCACGAAGTTGCCCGTGGCCGAGCTGACCGTCAGCGTGTCGCCGGAGAGGAGGCCCGTGAAGCCGGCCGCACCGGTGTTCAAGGTCGCCGTCGTGTTGCCGTCGTAGACCTTGTCCTGAGCGGTGATGCCGGTGATCGCGCTGATGTCGAGCTTGAGGATCGCGGCCGTCGTCGTGAACGGACCGGCCGGGAGCTCGTAGTTGCCGGCGTCGGTGCCGCCCAGGGTGAGGCCGGTGATGGTCACCGTCTTGCCGCTGGCGGCGTTCTTGTCCGAGAACGTGCCCGTCGCCGTGGCGATCGTGAGCGTGTCGCCCGAGACCTTGCCGCCAAAGACGGCCGCGCCCGTATTGAGCGTCGCGCCCGTGAGCTGGTTGTAGGAGCGGTCGTTCGCCGTGAGGCCGGTCAGCGAGGTCAGCTGCAGCTTCGTGATGATGCCGATGTTGCCGGTGGCGGTCAGGCTGCTCGGGCCATAACCGTAGACGGGCTTACCCGTGCTACTGAGCGCGGAGAGGTTACCCACGGGGATCACCGAAGAGGTAATGCTGATGCCCGTGCCGACGTCCTTCGATGCGTACGTTCCGGTCGAGGGCAGAGTGCCGGTGAAGCTCAGTACGTCGCCACCGACGGCGCCGGAGGTGATCGCATAGTTGGCGGTGGCGAGGTTGATGGAGGCAGTGTTGCCGTTATAGACCTTGGAGGCGGTGTTCACCAAGGACGCGACGATGGTCGGCTGGATGGTGTAGAACATGCCGTTCCCGGTACCGAGGGGAGCGGTCGAGCCATAGGTGGCACCGTACTGCTTGAAGTCGTAGGGCAGGTTGCCGGCGACATCGCCGGCGACAGGATCGAACGGGGTCGGATTTGAGCTCCAGACCTGCCAGGTCTTGCCCGTGCCGGGCTGCAGCGTATTCGTCCCCCCTCCGTTGACGAACTTGCCGGCGTTGATGGTGACGTTGCCGCTGACCGCTACGGGAGCGTTGGTGGTGACCGTGCCCGAACCGGCGTTGAGCGTGAGGTTTGTCAACTTCCCAGCGGCGCCGGCCTGCATCCAACTGACGGAGTTGGCCGACATCGGCACCCAATTGGCACTCTTGACGACGAACTCGATGTAATCAACCTGCTCGGTGCTCGTAAACGTCACAAAGCCACCGCTGTTGGCGGTGAGGCTGAAGATGGTACCATTCGGGCGAATGAAATCGGCGATTCCATCTGCGTTCAAGCTCATGAGCGTACCGGACGGGAAGGTCACGGTTCCCTTCGGAAACACCTGGGATCCGCGGAACTGGGCAGGGGGCCGGGGATTGCCGTAAGCGTCGATGACGATTTCAGGGACCGAGAAGTCGACGTAGCTCGCCGTGCCCACGCTCCCTCCACCCGCCTGGTATTCGACGAACATGTTACCTGTGACCAGACGATTGACGAAGACCGTGCCAGCAACAGCTTGATTCAGGGTAATGCTGCCACCGGACGTGTTGACGAGAAGTGCGGCGTTACCGCCGAGATCGCCATTGAAGACGACGTTGCCGCCTAGGGTTGAAATGGTCACGTCACCTGCGGTCAGGCAAAGGGCTCCGGCGTAGTTGCTGGAAGAGAACGTACCGCCGAAACTCAGCCCCAATGAGTTGGTGGAAGCCGAGATATTGCCTCCAAGATAGATGACCGGGGCGAAAAGCGAAAGCGTGGTGTTGCGCGTGCCTGCGTAGGAAAACGACGTCTTAAAGTCGATGGAAGCGTTGGCCTGCAAGGAAACATCGGCGGAGTTGAGGGCGTTCGAGAGCGTCAAAACGCTGATCTGGGAGGTACCGGTGGCCTGCCCCTGCGCCGCCGACAAGGTGCTACCGCCGCTGGCGATGATCTCCAGGACATCTGGGTCGAGGAGCCATGAGCCGAAGTGGCCGCCGGGAGCGACCGCATTGATGGAGGCAGCTTCGGTGATGTGGACATTGGCGGCGGAGGTCTCGATGAAACCGCCGTTGCCGCCATGGGGCGCCGAGACATCGAGACGGCCGGAAACGGACACGGCGTCGCCATTGCTCAGGCCACCCAAGAGAAGGATTTGCCCCTGCTCACCGGTCGCGAGCGTACGGGCTTCGACGATGCCTTCGTTGCTGATCGCCGCAGGCACGAGTTCACCCGCGCCACGGGCGGTCAAGAGCACCCGACCACCATCGGCACGGATGGCCCCACCATTGCGGACGAGGGCGTCGACCGCTCCTTGGTCGACGGAGACGTTGACCAAGCCACCCAGGTTGAGGGTGACACGGGAACCGGCGGCGAGGTTCACCGAACCGCGTTCGGCCGAGATGCTGCCGTCGTTGATCACGCGGGCGGCAATCAAGGAAATCGACCCACCGGGGGCGGCGACCAAGGAGCCTTCGTTCACGACCACGCCCGAGCCTGGGTTACCGAAGGTGTAGCTGCCGGCGACGAAGTCCTCGTTCGAGAGAGCCAAGGTGGAGGCGACGAGACCACCGACGCTCACCTGAGCGGTCTTGGCGAAAAGAACCCCGCTCGGGTTGAGAAGGAAGACCTGGCCATTGGCGGATAAGGCCCCCTGGATAACGGAGGCATCGGCCCCGGTGACGCGGTTGAGCGCGACGGACGTCGCGGAGGGCTGGACAAACCGGACGCTGGCGCCATCGCCGATGCTGAAGCTGTCCCAATTGATGGCCAGCTTCGGGGTGTTTTGGGTCACCGTGAGGGCGGAACCGGACGTGGCGACACTGCCGGAACCGACGACGACGGTGCCGCCGGTGGGAAGGGTCGGAGCAGCCTCGAGACCGGTGCTCAGGAGAGTAGCGGCCAGCAGGAAGGCCCGGCAGTTACGCAAGCGCAGGGAGGAACGGGTGGTGTTTTTCATGAAATTTTTCATATTTTTGATAAACAAAAGTAGGCAGATAAATTACACAACGAGTAAACGATCCAGTCATGAAGCCTCGCACATTTAAGGCGCGCCCCTTAGACTTGTCGGGTGCGGGCGCTAAACTACCGGGTTGATCGGCTGGCAGTTTGGGTGGGGGTAAAATGCCGCAAACTCCTATTATATGAGCGAAACGCTCAAATAATAATCAATTGACCATAATTCTACATATAACTGGTGGCTTGGTTTTCATATACGCAGCTTTGTTACCGTGTCTCCGAGACTTTATCCTCTCGGCACCAAATTGAGCGTTTCGAGCGTATTTCCCCCTTTCCCCTTGCGGCAGGAGGGGGGTGTCCTAACTTGCGGTTAACTTTCCAGACGCATGGTCACGGACAACAAACCTTCTTTGGTCACCCTCAACGTCGATGGCGTCGAACACCAGGTCCCCGCGGGGGCCAATCTGGTCGATGCGCTCGCCAAAATCGGCAAGGAAGTCCCCCACTATTGCTACCACCCGAAGCTCCCGGTGGCGGGTAACTGCCGCATGTGCCTCGTGGAGCTGGGCTCCCCCCTCCGCGATCGCGCCACCAACGAGGTGGTGCTCGAGAACGGCAAGCCGAAGATCGGCTGGCAGCCGAAGCCGGCCATCGCCTGCGCGACCACCGTTTCCCCGGGCCTGCACGTCCGCCTCGAGTCGCCCGGCGTCAAGGCCTGCCGCGAAGGCGTGACGGAGATGCTCCTCCTCAACCACCCGCTGGATTGCCCGATCTGCGACCAGGCCGGCGAGTGCAAACTACAAGAATATTCTGCGGAATACGGCCGCGGGGCCTCCCGCTACGTCGACGAGAAGAACGCCAAGCCGAAGCACACCCGCCTCGGGCCCCGCGTCACGCTCGACGACGAACGCTGCATCCTCTGCTCGCGCTGCGTGCGCTTCACCGCCGAGATCGCCAAGGACCCTGTCCTGGGCTTCGTCAACCGCGGTTCCTACAACACGCTGACCTGCTTCCCGGGCCGCGAGCTGGCGAACAACTACTCGCTCAACACGGTCGACATCTGCCCCGTGGGCGCGCTCACGAGCACCGACTTCCGCTTCAAGATGCGTGTCTGGTTCCTCAAGCAGACGGCCAGCATCGACACCGAATCGTCCGCCGGCGCCAACACGACCGTGTGGTCGCGCGAAGGGAAAATCTACCGCATCACCCCGCGCCAGAACGACGCCGTCAACGACACGTGGATGGCCGACTCCGGCCGGGAACTTTTCAAGGCCGTCGAGGCTCCCAATCGCATCACGCGCGCGACGGTCAAGACGTCGGCTGTGACGCTTGATATCGCGCTCGCCGCCGCCGCCGAAGCCCTCGCCGCCGGCCCGCTCGCCATCGTCGGTTCCGCCCACGCTTCCGTCGAGGAACAGCGCGCGCTCGCGCACCTGGCCAAGCAGCAGGGCGCCAAGGTCTACGTGCCCGCCCACCGTGGCGCCGGCGACGGCCTGCTGGTCTCCGAAGACCGCTCCCCGAATTTCCGCGGTGCCCTCGTCACCGGCCTCACCGACCATGCCGCCGATGCGGACCTCAAGGCCCTCGCCGCCGACATCGACGCCGGCAAGGTGAAGTCCGTCCTCATCGTCCGCGAAGACGTCACCGCCTTCGGCCTGCCCGCTTCGACGCTGGCGAAGGTCCGCAGCGTCGTCCTCGCCACGCACCACGACGTCACCACCGCCGCCGCCGAAATCGTGTTGCCGGCACTGTCCGTCTTCGAACGCAGCGGCACTTTCGTGAACTGCCAGTTCCGCCTGCAGGCCTTCGCCCAAGCCGTCCCCGGCCCGGCGGGCGTGCTGCCCGACCTCCTCGTGCTCGCGAAACTCGCGGGCGCCGACGCGGCCAGCATCTGGTCCGACCTCTCCGCCAACATCCCGGCGCTCGCCGGCCTGAACGGCGCGCTCCTCCCTGCGGGCGGCGTGCAGCTCGACGGCTCCGCTTGGTCCGCGCTTACATTCCCGGAAGGCAAACTCCTGAAGTTCGCCCCGCTCGCCCAAGCCTAAGTCGACCATGGAACAGCTGCTCAACGACTTCCTCCTCTCAAAGGCTTGGTACTTCATCGCGGCCCGCGGGCTCACCGCGATCGTCATCCTGATGTCGATCGCCGCCTACGCGGTGCTCCTCGAACGCAAGGCTTCCGCTTGGATTCAAGGCCGCGTCGGCCCGAACCGCACCAACCACCCGCTCATCGCGTGGATTCCGTTCGTCGGCACCTTCCTGCAAAAAGGTGGCTTCATCCAGCCGGCCGCGGACGGACTCAAGTTCCTCTTCAAGGAAGACCCGCTCCCGGGCCACGTCCGCAAGACGACCTACATCCTCGCGCCGATCGTGGCGCTCGCCCCGGCGCTCTTGGCGTTGGTCATGTTGCCGTTCGGCCGCCTGCCGACCGGCGAAGTGATCACGCTTTGTCCCGGCGCCGACATCGGCGTCCTCTTCATGTTCGCGATCAGCTCGCTCGGCGTGTACGGTATCGCGCTCGCCGGCTGGTCCGCCAACTCGAAGTACCCGTTCCTCGGCGCCGTCCGCGGCTCGGCCCAGCTCATCTCCTACGAACTCGCGATGGGCCTCTCGGTGCTCACGGTCTTCCTCGCGACGGCCACGGCCGACCAGGACAACGCGCTGAGCCTCGTCTCGATGGTGGATGCCCAGAAGGGGGTCTGGAACATCTTCTACCATCCGATCGCCGCGTTGGTCTTCCTCATCTGCATCTTCGCGGAAGCCAATCGCCACCCCTTTGACATGCCGGAATCCGAGACCGACCTCGTCGGCGGTTTCCACACCGAATACGGCTCGTTCAAGTTCGGC
>DBCN01000077.1 GCA_002293065.1 Opitutia bacterium UBA957
CGTTGATGACGCCGATTTCCATGGTCAACCTATGAGCCCTAACCGAGGCCTGCTCAAGTTTCATTCCTACCCGCGTGGGGAGGTCAGAGCTGCAGGAACCACTGCCCATCGACCAAGCGCCAATTCGTGGGCTTATCCTGCGGTTTCCACTCGCCGTTGACCTGGAGGCTGTAGCGGATTTCGGCCGTCTGGCCGGCAGGGAGGACGAGGACTTCGTCGATGCGCACCTTATTCTCCTGGACGTTCCAGAACTTGTAGAGGCCGACCATGAACTTGAACGAGCCGACGACTTTGTCGGTGCCTTGGGCGCGGACGTAGATAGGGTCGACAAGGTCCACGCAGGCTTCGGGCTGGTTGTTGCAGATGTTCTTGGCGAGTTGTTCGAAGCGCTGGCGCAGGACGGGGGTCGGGTCGGGCTGCTTGCAGGCGACGAGGCCGAGCAGGGATAGTCCGACGAAAAAGGCGAGGAGCGGGCGCATGGGGATGCGGTGAGTCGAATTGGCTAAAGGAAACCGTCAAACCTAATGCCATGGCGACCTCCTAAACAAAAAGGGCGACCCCTGGTGGAGTCGCCCTTGGTTTCGCCTGACCGTACGCTTACTTCAGGATCTGGCGGAGGACGTAAGGCAGGATGCCACCGTGACGGTAGTATTCGCCTTCGATGGCCGTATCGATGCGGGCGATGAGCGCGGCCTTGTCGACGGTGCCGTTGGCGCGGCGGATGACGAGGGTCACCGGGGTCTTCGGCTTGATCGGGCTGGCGAGGCCTTCCAGGTCGAAGGTCTCGGTGCCATCAAGGCTGTACGAAGCGGCGTTCTTGCCGTCGGCGAACTCGAGGGGCAGCACGCCCATGCCGAGGAGGTTGGAGCGGTGGATGCGTTCGAAGGACTGCGCGACCACGGCGCGGATGCCGAGGAGGGCTGTGCCCTTGGCGGCCCAGTCACGGGACGAACCCATGCCGTAGTCGACGCCGCCGAAGACGATCATGCCTTCGCCGCGCTGCGCGTAGGTCTGGCAGGCATCGTAGATGGCCTCGATCTTGCCCTCAGGCTGGACCTTGGTGAAGCCGCCTTCCTTGCCGTCGGCCATCACGTTCTTCACCTGGGTGTTGGCGAAGGTGCCGCGCGTCATGATGCGGTCATTGCCGCGACGCGAGCCGTACGAGTTGAAGTCCTTCTTCGTCACGCCCGCGGCGAGCAGGAACTTGCCGGCCGGGGTGGACTCGGCGAACGAACCCGCCGGCGAAATGTGGTCGGTCGTGACGGAGTCGCCGAGGATGGCCAGCGGGCGGAGCTTCGCGAGGGAAGGCACCGGGGGCGGCGTCATCGAGAAGCCCTTGAAGAACGGCGGCTCTTGGATGTAGGTGGACGATTCCTTCCAGCTGAAGCGTGCGCCGGAACCGCCTTGGACGCCCTTCCACTCGGCGGTGGCATTGGCGAGGGAGTCGGGGGCGTACTTCGACTTGAACATCTCGGGCTTGAGGCCGCGGGCGACGTGCTCGGCGACTTCGGCCTGCGTGGGCCAGAGGTCCTTCAGGAAGACGGGCTGGCCGTCGCTGCCGGTGCCGATCGCTTCGTTGTCGAGGTCGATGTCGGCGCGGCCGGCGAGGGCGAACGCGACGACGAGGGGCGGCGACATGAGGAAGTTGGCCTTCACCGCGCCGTGGACGCGGGCTTCGAAGTTGCGGTTACCCGAGAGCACCGAGGCCGTGACGAGGTCGCCGGCCTTGATGGCGCCTTCGATGTCAGCGTCGAGCGGACCCGAGTTACCGATACAGGTCGTGCAACCGTAGCCGACGAGGTTGAAGCCGAGCTGGTCGAGGTACGGCGTGAGCTTCGTCTCGTTGAGGTAGTCGGTCACCACGCGGGAGCCGGGGGCGAGCGAGCACTTCACGTTGGCGTTCACCTTCAAGCCCTTCTCGACGGCCTTCTTGGCGACGAGGCCAGCGGCGACCATGACGGAAGGGTTGGAGGTGTTCGTGCAGGACGTGATCGCGGCGATGACGACGGAGCCATGCTTCAGGCTGCGGCCGGTCGCACCCACGGGAGCGGAAGCGCCACGGTCGGCGTCGGCCTTGCCGAAACCGTTCTTATCCTTGGCGGCGGTGAAGAGCGTGTTGAACGAGTCCTTGATCTTGGGGAGGTCGATGCGGTCCTGCGGGCGCTTCGGGCCGGAGACGCAAGGGACGACCGTGCTGATGTCGAGGGTGAGGTTCTGCGTGTAGTCGATGCTGCCGGCCTTCGGGATGCCGAAGAGGCCTTGGGCCTTGTAGTATTCGCGGACGAGCTCGACGTGCTTTTCGTCGCGGCCGGTCTGCCGGAGGTACTCGAGGGACTTGTCGTCGACCGGGAAGAAGCCCATCGTGGCGCCGTATTCCGGGGCCATGTTGGCGATCGTGGCGCGGTCGGCCAGCGAGAGGGCTTCGGTGCCTTCGCCGTAGAATTCGACGAACTTGCCGACGACCTTGGCCTTGCGGAGGATTTCGGTAAGGCGGAGGGTGAGGTCGGTGGCGGTGACGCCTTCACGGAGACGGCCCGTGAGCTCGACGCCGATGACCTCAGGGGTCTGGAAGTAGACCGGCTGACCGAGCATGCCGGCTTCGGCTTCGATGCCGCCGACGCCCCAACCCACGACGCCGATG
>DBCN01000066.1 GCA_002293065.1 Opitutia bacterium UBA957
GGAGATCTTCCAACGGCTGAGCAAGTCGTGACGAATGAGCGCCCGCTTGATAGCGGGGCTTATCGAGATCGGCAACCAGACGAAGGCGAGCCGTGGCGAGAGGGAGCGCCGAACGCCAACCGAAGTTCCAGACCCACACGGAGTCCAGATCCAATGCGCCGTCCTGCATCACCTCGAACTTCTCGATCCGCTTGAGGGTCTCCTCAACGGTGAAAGGCCCGACGGAGGTGGCACCTTCGAAACAAATGAAGCAAGTAGGCGTTCGGCGCATGGGCCGAGAGCGTTGCGAGAAGGTCGCACCAGTAAAGCGCACCAAGATGAAGTCTATCACCTATTGAAGACTGGGGTAATAATCGCACGACCTGAAACGGTTTCCAACTTGCCACGATGGGACGAAACTTAATTCAGCATGCAAAGGCCCCGCGGCACTTGGCCGGCCATGGACTGGCAGATTCGCCCGAAACCCCGAATGCCCTCCCGTGCAGCCGTGACGCCCAACGAATCACTGGGCGTCCCTCAGCGCGGCAAGCGGCAACTTGAAGAGGTCACCTTGCTCGGAACCGATGAGCAGGGTCTGCGCATCGAGCCACGCACACCCTTCCAACTGCCAGGAAAGCAACGGCGGCGACAGGGGCGCGGCTTTCGCCGGTCCCTGGAAGAAGGCCTCGCCGGTCGCCGGCAAGTCGAAGACCCACGCCAGGCGATAGGTCAGGATGGCCAAGCGCTTCCCATCCGGAGAGACGGAGGCATCCGTGACCATACCTTTCGCATCAAAGCGTGCTATTTTGGTCAGCGTGGCTTGCTCGCCCACGGCCGGTAGGTCGGCCCGCCAAAGATCCGTCAAGGTATCTCGCCGGTGCTTGGTGAGGAGGTAGAGGCGTCCACGGACGACGAACATGGCCTCACAATCATGCGCGATCTCGGGATCCGGATAGACGGTCTGATCGGGCCAGGAAAAGGAGACTTTCCTGAACTCCGGAATTTCCTTGGACCCGAGGACGGGCTCCTTGAAGACGTAGAAGCCGAGCTCTTTGCGGCGGGAGAGGTTGTTACCGACATCCCCGAGGATCAAATTGCCCTGCCCATCCGCCGACAGGGCCTCCCAGTCGGTGTTCTTGAGGCCTTTCAGCGTCACTCCGGACCAAGGCCCCGCTGGGCCGATGATCGGAGACCCATCCGCCCGCACCGGCACGATTTCCGGCTTATTACCCGAGTCGGAAAGGGTCCAAAAAACACCCGGGTGCAAAGTGCTCGCCCATAGCGCCGAGCATTCGGGGACTTGCTTGAGATTCAGCTTGGCCGCGGGCTTCAATTCAACAGGAGTCATCTCCGGCACCGTGCGCCGAACGACCTCGAGTTCAGCGGCAAAGCCCACCGCCCAAACGGAGAGAAGCATGGCCCATCCTGATCGCATTCAGGGACCATGACCGACGGGCGGACCAAAGGCAACCCGTGAGCCGTGAAGTTTGCTGTCGAAGGCCAGCCGCGAAACCGCCTAGATAGGCCATGGCCCGCTCGGCACGCTCACTCTGGACCGCCAAATTGCAAGGTGGCGCCCTACCCGCCGCCGCCAAGTCGGGAAAGCCAAAGACCCGTGCCGCCAGCGAAGCGCCTAAAACGATGGCGCGCGGCATCCGTGCGATCATCTTGGGCATCGACCCTTCCCTGCGTGGCACCGGCCTCGCCGTCATCGATACCCGCTCCGAGCCTCCGCGCCTGCTCGCCAGCCGTACGGTTAAACTTGGCCCCAAACTCGCGGCCTACGAATGCCTCGGCCGCATCGCCGATGCCGTCGAAGAACTCGCCAAGACCCACGGAGTCAAAGAAGCCTCCATCGAAGAAACCATTTTCGTGCAGAACTTCCGGACCGCCCAAGCCATGGGAGCGTCCCGCGGGGCCGCCTTGAGCGTCCTGGCCCGCTTAGGCGTCCGGGTGTCGGAGTATGCCCCCAAGCGGATCAAAATGGCCGTCACGGGCCACGGAGCGGCCAAGAAGGAACAAGTGGGCCGTATGATCAAGTCGGTGCTCGGACTTTCCGACGAACTCCCGCTCGACGAATCCGACGCCGCGGCGGCCGCGCTCTGCCACGCCTACACCGGCAAAGCCTAGGCCGAATAGATCGACGGGTAGGAGCGAAGCAGGCGCTCGCCGAGGCCGAGGCTGACCAGTTGGATGCTGCCGGATGTACCGTGGCCCCTGACATTAAGCAGCATCAGGGACTCAGATGCGATTGGAACCCCACGGGCATCGAAAAGCTGTGTGCAATCCAAGGCGAACAGACTGGCCAAGCGAATCCGCCCCCGAAGCCGCAGCGCACCATAACGGATCAAAGTGAAGCGATACTCGTTAAAGGGAAAGTAACCGGCGATACCCTTTACGTCCAAAGCTTCAATGGCATGCCCGCTCCGAAGGCAGAGCCGAACCTTGGCTGACTCCGTAACTGCACTTAAATCCAGACACTGCCGCACGTCGATAATGTCGTAACCCACCCCGGCCCGCCCGTCGGCCTCCGCCAACTCGAAGTTAAGGGCGGAATCATTACCCAGGACATAAACCAAGCAGGACTGACATCGCCGACGCTCCGGTGAAACAGTCATGAAAGACGCATGCCACTCGGAAGAACTCCGAGCGGCCGCACGCCCCACATAAGTGTCGCCATCGATAATCACGTCTGTGCAGGTGCCTTGCGGCGCTGACGACGTACCGCCACGGCAGCCAAGGCAAGGAAGCCTACACTCAGTCCATAAGTCGAAGGCTCCGGGACAGCAGAGGTATAAACCAAGTTAATGGCTGAACCAGTATCACTCAGGGAGAAAACTCCGTCCACAAGCACCCCGGCACCATCACGGACCAAGCTCTTGTCGATGGAGAAGAGCGAAGTGACGTCCGTATTGGAACCCAGATTAAGGGATCCATAGGTGAACAAGGTAAAGGTATGATTAAGGCTCGCATCGAAGAGGCCAGCGTTGCCAGGTAAGTTGGCAAGCGGGTCGGAAAGGGAGGACAGAACCAAGGTTGCCCGGTTCGTGCCAGAAAGCCCTGACAAGTCCAAAGCCCCATTAACCGTGATCTTATCGTAGTCTACGCCAGCGACTCCGTTTGCGTCATATACCTCCCAAGCAACCTGCGTTCCCGAGGTGATGGTCAAACTGCCCACGGTCAGGTTGCCAACCGAGCCACCTGCGGCGATGGTACTCCCAGCGGACATCGAGACATTGCCGTTGATGACACCGTGGCCGCCAAGAGAGGCCCCATTTGCGACCGTGATCGAGGAAGCGATTGTCCCGTCCACCTTGAGCTTACCCTCGTTCACCAAAGTCGGACCGCTATAGGTGTGGGTTACCCCTGCACCCAAGACCAGTAAACTGGCACTCGTCTTCGTCAAACCACCCGTACCGGTAAGGGCGGTCGACACGGTCCCACTTTGCGCCGACGCCACTTGGGCGACGTCCATGCTGCCGCCGGTCAATACGCCACCGTTGAAGTTGACGCTGTTCGTAAAGGCGACGGTTACGGCGCCCAAATCCAGCGCGCCACCAGTGAGATTTACCGTACCAACCCCTAGGGTGCCAGCCCCAGACAAGGCCAGCGTGCCGGAACTGACGATCGTTTGACCAGCATAAGTGTTCGCACCGGTCAGGGTCAGGGTGTTCGTCCCGCTTTTCTTCAGGTTACCCAAGCCCGAGAGAATCCCGGAGAATGATTCCG
>DBCN01000021.1:0-2191 GCA_002293065.1 Opitutia bacterium UBA957
GGCACGACCTTCCGCGTACGTCTGCCTGAAGCAAAGCCTTAGACCGTAGCCAGGATCCGGGCCTTGATCTCGGCGACGGGCATCGCGTTGAGCAAGACCGGCGAGAGCCGGTTCTCGTTGATCTTCGGCAGGGCCGTGAGGTGTTCGCTGAGCACCAAGGTGCGGTTCGCGGCGACTTCGTCGACGCGGTCGACCGGCGTGAAGCGCGGGGCCGACTTGAGCACCTCGGGGTTCGCGCGGATGAGTTCGCCGATGGCCACCACGGCGTCGGCAAAGCGATCGAGTTCGTCCTTCGTGTAGGATTCCGTCGGCTCGATCATGAGGCCGAAGACTTCGGGGAAGGCGACCGTCGGGGCGTGGAAACCAAAGTCGAGGAAGAGCTTGCCGACGCGGGAGATGATGTTCGCGCGCGGGATGCCGGCGGCTTCGATGCGTTTGAAGTCTTCTTCCGTGAGCGTGAGGATGAACTCGTGCATGCGCGGGACGCCATCGGCGGCCGTCGGCAGGGAGGGGAACTTTTTGCCCAGTCGGGTGAAGAGGTAGCGGCTGGCGAGGACCGACATCGCGGACATGCGCTGGACCCCGGCGTGGCCGAGGCGGAGCAGGTAGGAGTAGACGCGGACCTTGTGTGCGAAATTGCCCCAGTGGCGATGGAACGAACCGATGCTGTGCTTGGGGCGCACCGGCACGAAGCGGTCGCCGTGCTTCTCGATCTGGTAGCCGGGGAGGAAATCGACGAGCCGGGCGGACACGCCGACGATACCGTCGCCCGGTCCGCCGCCGCCGTGCGGGACGGTCCAAGTCTTGTGCAGGTTGTTGTGCACGGCATCCACGCCGAGCCGGTCTAGGTTCACCCAGCCGGCGATGGCGTTCATGTTCGCGCCGTCCATGTAGACGAGGCCACCGGCGCGGTGCACGGCGTCGGCCATGCGCTTGAAGTCGGTCTCGAAGACGCCCGAGGTGTTGGGGTTGGTTACCATCATGCCGGCGACGCGGTCACCGTACTGCGCGATCTTGGCGTCGAAGTCGGCCTGGTCGACGCGGCCATCGGGCGCGGACTTGAGGATGACGATGCCGGAAGGCGCACCGTCGGCGCGCTGGCGGTTGACGTAGCCGGCGGTCGTGGCGGTGGCGAAGTTCGTGCCGTGGGCGCTCGACGGAATCAGCATGATGTCACGGTGGGCCTGACCATGGTGGCGGTGGTACGCTTGGAAGAGCTTCAGGCCGACCAATTCGCCTTGGGCGCCGGCGACGGGCTGGGTGGTCAGGCCGGGGAGACCAGTGATGGCCTGCATCCACTGCTGGATCTGCCAGAGGAGCTCCAGCGAGCCCTGGGCATCATCGACGGGGACTTGTGGGTGCAGGGCCGTGAAGCCCGGTAGGCCGGCGGCCCAGTCATTGATGTGCGGGTTATACTTCATCGTGCACGAACCGAGCGGGAAGCAACCGGTGTCGGGCGAGACGTTGAGTTCGCCAAGCTTGCTGTAGTAGGCCTTGAGTTCGGCGAGCGGGAAGGAAGGGAGGCCAACCGCGCCGGAGCGCAGCAGGTGGGCGGGGACGGCCGGCAGCGTGGCGGTGCCAGTGGCTTTGCCGTAGAGACCTTCGAAGAAGGCCACAAGGCGGTCGGCCTCGGCGTCGGTTTGGATGTCGCTGAACGAAATCTTGAGCAGCGCGCAGTGGCACGGCGTGCGGCCGGTGATGTCGACCCCGACGTGCAGCCCGGCGGCGCGGCCTTTGGCGATCACGGCGGCGGCAGGTTCCGGCAGCATCAGGCTGAATTCATTCCAGAACGCCTGCTGGGCGTAGCAGACCTTGAGGCCAGGGATGGTGTGAAGCTGGGCGGCGGCGCGGTGGGCGCGGTCGCGACCGGCGGTGCAGCTGGCGGCCATGCCGGCTTCGCCGCGGGCGAGGATGGCCGCGCCGGCGATGGTGGCGATGAAGGCCTGATTGGAGCAGATGTTGGACGTGGCCTTATCCTTGCGGATATGCTGTTCGCGGGTGGAGAGCACCATCACGATGCAATCCCGGCCGGCGTTGTCCTTGGCCTTGCCGACGAAACGACCCGGCGTTTCGCGGACTTCGTTCTTCCGTTCGGCGTTGTGGCGGACGGCGAAGATGCCGAGGCCGGGGCCGCCGAAGTTGGCGCCGATGGCGAGGTGCTGGCCTTCGCCGACGAGGATGTCGGCGCCTT
>DBCN01000021.1:2216-4465 GCA_002293065.1 Opitutia bacterium UBA957
CGGCCGTAGTTCGCCGGGGCCTTGAGGCCGCCGGTGGCGAGGAGCATCGGGTCGATGACCGCGATCGACTTCACGCCCGCGTCGGCGCAGGCATCGGCGAGCTCGTCGGTGTCTTCGACGAGGCCGAGGTTGTTGATTTGCGGGAAGATGACGGCCGCGACCTTGCCGCCGTGCGCGGCGACGCGGGCCTTGATGGCGGCACCGCGGATTCGGCCGGTTTCCTCTTCGGCCGCGATGAACTCGAGCTTCACCGAAGTCTCCGCGCAGTGGGTGCGGAGGACATCCAGGTCGCCCGGGAAGAGGTTGGCGGCGACGAGGACGGTGTCGCCTTCGGACATGCGGACCGCACAGACGGCGGCTTCGAAGAGCGCGCTGGCCCGGTCGTAGAGCGAGGAGTTGACCGCTTCAAACCCGGTCAACTGGGCGAGGGTGGACTGGTAGATCCAGTGCGTGATGAGCGTTCCCTGCGAGCGCTCGGGCTGGTAGGGCGTGTAGGACGTCGTCAGGTTGCGGATCGAGCAGACGTGCCCGACGATTTCGTGCGTCTTGTAGACTTGGAGGCCATCGCCGAGGAAGCCCGTCTTGGCGTCGTTACGCTGCGAGAGCGCCAACATGCGGTCCGCCAGCGCCGCGTATTCGAGTTCGTCCGGCAGATTCAGTCGGCCCGGAAACTTCACGTCGTCCGAGATGTGCGAGTACATGTCGGTGAACTTCGTCGAGCCGACGGCTTGGAACATCGCTTGGATATCCCCCTCGCTCGCCGGGATGTAGTGCCGGGCGAGCTCGCGCGAGATTTTGGAAGGATCGTAGGGCAGTTGGGCCATGAGAAAGTGGGGTTGTTTTTGAAGGGGGGAGACGCCCCCGCAACCGTCCACCTTGGAGGGGTGGGGGTATTAGCGGAAGATGGATTTCCCATTAGCCGAAGCCACTCGCAACGCGCCCTGTGAATAAGTCTTCATGGGCGATTGCCATCATTACCCGCAGGGTAATCGTTCCATCGATGACCCGCCAGCAACGAGCCGATTATGTCGCCCGCGAACTGGCGAAGTTATACCCAAAGACGCCGATTCCGTTGGACCACACGGACGCCTTCACGCTGCTCGTCGCCGTGGTGCTTTCGGCCCAGTGCACGGACAAGAAGGTCAATGAGGTAACCCCAGCCTTGTTCGCGGTCGCCGGGACGCCCGCCAAGCTGGCCGCACTGCCCGTGGACAAGGTCCTCGGCCTGATCCGTCAGCTGGGGCTGGCGCCCCAGAAGTCCAAGGCGCTCGTGGGCTTGGCCAAACTGATCATGACCAAGCATGCGGGGCAGGTCCCGCGGACCTTCGAGGAACTTGAGGAACTACCGGGCGTCGGACATAAGACCGCCTCCGTCGTCATGGCGCAGGCCTTCGGCGTGCCGGCTTTTCCCGTCGATACGCATATCCATCGTTTGGCCAAGCGTTGGAAGCTCAGTCCGGGTAAATCGGTCGAACAGGTCGAGCGCGACCTCAAGAAGGTCTTTCCGGAGGACGCGTGGAACAAGCTCCACCTTCGCATCATCTTCTACGGACGGGAACACTGCACTGCGCGAGGCTGTGACGGGAAATCCTGTGGGATTTGTGAGGAATTGAAGAGTCGAGGATAGAGTCGAGGGTGGAATCGATGGTAGAGTCGATGATGGGGGAGGAGGGTGTAGTGGGTGGGGTTAGGGGTCTTCGTTTTCGAGGCGGCTTTTTCGATAGCGAATCAGGCCGCCGATGAGGCGTCCGACGATCGAGGTTTGTTCAAGGAGTTGAAGGGCGTCTTCCGGTGTGAAGGCGTTCATGGTTTGGCAGGCTTCGACTTGTGCGATGAGTTCATGGAGTGAGCCTCGAGCGATATAGAGAAACCTTAAGGCGTCCTTATTGGTTCCTCGACCGTTGCCTTCGGCCACGTTGGATGGGATTGAGACGGCTGCTCGCTTGATTTGTTCGGATAGCCTCAGGTCCAAGCGCCGACGTTGCTTGGCGCAAACGGCATAGGTCAAGGTGACCAGATGGGTGGCCTCTTTCCAGGCCTTGAGGTTATGGAAGTTGGGTCGTCCCGGAGTGTCAGGCATCCGGAGGTGTATGAAGCGTTCGTGGAATTCAGCGAAAGGTTATATCCTTCAGCGCAAATCCCTCATCTCTGCGCTGATTACCCTCGTGCCCCCTCCCTCGACTCACCCATCGATTCAATCATCGACCCTATGATCGACTCTATGATCGACTCTACCCTCGACTCTACCC
>DBCN01000021.1:4518-10715 GCA_002293065.1 Opitutia bacterium UBA957
CTCTACCCTCGACTCTACCCTCGATTCTACCCTCGATTCTACCCTCGATGCTTTGATCGACGCTATCCTCGATCCTGCCCTCGACTCCAACCTCTCACTTCACCAACACCTCGTGCTTGGCCCGGAACTCGTCGCTCCAGGCGGCCGGCTGATGCGTTACGCCATCCATGCGACAAATGGTGCGTGAGGCCTTGGCGTAGAGGATGGCGTGATCTGGGCTCCGGAACTCGACATCCACCGTCAGGCCGGCGGCGCGGACTTTACGGACGCTGAGAATCAGTTTCACGTCGCACTCGGGGCGGATGGCGACGAGGTAGTGTAGGTCGATGTCACGGACCACCACGTAGACATCTGGCGCCACTGCGGGATCGATGGTGTCCTTGCCCATCAAGGCGATGAACATGACCTTCTGCGCACGCTCCATCATGAGCACGTAATGCGAGTGATGGAGGATCCCGAGCCCGTCGGTCTGGTCGAACCAGGTCCGGATGGTCACGTGGAAAGTCTTGTCAGGCTGGAGTCCGTCGGCGGGCATGGGCGCAACCTTGAGGGAAAGCTCTTATCGTGCAAGCAACCTCCCATAAAAGGGGTCAGCCCGTTAGTAGGTTACGCTGTTAGTTAGAACGCCCTTTCTGGGGCTCTAAACTAACAGGCAGCCCCCCGCTAACGGCCTGACCCCTTTTATCGGAGGTTTATCTTAGGACCTGAACGTCGCGGCGAGTCGGTCGAGCTCGGCCCAAGTGTCGACGGCGGGCTTGAGTCCGAGGTCCCGTTGGGCGGCGGAGACGTCGAACCAATGGTCCTTGGCCAGTTCGACGGCGACGAAGCGGGTCATCGGGGGCTCGCCCTTCAGCGGTAGGATCGTCCAGAGGGCTTCCATGATCGAGCCGATGGCGTACGCGCGTCGCAGCGGCATCTGCTTCGTGACGGGTGGAAGGCCGGCGCCGACCACGAGTCGATTGATGAAGTCCCAAAGGTTCACAGGTTCTCCCTGCGAGAGGAAATAGGCTTTCCCGTTGGCCCGTCCGGCCAGGAGCGCGTCGAGCGCCCCGAGGTGCGCGTCGGCGGCGGTATCGACGTGGGTGACATCGACCATGTTCGTGCCGTCCCCGACGATGCGCAGCTTGCCGGCGCGGGCCCGGGCCAGCACGCGTGGGAAGAGGTGATGATCGCCCGGGCCCCAGATGAGGTGCGGACGGAGCGCGCAGACCTTGAGCGTCTCCGAGGCGGCCTCGAGGGCGCGCCGTTCGGCGGTGGCCTTGGTCTCGGCGTAAGCGCAGAGGAATTCGGTCCCGTAAGGGAGCGACTCATCGGCCCCGCGGAAGGACTCGCCGTTGAAGACCACGCTCGGGGTGCTCGTGTAGACGAGGGCTTTCACGCCATGTTCACGGCAGGCCTGGACGACCGTCTCCGTGCCGGTGATGTTGCTGCGGACGTAGTCATCCCAGCGGCCCCACACGCCGGCCTTGGCGGCGACGTGGAAGACGTAGTCGCAACCTTTGACCGCCGCGGTCAGCGCGGCGGCGTCCGCGAGGTCGCCGCGATGGAAGGTCACCCGCGGAGCCAGGTCGGCCGCTAGGTCCGAGCGTCCATACACGCGGACCGCATAACCACGGGCGAGGCAGCGCTCGACCACGGCACGGCCGAGGAAGCCGTTGCCACCGGTGATGAGGACGGAGGGCGGGTTCATGCGCGGGTGCGGGCGGTCCATTCTTTCGACAGCTGGAGGCGGTGGATCTTGGCGTTGTGCCGGACGTCCACGGGTAATTTCGCTTGAAAGAAGATGTGCGTGATGGCGACGGCCTGCGGGTTGTTCGCGGCTTGCGAGCGCAGGGTCGCGATGAATTTTTCGCGTTCGCCCGCATTGGTCGGGAAGTGCCCTTCCTTGGGTTCCACGACCAGGGCGGGCAAGAGCGGGGCTTTGGTGCCGAGGCCGATGAGCGCGCAGCGAGCGACGTGGGGGTGCGCCCGAAAGGCGGGCTCGAGCGCTTCGGTGTAGAGGTCGCCCTGCGCGGTCCTGATCTTCTCGGCCCGTCGTCCGAAGAAGCGCAACAACCCGTCCGATCCGATGGCGCCAAGGTCGCCCATGCGGTGCCAGACGCTTTCGCCGTCGGGGATCTTGGCCAGCGCGGTCGCGGCGGGTAGTCCGTCATAGGCGCGCGTGACGCTTGGGCCCGTGGCGATGATTTCGCCGACTTCCCCGGGGGCGCAAGGGGTCGTTTCCGCCAAGGAACCGAGGGCGCTTTCCGTTTCGCGGATGATGCGGATCTCCACGCCAGCGACGGCGCGGCCGACGCACGTGCCACCGCCGCGGCGGGCCTCCTCGCGGTGCGTCGCGAGCAGTTCGGTCGCCTCAATCGTGCTCACCGGGAGGCACTCCGTGGCGCCGTAAGGCGTGTGGATCCGCGCTTGCGGGGCGATGCGGCGTAGTTGCTCCAGCAGACCATCGGGTACCGGAGCGCCCGCGATGAGCACGCGTCGCAAGTGCGGCAGGGTGAGTCGGCGTTGATCGCAGTGGTCGGCGATGCGCGCCCAGATGGCTGGCGAGCCGAAGGAATTAGTCACGCGTTCCGAGAGCAGCGCCGCGACGATCGGTGCAGGGTCGGCGGAAGCCGGTTTCGTCGGGTTGAGCAAGGGCGTGACGGTCGTCATGCCTAGGGCTGGGTTGAACAGCGCGAAGACCGGCAGCATCGGCATGTCGACCTCGCCAGGTTCGATGCCGTAGGTTGCGCGGACCAACTCGATCTGCGCGTCGAACATCCCATGCGTGTAGGCGACGCCCTTCGGCGCACCCGTCGAGCCGGACGTGAATAAAATCGCCGCAGGGTCGTCCGCGGAGAGCACCGCCAGCGGCCGCGGGTCCGCGGAAGCGCCCTGCGCGAGTTGTCGGCACCAGTGGCGAGTGCCGATGGCCACGCGGTGTTCGAGGCTGTTGAAGGCGGCGAAGGGCAGGAGGCTGAGCCAATGGGCGGCGCGCACGGCGACCAGCGCCGTGGGGCGGGCGTGGCGTACGCAATTCAGGTAGCTCCGGAAGCCCATCCCGGGGTCGATGGCCACGGGGATGGCGCCGAGTTTCAGCAAGCCGAACATGCAGACGATCAGGTCGTGGCCGGGGCGGACCGCCAAGAGCACGCGGGTCCCTTGGGTGATCCCCTCGGCATGGAAGACCCGCGCGGCCGCATCGCTGGCTTGGTCGAGTTGCCGGAAGCTGCAGCGGGCGTGGACGACCCGTCCGGTGGGACTGACCGACAGCGGCGAAAGCGTCGCGGTCAGGTCCGGCGTCTGCGTCGCGGCGGCGCGGAGGTGTCGGGCGACGTTGCGGCCAGGGTCGTGCATTTTGCCTAGAAACGAAGAAGCCCCGTTTCCGGGGCTTCTGCAAGGCCTCTTGTGAGGTTTAGTAGTCGGTGATCGTGATCGCGCCCCAGAGGAGGACGATCCGGTCGCCCGAGGACGTCCGTCGGCTGTAGAGCTCGTTGGTGCTCACGCGGACCGTAGCGTTGTTGTTCGCCGAGTAGGAACCAGGTTCGGTGCGGATGATGCCAAGGAAATTGTGGCTAGGCTCGAGGGAGACCGCCTTACCGTGGTTCGGGGTGTCGTAAGTGTGGCATCCGACCAGACCGGCGGAGGCGATGAGGGTGGCAAGGGCGAGCTGCTTCATGGTTGGGGGTGGGTTTATTTGGGAGAGGGGGGGAGGGGGTGACAAGCCAGAAACCTCAGCCAGTTACCCAGAGGTGCCAGGCTTGAATCAATTCGGGGCCTCGGAAGAACCAAATAGCCCCGGCAATCGCTAGGCTAGGCACGAAGGGGACGTGACTATCGGTCTCTTTTTTGGTGAAAACCGCGATAACCATCGGGAATTTGAGCAGGACCCCGATGACCGCCCCGCCGAAGAGGCAGAAGACCGCCCCTTGCCAGCCGCAGAAGGCCCCGACCCCGGCGCAAAGGATGATGTCGGCTTCACCCATGGCTTCTTGGCCCATCAGGATGCCCCCAATCGTCCGAATCCACCAAACGAGGGCCGTGCCCACGGCGATCCCGATCAGCGAGTCGCCGGCGGCCTGCAGGCGGTTGATGACCTCCAGCGTGGCCCCGGTTTCGCCGTGGAGCGAAGGGACGAGGACCGAGAAAAGCAGGCCGAGTCCCACCAGGGCAAGGTTGGGGGCATCGGGCACCATCATATCGTCCAGATCGCAACCCGCCAAGACGATGAGCAAAGGCAGGAAGACCGCGGCGATGGCTGCCTTGAGCGGAGGGAGCGTCAGGATGGCCACTGCGAAGAGCACGGCGGTCAGGAGTTCGACGATCGGGTAGCGGACGGAAATCGAGGCCCCGCAGCAGCGGGCTTTGCCGCGCAAGGCCAGCCAGCCGAAGACCGGGATATTCAGCCACCAGGGGATCAACTGCCCGCAAGCGCAGCGCGACGCCGGCGTGACGACGGATTCTTCCTTGGGTAAGCGATGGATGCAGACGTTGAGGAAACTTCCGATGCAGGCACCCACCGCGCCGGCACAGACGGCGGAGACCGCGGGATGCAAGGCGATGAAGATTTGGACGTCGACGAGGGTCATGGGTTCACGGGGGGCTCGCCGAGCGCGGAGCGCATCGGGGCGGCAGGAGGCATGATGCCCGTCCACAGCTGGAAGGCGAGCGCTCCTTGCCAGCGAAGCATGGGGCGTCCGTCGCAACCGTTGACGCCGCGGGCGGCCGCCGCCTGCAGCAACTGCGAGGGGTGCGTCCCGTAGGTCGTATCGAAAACGAACTGCCCAGGGCGGAGCAATTCCGGGGGCAGCGGCGACGCGTCGGTCGACTTCAATCCCAGCGTGGTGCAGTTGACGATGACGGCATCCGCGGGAAGGCTCGGGCTCTCGCCCGCGCGGGCGCGCGGATCGGCCAAGGCGGCGGCGAGGGCCTCGCCTTTGGCGACATCGCGGTTGACGATGCGGAGCTCGCTGCACCCCGCGGCGAGGCAGGCGGCGGCGACCGCCCGGGCGGCACCCCCCGCACCGAGCAAGCGGACCGGTCGCCCCGAGATGCCGTGGCCACTGCGTTCCCGCAGGGCTTCGAGGAAGCCTCGCCCATCGGTGGTGTGGCCAGCCCAGCCCGTGGCGGTGGGCACGAGGGTGTTCACGGATTCCGCGCGCCGGGCTTCGTCGGAAAGTTCGGACACCAGCGTGAGCGCTTGGATCTTATGGGGCACCGTCAGGTTGAGGCCGGCGAAGCCCAGTTCACGCAGGCGCAACAAGGCCGCGGGGAGTTCCGCGGCGGTGATGTGCACGCGCAGGTAGCTGAGCGATGCGAGGTGCGGGTGGGTCGAGCGTAAGGCCGCGAGCGCGGCGTTGTGCATCGCCGGGCTCAAGGAATGCGCGATGGGGTCGCCGAGCACGCCGAGCTGTGGGTGCGGGAAGGTCCGCGTGCGGAGGTCCGCCAGCGTCAAGGTGTCAGGCGCGCTCATCGATCTTTTCCAGGGCGTGGACGATGCCGACGAAGAGTCGGCTGCTGCGGTCGTCGCCTTGGGCCTCGAACTGCGAGACCAGGTTGCGGCAGCAACGGGCAATCGTTTGGAGCGAGGTCACGGGTTGCAGGAAGGCTTCGTCGGCCGGCAACTGGTTGTCGAGCAGCAGGAGCTGGACTTCGGAGCGCGTGCGAAAGGCGCCGCCCTCGTAGCAATCGATGTAGAGCGGCTCCTTGCCGCGGAAGACCCCAACCATGAAGCGACCCGGCAAGCCGACCGGCTCGACTGGGAGTCCGAGCCGCCGGGCGACGAGCAGGAAGATGAGGCAGAGCGAGATCGGGATGCCGCGGCGCTCGGCCAGGACGTGCGAAAGCAGCGAAGACTCGGGCGTGGCGAAAGATTGCTGAGAACCCCGATAGCCTTCCTCGCCGTAGAGCACGCGGCAGAGCAGGCGGCACTTCGCGCGGACGTCCAGGGGCTCGGCGATGAGTTCACGGGTCCGGGCGCAGAGCTTGTCGAGTTTCTCCTTGTAGGCCCCATCGGCGAGCTTGGGGTTGTGGATGCGTTCCAGGAGGAGGCAGGCTTCTTCCAGGTCGATGTCGCCGGCTTGGAGGTACAAGATCAGGGCTTGGGCCGAGGTCTCGGGCGTCCGCAGCTCCGCGAGCAGGGCGAGCGCGTGCGGGCCCAGGTTTTGGTCCTTGCTCAGCTGTTGCAGCCAAAGGAGTCCTTCGGTGCCCGCCGCCTG
>DBCN01000069.1:0-3007 GCA_002293065.1 Opitutia bacterium UBA957
ACCGTGACCGGCCTGCCCTTCCCGCTGAAGGCCAAGGGCAAGGTCCGCGAGGTCTTCGACCTGGGCGAACATTACCTCATCGTCGCGACGGACCGTTTGTCGGCCTTCGACGTGGTCATGCCCAACGGCGTCCCGGGCAAAGGGATCCTGCTCACGCACATCAGCCTCTGGTGGTTCGAACAGGCGAAGGCCCTCTTCCCGACGCACCTCGTGCCCAACCACGCGGCCGCCCTCACCCGCGCGCTCCAGGGCCATGAACACCTGATCCCGCGCTCGATGCTCGTACGCAAGCTCGTCCCCCTGCCCGTCGAAGCAGTGGTGCGCGGTTACCTCGCCGGCAGCGGCTTTAAGGAATACAAGAAGTCCGGCGCTATCCTCGATCACGCCTTGCCCACCGGACTACTCGACGGGTCCAAGTTACCGACACCGATCTTCACGCCGTCGACTAAGGCCGCCGAAGGCCACGACGAGGCCATCACCAACGCGCAGTGCGAACAGATCCTCGGCCCGCAGGTCTTCCGTACGGTCCACGATACGTCCATCGCGCTCTACCGCATGGGCGCCGAACGCGCGGCCAAGGCCGGCGTCATCCTCGCCGACACGAAGTTTGAATTCGGCACCGCCCCCGATGGTTCGTTGGTGCTCATCGACGAGGTGCTGACCCCCGACTCTTCCCGCTACTGGCCGGCTTCGACTTGGCAGCCCGGCCGCGCCCAACCGTCCTACGATAAGCAGTTCGTGCGCGATTGGCTCGAGGCCCAACCGTGGAACAAGACCGCACCCGGCCCGCAACTCCCCGCCGACGTCGTGGCGAAGACGCAGGCGCTCTACGCGGAGTGTCTTGAGCGTTTGACGGCGTAAAGCGCGCTTAAGGAGCGGAAGCGGTCGGTCGGCGAAGCCAATCCGCCCGAATGATTGTTCATGGGCATTTCACGTCATTGCACCGACGCGGGGCTTGGCCATCGTAGGTTGTCCATGGATTACCTGAAGCCCCTGCTCACGCTGCTCGCCGTGCTGAACCCGATCGGCGTGATTCCGTTCTTCATCCACTTCACGTCGCGCCTCACGCCGGCGCAGCGCCAACGCACAATCTGGGTGAGTACGCTCACGGTTTTCCTGGTCATCGCGACGAGCGCCCTAGCGGGGCTGCAGCTGCTGCGTTTCTTCGGGATCTCCATCGCGTCTTTCCAGGTGGGTGGCGGCGTGCTGCTGCTCATCAATGCCGTGCAGATGCTCAACGCCAAGCCGGCGGATAGCTCCGACCACGACCTGAGCCAAGCGACCGAGAAGCTCGACGCGGGCGATAGCGTGGCGGTGTCGCCGCTGGCGGTGCCGCTCATCACGGGTCCGGCCACGATCTCGACGATGGTCATCTACGCCGAGAAATCGCAAGGCTTCGCCGACCAAGCGCTCCTCGTGGGCTACGCCCTCGTGGGCGCCCTCGCGACCTTCGCGTGCCTCTTCGCCAGCACGCGCATCACCCGCTTGCTTGGGCAGACCGGTATCAACGTCATGACCCGCCTCATGGGCCTCGTCCTCGCCGCCATCGGCGTCGAGATCATGGCCGACGGCCTCGGCAAACTCTTCCCCGCCCTCCTCCGCTAAACGCGGCAACGGGGTCAGGCACCAATAACGGGGTCAGACCCCAATATTGGTGCCTGACCCCATTATTTAGGCCCGGGACCAATCAACCAATGTAGTGCGGGAGGCGCCAGCTGAGGTTGGTCCAGGCAGAGGTCTTCCAAGCGTCCTTGGTCGCAAGTTCGCGGACCAGGATATCCTCCGCGTGGACTTCGGCGTAGAGGAAGGCCTGCGTGGGTCCACCGAAGTGTGCGGAGTTGTCCGTATTGAAGGTAGGGATGCCCGTCGGCAAGGGCTTGCCGGCGACGACTGGGTCGGGCTTCGGTCCGCGCCAGGCGAAGACGGACCGCACATGCGTGTGGCCATAGAAGATGCCGGCGATGCGGTAAGGCTTGAGGGCATCGTGGAAGGCCTGCACGTCCGCGTAGTCCCACTCGTTCTTGAGGACGATTTCATCCGCCACGGGCAAGGCATAGCGGGCAAAGTCAACGTGGTGCGAGATCACGACGGGCGCGCCGGATGTACCGACGTGCTTGGCGAGGTAATCCACGAGGAATTCGAGGCTATCCATCGGGTCGTAGCGCCGCTTGCGGGTGACGGCCTTTACTTGCCCAACCGTGATGCCAAGGTTGATGAAGTGCACGCCGTTCACGACCCACGCATAGTGGAGGCCATTCGCTGAGACGGCCTTAAGGTCCTTACGCTGTTTATTACGCGCGATGATGCCATCGGGGACAAGGCCCTTGCCATGCGGGCCATCATGGTTGCCGTGGAGCTCGTAAGTGGGGTACTTGAGGCGTCCGTCCTTACCGTCCAAACCATAGTCCGCCTGCCACTCCTTCCACTCGGTGGCCTGCATCTTGGCGATGACCGCCCCATTCTTGTCGCCACTGTCGATGATGTCACCGACGTGGATGACCTGACTCAAAGGGAGCACCTTGCCGCCGCCCAAAGCGGCAGGCAGTTCGGAACCGGATAAGCGGTTGAGTTGCTCGATGAGCGCCGCGGTGGTGGCTCGCGAGGCGGGCTGCAGCGCGGAGGGGTCATCTTTGTCCGCGAAGTAATGCGTGTCGCCGATGACGGCAAAGGCAACTGGCGTGAAGGCTGGCTGATCGGCGGCAGTCAGCCGCACAGCAACCCCCGGTACAGCCGCTAGCGATGCGACGGCACCAAGCTTCAGAAAGGACCTGCGGGGTAGCATCCGACTTTTCTAGCCGAGCACGGAGCCACCTCAAACCCATATCGGGGCCACACCCTGATAATGGGGTCAGGCACCATTAATGGGGTCAGACCCCAATATTGGTGCCTGACCCCGTTGTTCGTGCCTGGCACCGCGGCGGGAACCGCGGTGGACAGGGGAGGTCGGACGGCTTAAGACCATGCCCATGAAGCTGACCCCGCTCCTGACGCTCTGCCCCCTGCTCGT
>DBCN01000069.1:3103-8090 GCA_002293065.1 Opitutia bacterium UBA957
CCCGACATCCTCTTGGCCGACCAGCACACGGTGCAGTGGTACCAGAACCCGACGTGGAAGAAGCACGTCATCGCCGAGAACCTGACCAAGCTCGACCATGTGTGCATCGCCGCCCAAGTCGTCGACGGCAAGTGCGAGGTCGCCGTCGGCGCCGGTTGGAATCCTTCCGACACGGTCAATAGCGGCGCGGTGTTCTACCTCAAGGCTCCCGCCGACCCGACCCAGAAATGGGAAGCCATCGCGCTCCCCCATGAACCGACGGTGCATCGCATGCAGTGGGTCCAGGTCGACGCCAAGCGCTGGGACCTCGTGGTGCAACCGCTCCATGGTCGCGGCAACAAGAACGCCTCCGGCGCCGGCGCCAAGATGCTCGCCTACGAAAAGCCCGCCGACCCCAAGCAGCCCTGGAAAATCACGGTGGTCAACGAAGTCGGACATGTGACCCATAACCTCCACGCGACGCGCTGGGGCCAAGGGCCCGACCAGCAGATCCTGTCCGGCTCCAAGGAAGGCATCTGGCTCAACTCCTTCAAGGCCGGCGCCTGGACGAACACGGCGCTTACGAACGTCCCGACGGGCGAACTCCGTGACGGCAAGCTCGCCAACGGCCAGCGCTTCCTTGCGACCGTCGAGCCCTTCCATGGCACGATGTCCGCCGTCTACACGCAGGACGCCGACGGCAAGTGGATCCGCCAACAACTCCTCGATGGCTTCAAGGAAGGCCATGCGGTCGCCTGCGCCGACTTCCTCGGCACAGGCTCCGACCAATACGCCGTCGGCTGGCGCGGTAACGATCCGGGCATCCGCCTGCTGACGCCGCTCGACGCCGGCGGCAAGACGTGGCGGACGAGCACGCTCACCACCAAAGAGATTGCGGTCGAAGACTTCAAGGCCGCCGACCTCAACGGCGACGGCAAGCCCGACCTCATCGTCGCCGGTCGCCAAACCAAGAACCTGCTCATCCTCTGGAACGACCGTTGAGCCAGACCGGCACCACCAGGCCAATGAAATCCGCACGAAAAAGCCCTCCGCGTGGAGGGCTTTAGGTTTCAGAAATAGTCCGACTAGGATTTGAACCTAGACAAGGAGAATCAGAATCTCCTGTGCTACCATTACACCATCGGACTGTCCTGAGCCGTTTGACGATGGGACTCCCCGCCCCTGCGTCAAAACGAAAGATACGGCCTCTTGGCCCGAAAACCCGCGGAATCAGGCTACTTGCGGCGCTTCTTGGGTTTAACCCAAGCTCGCCAGGATGCCACGAAGGGTTAGCGGGCTAAACAGGCTAAGGCCTTACTGTATCTAAACATGAGCGAGCGGAATACCATTAGCTCACTTTTGAGACCTGCAGTTGATGGCCGCGTAAAGGCGCGAACTGAGCGCAACCGTGACTTATTCCTAGGTCTCTTCATCGACGCCGTAGCTAACAGAGCCGCGCCGAAAATCCAATAAGGGGAACCTCTCACCCTACTTCCGCTTCTTCTGGGGTGGGAGGGCGTCCTCGATCACCCAGTCGGGCCACGTCTCCCGGGTATACTGCTGGAAAGCCGCGATCGCGTCGCGCAACAAAGGCGAGGGCTCGCCATTCCAGCGGAGGCCAATTTCCATCGGCGCAAAACCGGTCAGCGGCAGCACCCGGACTTCGGGGTGCTCGATGGCTTCCGGGATCGCGAGGTTCACGCCCCAGCCCTCCCCGTTGGCCACATAACTGGTGACCATCTCCATGGAGGTGGCCTCGACCGCCTGCGGCCATGTGACGCCGAGCTTACGCAGGTCGCGCTGGAAACTGCGCGTGACGCTGCTGGCGGCCGGCAAGCTGACCAAGGGTTCGTGCCGTTTCTTTTGCTTCCAAAGATCCGCCGCCTGCTTGAGGGAGTGCTTCTTGGGAATCAGCAGGACGAGCGGCACGCGCGCGAGCCTCAATTGACCGAGCCGCCCGCCGGGCTTCTGGTCAATCGGCACGATGGCGAGATCGATGAGGCCGTCGCGTAACCAGGTTTCGAACTGGACCTGATAACCGGAGCGGAGGCTCAGCTGGAGGCGTGGGTGGCGCTCGCGCAAACGCCGCGTGACGGTTGGGATGTGCAGCCGCAGGACGAGTTCAGAGGCGCCGAGCCGCAGCTCCGGGCGCTCCTCGTCACGCAATTGCCCAGCCAACACCGGCAGACCCGCGAAAAAAGGCTCGATGTGCGCGTAGAGCTTGCGGCCCGCGGAAGTCAGGCGAAACGGACTGCGCTCGAATAAACGCGTCCCCAAGTCGGCCTCCAAGGCGCCGATTTGCCCGCTCACGGCGGGCTGCTGGATCCCGTAAGGGATGTGGCGCACGGCGGCGCTGATGCCGCCATGTTTCGCGACGTAATAGAACAGCTCAAGGTGATGCACGTTCATGGCCGGGAATAGGGACATTCTCTTCATTGTGAACAGGAGCGCAATGACCTTTCCCCGCTCTAGTCGATACCTCCTATCAAGTTTATCGATTAACGGGTTTTCGCGGGAAGGCGTATCATGGTGGGACCAAAAACATGGAAACCGCTATTATTACTCTCCTGCAAGCCCTTGGCGTAGTCTTGTTGGCCGACTTTGTCGCTGGCGTGGTGCATTGGCTGGAAGACGCCTACGGCAGCGAAGACACCCCCGTGGTCGGCCCTCTCTTGGTCAAACCGAACATCGTCCACCACCACTACCCACGGTTTTTCACGAAGTTGAGTTGGTGGCAGAGCTCCTGGGACCTACTCCTGCTCGGCGCGCTCCTGCTCGGGGCGGCGGCTTGGCTGGATTGCCTGAACTGGCAAGTCGCGCTCTTCGTGGCCATCAGCGTGAACGCCAACCAGGTCCATAAATGGTCGCACATGACCCGCGCGGAAGTCGGGCCCGTCGTCGCGTTTCTCCAAGATATCCGAGTATTGCAGACCCCGCGCCACCACGCCCTCCACCATACGGATCCGAAGAATACCTACTACTGCCCGGTCACGAACCTCGTGAACCCCATTTTAGAAGTGGTCGGCTTCTGGAGCCGCGCCGAAGCGTTCATCGAAACAATCACGGGGATTACCCATCGCCACGACACCTCCAACCGTGGCGCCGGCCCTGGCCCAGCTTGGCTCGCCGACTACCGTCCCGCCCACGCCGCCGGCCGTCGCCACGCCGGCCTCGCCCCGAAGCAGTCCGACGAGGGGTGAGCTATTTCCCTACTTTCGTACCGGTTTCGGACATGAGATAGGCTAGGAGGTCTCGTTGCTGCACGGGGGAAAAGGCCTGCAGGAGGGCTTCGGGCATGAGCGAGATGGGCTGGGTGTCGCGCTTCGCGATGTCAGTCTTATCGAGCGTGGTTTCTTGTCCGATCGAACGCAGGGTGAGCGTGCGCTCGGTCTGCGCACCGACGATGCCACTGAGGACGCGGCCGTCTTTCATGGTGATGGTGTTGAGGTAATACGCGGCGTCGACGATGGCGTTCGGATCCACGATGTTCTGCAGCAAGTAATCGAGGTCGCGACGTCCGCTGCCCGTGAGGTCCGGCCCAATCGCGCCGCCTTCTCCAAAGAGCTTGTGGCACTGCCCACACACGCCCGCATAGAGGGCCCTACCCTGCGCTATATCCGCCTTCGCTAAAAAGTCCTGCGTGTGCCGCGCCTTGAGTTCAGCGATGAGCTGGAGCTTATCCGCCGGGGTCTCGCGCGCTTCGCCCCACACAGCCACGAGTTGTGCCGTTAACTTGGCGTCATTGAATCCACGGATTTGCCGCACGGCGGTAGGCCCGAGGTCTGACTTCGAGACCTGGCCTTCAGCAATCGCACCGAGGAGTTCCCGCGCGAACTTCGGACGTGAGACGAGCGCCATGATGGCCTGTGGGCGCTCATGCGGATAAAGCTGAGGATAGCGGGCGAGGATCTTCTTCGCGACGGCCGGGTCATCAAACTTCGTGAGGCCTTGGATAGCTTCCATGGCAACGCCACGGACGGAAAGAAGTTTCTCGCAATCAGCCCGGAGGTTCCCGTCATTGGCTTCGATGAGCGCCAACAAGGCGACGCGGCGTTGCTCGGTGAGGGCTTTGTCATCCAAGGCAATCTTGCGCACGGCTTCCAAGGCCAAGCCGTCGCCGAACAACACGTTGAGTTGGCGGACGGCCTCAAGGGCGGCGGTGTCAGTAGGAGGTATCGACGCGACAAACTTATCCCACGCGGCAGGCTTCTTCGCCTTACGCCAACCTTTGAGCCCTTCCACCAAGCCCGCGACAAGTGGGCCGTGACCATCCGGCATATCAGCCGCACCGGCCAAGAGTTCATTTAAGGGTTCCGGCTGCTTATCCGAGGCTTCGGCCAAGCGTCGTGCGATGAGTTTGCTAACCTGCGGGACGCGGCACACGTGCGCGACATCGACCAAGGCCGGGAGCGGGAGTTCGCGGATGCCAGTCCAAACAAGCAAGGGAAGGTTGTGATCCGTGCTGTCCTGCTCGTAGCGAAGGAGGTGCTGGGCCACGAGCGCACGGATCGGTGCGGTCAAGTGCGGGAGCGATGAAGCGAGGGCCAAACGGACGCGTTGACCGCGCGGCTGGCTAGCCAGCTGCAGCAAGGCGGCCTCTTGTTCTTCGCAGGCCGCGATGAAACCGAACTGGTGGGCGTACTTGGTCAGGGAATTATTTCGCCGTACCAGCGGCTCGGTGAGTTCGCGCTCAATCAAGCGGGCAAGGACATCCGGGCGCTGCTCGGCGAGGATGGCCGCCGGCGAATATCGCCCCTGATGTTGCACCGCGAAAGGCCTATCGCCCTTCGGCGTGGCTTCCATCGCCAGGAGGGTCGAATGGGCGTTGAGCGCGAGGACGTGGTCGGCTTCGGCGGCGAGCTTCTCCCAGGCGGCGATACCAGACGAAAGGTCTTGGCCCTTCCACGCGCGCTCGCGGAGTTCCCATCGCGCCATCCGCACGAGCCATTCGTTGCGGCTGCGCTGCAGTTCGACGAGCTGGGCCGGCGTGGCCTTCGTCAGGTCGACG
>DBCN01000141.1:0-2812 GCA_002293065.1 Opitutia bacterium UBA957
CGCCTCGACTGGATGAAAGGGGGGCCCGAGAAGCTCGTCGGTTTCTGCGACGCCTATGAAGCGGCCAAGAAGGAACGCAATGTCTGCGACTTCGATGACTTGCTCGTCCTCTGGCTGCGCGTGCTCGAGAGCGACCCCGCCGCCCTGGAGCACTACCGCCGGCGCTTCCAGCACCTGCTCGTGGACGAGTTCCAAGACACCAACCGCCTGCAGAGCCGCATCATCGACCTGCTCGCCTCCCACCACCAGATCATGGCCGTCGGCGACGACGCGCAGTGCATCTACACGTGGCGCGGGGCCGACTGGGAAAACATCGTGGCCTTCCCTTCGCGACATCCCGGTACGCTGATCCATACGATCGATACGAACTACCGTTCGACGCCGGAGATCCTCGCCTTCGCCAATGAGATCCTGAGCCATCGGCCGCGCATCGAGGGCTTCGACCGTCGGCTCAAAGCCGTTCGTCCTGGCGGCCAACCTCCGACGGTCTTCACCATCGGCGACACGTCGCAACAGGCCAAGCTGATCGGCCGCAAGATCCTCCAGCTGCACAACGAAGGCCACCCGCTGGCCGACATCCACGTCCTCTACCGGGCGCACTACCAGTCGCTCGAACTGCAGATGGAGTTGAACGCCTTAGGCGTGCCCTTCGTCATCACCAGCGGCCATAAGTTCTTCGACCTCATCCACGTCAAGGATGTGCTCGCCCACCTCCGCTTCATCCAGAACCCTCAGGACCAGGTCGCGCTCTCCCGCTTGCTCTGCCTGCTCCCCAAGGTCGGACCCGTCGCCGCCGACAAGATCACCCGCGCCGCCAAGGACATCGAGCAAGCCCAAGGCCGCGGCATGGTCCGCGCCCTCCGTGACCCCGCCGTGCTCAAGAAGGTGCCGGAGTCCGCGAAGGACGATTTCAACGACCTGACCATCACGCTCGAAGACATGCTGGAAGGCATCGAGGCCGCCCGCCAAAAGCCCGCCCCGACCAACCCAGCGGCCGACCTCTTCACCGCCGCCCGCGACCGCTCTGAAGAGAAAGTCGCCCGCACGCCCGCCGAGACCACGCGCGTCTGCATCGAGGGTTGGTATGGCTCGCACCTCAAGACGCTCTTCCCCGACTGGAAGGACCGCGAACAAGACCTCACGGGGCTCATTGGTTTCGCCGCCAAGTTCGAAGAACTGGGCGACCTCGTCGCCCAAGTCGTGCTGCTCAACGGTGAATCCTCGGATAAGAAGCCCGAGCCCGACCAAGACATGCTGCGCCTGACGACCATCCACCAGTCGAAGGGCTTGGAGTTTCCGATCGTCTTCCTCCTCGGCGTGGCGGACGGCTTGCTCCCGCTGACCCGGGCCATCGAGGACGGCGACGTCGAGGAGGAACGCCGGTTGTTCTACGTCGCCTGTACCCGCGCCGAAAACATGCTCTACCTCTTCGCCCCACGCTTTGCCGTTTCGGGTGAGGGTTATCGCCCCCTCGACCCTTGCCGTTTCCTCGAGGAAATGAGCCCGGATTGTTACGAATTGGCGGATTATGCCCACCGTCGGCTCTAAGCCGCCAGCCGAGTTATGACAGCCCAATCCGGGGTAGTGGCTTGCCATTGCCAAGGTCGGGCATTTATGACTCAAACCAATCTTTATTAGCCACCACCATGCCTAAGGTACTCGTCGCCGACAAAATTTCCGCCACCGGGGTCGCCCTCCTCAAAGCCCAGCCGGGTTACGAGGTCGTCGAAGCCTATGGCTCGACCCCTGAGAAGGTCCTCGCCCTCGTCGCCGACGTGGACGCCATCTTGGTCCGTTCCGAGACCCAGATCACCCGCGAAGTCCTCGCCGCCGCCCCCCGCCTCGTTTGCGTCGGCCGTGCCGGGGTGGGCGTCGACAACATCGACGTCGATGCCGCCACCGAGCGCGGCGTGATCGTGATGAACACCCCTTCGGGCAACACCATCGCGACCGCCGAGCTGACCTTCACCCACCTGCTCTCCCTGGCTCGCCCGGTACCCGAAGCCGTCCAGTCTATGCGCGAAGGCAAGTGGGACCGCAAGACCCTCTCCGGCACCGAACTCTTCGGCAAGAACCTCGGCATCCTCGGCCTCGGCCGCATCGGCGCCGAAGTCGCCAAGCGCGCCAACGCCTTCGGCATGAAGGTGCTCGCCTACGACCCGTACCTCACCGAAGCCCGCGCCAAGGCCCTCGGCGTGACGATGTCGACCCTCGACGAAGTGTTCGCGCTTTCCGACTACATCACCGTCCACATGCCGCTGACCCCGCAGACCGAAGGCATGGTCAACACCGCGGCTTTCGCCAAGATGAAGAAGGGCGTGAAGATCGTGAACTGCGCCCGTGGCGGCATCGTCGACGAAGCGGCCCTCGTGGCGGCGCTCGCTTCCGGCCAGTGCGGCGGTTGCGGTTTCGACGTGTTCGTCGATGAGCCGATGGCCAAGGATCACCCGCTGCGCGCCTTCCCCAAGGCCCACCTCTCCCCGCACCTCGGCGCCTCCACGGCCGAAGCCCAGGAAAACGTCGGCGTCGAAGTGGCCGAAGCGGCGATCACCGTGCTCAGCGGCGGCTCGCCCGCCAACGCGGTCAACCTACCCTCCGTCGACTCGCAGACGCTCTCGAGCATCCGTCCTTTCTTGGCCCTCGCGGAAAAGCTCGGCGCCATCGCCCGTCAGCTGGCCGCCCCGGGCCGCATCGAAGCGCTCCGCCTGACCACCTTCGGTACCGGCTCCGACCAAGGCGCCGGCGCCATCGCCCGCTCCATCCAACGTGGTTACCTCCGCGGCATCGTGGAAGGCGTCAATGACGTCAACGC
>DBCN01000141.1:2896-3641 GCA_002293065.1 Opitutia bacterium UBA957
AAGGAACTCATCCTCGTCGAAGCCCTCCTCGCGGGCGGCAAGTCCGTCTCCGTCGCCGGCACCGTGCTCGGCAAGGCGCAGTCCGCGCGCGTCGTCTCCATCAACGGCCGCACGCTCGAGTTCGTCCCTGAAGGCAAGTTGCTCCTCATCGAAAACCAGGACCAGCCCGGCATCATCGGCGCCCTCGGCACGCTTCTCTCCAAGGAAAGCGTCAACATCGCGAACATGGCCCTCAGCCGCACCGGCGGAGCGAATGCGCTCGCGGTCTACCAGCTCGACACCGCCCCAGGTGCCGCCGCCTTGGCTGAGATCCTCCGTAACCCGGCGATCGTCAGCGCCAAGCTGATCGACGCCTAAGCGATGCTGCTCGCCCTCGGGATCAGCGCTTTAGTCGGATACCTTCTGGGTTCCGTCAACTTCGCTGTGCTCGTATCGAAGCGCTACGGCGTCGACATTCTCAAGGAAGGCTCCGGCAACCCGGGTGCGACCAACGTCAAGCGCGTGCTCGGCAAAGGACCCGGCAACCTCGTCTTCGCCCTCGACGCGCTCAAGGGTGCGGCGGGAACAGGCCTTGGATACGTCATCGCCTACATAATCTACCTCCGTCCGATCTTCGATAAGTTACTGGAAGCCGACGCCGTCACTCACCCAAACAAGACGCTCCTGATGCATTTCCAGGACTTTCTCGTAAGCGTCACCAATATCGGGAATTACTCTGACGTCGACGTCCTGTTCGCCATCGTCG
>DBCN01000141.1:3751-5139 GCA_002293065.1 Opitutia bacterium UBA957
GTGCTCCTGCCGGTTCCGATCGTGATCGGCGCCGCGCTGTGGGCCATCGCCTTCTACACGACGCGCTACGTCTCCGTCGCCTCGCTCGCGCTGGGCCTCTCCCTGCCGCTCTCCTGCTGGCTCCTGCCGCAGTTCACGTCGCTGCAGTTCGGCACCGCCCAACTCGTCTTCGCCGGCGCCATCGCCCTCTTCAACGTCTGGACGCACCGCTCCAACATCGGGCGCCTCGTCCGCGGCGAAGAGAATAAGTTCACCAAGCAAGCCTCCTGATTTTTCATGTCCGCCCCTCGCACCATCGGCATCGGTATCCTCGGCTTCGGCACCGTCGGCCAAGGCGTCTGGAAGCACCTCTCGGAGAAACAGTCCGACCTGGAATCGCGCCTCGGCGTGAAGCTCGACCTCCGCAAGGCCTGCGTCCGCGACCTCAAGAAGAAGCGCGCGGTCAAGATTCCCGCCGGCAAGCTGACCAAGAACCCGCTCGAGATCATCGACGACCCCAAGGTCCACGTGGTCTGCGAACTCATCGGCGGCACCACCAAGGCCCGTGAACTCACCCTGCGGGCCCTGCGCGCCGGCAAGGTCGTCGTCTCGGCCAACAAAGCCCTGCTCTGCGAACATGGCCCCGAGATCTTCGCGGCCGTCCGCCAGCATGGCGGCCAGTTCCTCTTCGAAGCCAGCGTCGCTGGTGGCATCCCCATCATCAAGGCCATCCGCGAGGGCCTCGTCGCCAACCGCTTCGAGCTCATCGTCGGGATTCTGAACGGCACCTGTAACCACATCCTCACCCGTATGGGCGAAGATGGCCTCTCGTTCGCCGATGCCCTCAAGGAAGCCCAGGAACTGGGTTATGCCGAAGCCGACCCGACGCTCGACGTCGACGGCATCGATGCTTGGCACAAAGCCTCCATCCTCGCTTGGCTCGCCCACGGCAAGTGGGCCCCGCGCAACCGCACGCTCGTCGAAGGCATCCGCAACATCGGCCCAGCCGACATCGATTTCGCCCGTCGCTTCGGCTTCGCGCTCAAGCACCTCGCCGTCATCCGCCGCGACTTCAAGGCCAACTGGATGACCGTCGGCGTGTACCCGGCCCTCGTCCCCAACCGCGACATCCTCGCCCGCGTCACCGGCGTGAACAACGGCATCACCCTGCGCGGTGACGTCGTCGGTGCGACGACCCTGACCGGCCGTGGCGCCGGCGGAGACGCCACCGCGTCGGCCGTGATCGGCGACATCGTGGATGCCATCGCCGCCCTCACGGGTGCGGCCAACTCCGGCCTCTCGGCCGACAGCCTCGCCGCCCGCGAAAGCCAGGGCAAGAAGGTGCGTATGGCCGACCTCCCCGAGATCGTCTCCCCCTTCTACCTCCGCCTCTCGCTGCTCGACAAGGC
>DBCN01000141.1:5218-5795 GCA_002293065.1 Opitutia bacterium UBA957
CGCGTCATCCAGTACGAGCACCCCAACCAAGGCCGCGGCACCGTCACGCTCTCCACCTACCCGGTCGACGAGCAGAAAATGTCCAAGGTCTTGACAGAACTTGGCCGCCTCAAGACCGTGCTCGAGGAGCCGGTCGTGCTCCGCATCTTCTCTCCTGAATCCTAAACGGATGGCTCTCATCGTCCAGAAATACGGCGGCACTTCCGTCGGCAATGTCGACCGCATCCAAAACGTCGCGGCCAAGATCAAGGAACAGTGGTCCAAGGGCAACCGGCTGGTCGTCGTCGTTTCGGCCCGTTCCGGCGTGACCAATGACCTGATCGCCCGCGCCAAGGCCCTCATGCCCTTGCCGGATGAACGCGAGATGGACGTCCTCATGGCCGTCGGCGAACAGGAAACCATCGCGCTCACGGTCATGGCGCTCCATGCCATCGGCGTGCCCGCGGTCTCCCGCACGGGCGCCCAGGCGGGCATCTTCACGGACGATATCCACACCCGCGCCCGCATCACCCGCATCACGGGCGGCGACCTCCTCGAGCGCCTCGACGAAGGTAAGGTCGTCGTCGTCGCGGGCTTC
>DBCN01000052.1:0-4914 GCA_002293065.1 Opitutia bacterium UBA957
CGAACTGGACGGCATGAAGACGTTAGGGAATGCAGCGAGCCATCAAGTCTGTCTACCCAATGCCAAAAAACCCGCAAGCCTGCTCCGCAGGAAATCAAACCCACCCCAACCCTTCCGCTACCACGGATTGTAGCGGATACCGAACAGCGCCAAGATGGCCAAGCCCAAGGCAGCCAGCGCCGGAATGAAGAAGGGGTCGTAGTAATCCGAAGCGCTGGGCTTCTTCTCCAGGACGACGACTTTCTTCATCGCGTCGATGCGCTTGAAGACCGCGTTCAGGGCCTCCGGCGTCACGGCCCCCCACGCATCGCCCCCGGTCGCCTGCGCGATGCCGATCAGCGAAGGGGTCACGGGCTGGTCGATGAGGAAGATGACGAAGACGGTGATGCGCTTGGCCCGCAGGTCCGCAATGATCGCGCTATCCTTGGGCGGCACGATGTCGTTGCTCAAACCATCGGTGAGCAGAATGATGGTCCGGTCGCCGGTCTTGGCCTGATCCAACAGCTCGGCGGCGCCATAGAGGGCCTTGCCGACGAAGGTGTTGCCCCAGAACTCATCGGGGAAGACGTACGGGGCGATGAAGGGCCGCGCCAAGACGATGGCCTCGGTATCCTGCGTGAGCGGCACCCAGTGCACGAAATTACGCGAAAAGACCGTGAGGCCGAAGGCGTCCCCTTTGCGGTGGCGCAAGAACTGCTCGATCGACGTCATCGCCGAGTCAAAACGGGAGTTCACTCCCTTGGTCTGCGGGCCATGCGGGGACTTCATGCTGCCCGAGGTGTCCAAGACGATCTGGACGTTCGTCAGCTGGCGCTCGACTTCGGGCGGATTGAAAATGACCGGATGGGCCAAGAAGAGGATCGCCACGGCGAGCAGGCCGGCGGGCAAGCAGTTCGCGCCATTGATGAGGAACCGCCAGAAACGGCCGCGACCGACCTTAGCATGGTCGAAGGGCATGGCCAACGGCTGCCCCGGACGAACCCATTCCCAAAAGGCCAGGATGACGGGGATGGCCAGGAGCGCCAAGAGCTTGGGGTAAAGGAAAGTCATCGAACGGAGGCCTGGATAGGCGCCTGGGCATGGGGACCGACGAGGGCGGCGATTTCGTCGACGGTCACGTGGGAATCGCGGCGGTAGAGCCAAGCCTGCAGGCGACGCAGGTCCTCCGCCGTCCGAGCATCCTTAGCCACGGCTGCCAGCACTTCGCCCATGGGGGCATCGGCGCGCAGCAGACCCGCCCGCCAGCAGCGCAGGAGGATCATCTCCATGCGGGCTTGGCCGGCGGCATCCAAAGCACCCGCGCGGAGCTTGGCCAAGAGGCCGTGCAGTTCCTCGGCTTCGGTCAAAGCGGGCACGGGCGGCGCCAACGCGACGCGCCGGGGGCGCCCCCAGAAAATCAACGGGTACAGACAGGCCAGCCACACGCAGCCCAAGACGATCAACTTGGTGTAGTAACGGCCGCCGACCTGCACACCGACCTGCTCCGTCTCCTTGATGCGGGCTTCGAGTTCCTTCGACATCTTGGGGTCACCGTGGAACTTGAAAACCGGCAGGCCTTCCGGGACGACGCCGCTCGCGCTGGTCAGGTAGTCGCGTAGGTCGTAGTCCCCTTCGCGGTTGACCAGGTAACGGACGTCATAGACGCGACCACCGGGGGCGCCGGTGACCTGCGCGATGCGGACGTTCACGGCGACGCCCCACTTGAAGGGCTTCACGGCCAACTCGGGACCGCCATAGGTGATGATGGCCGCCTGCTCGACGCCCAAGGGGACGTTCAGAAGCTCATCCTCGCGGGTCAACCACCAGGCCAAAGGCAGCGCCACGACGAGCAACAACGCCACCCACGGCACCCAGCGACGATGGAAGAATGAGCGGGCGGTCGACATGGTCAGCGAACGCTCCGGGCCGACTGGCCACGGTGCTGCAGGAAGTGCGCGAGGGGCGCCAGGATCGGGCGATCCGTGCGCAGGTGAAGGTAATCGACGGCGAAGCGGCTGAGCTCGGCCTTCCACGCGGAGGTGTCGACGAACGGCCGGCCGCCGCGGCCGATGAAGGCCTGCCCCGACTCCGCCTCGACGCCCCGGAAGAAGCCGGCGCCCTGGACGCCGCGTTCGGCGGGGTCTTCGAGGTGCAAAGCCACGCAGTCGTTGCGCTGAGCCAAGACCTGCAAGGCTTCCAGCGAACCGGGGTCATGCAGGTCGCTCAGCACGACGACGGTCGTGCGACGCGTCAACGAGGGCGCGAGTTCGCGGGCGCGCTTCGCCAAGGAGGTGGCTTCGCGGAAATCATGCTGCCGCAACTGGTGCGACCATTCCAGGACGGTGGTGCGCGAAAGCGTGGGCCGGATGTGCAGCTCCCGCGCGCCGCAACCCAAGAGACCGACGGGGGTGACGTTCCCCTGCGCGGCCAGGCCGATGCCCGCGGCGATGCGCACCGCCCAAGCATATTTGCTGAGGGTCTGCGAAGACACGCACATGGACGCGGAGGTGTCCACGAGGAGGTAAAGCGGGACCTGCTTCGGCTCTTCGTATTCCTTGACGAAGAGCTTGCGCATGCGGGCCGAGAGTTTCCAGTCGATGAACTTCACCGGGTCGCCGGCGACGTACGGACGGGACTGCGCGAACTCCAAGCCCGCCCCATGGAAGACCGATTGCTCCTGGCCGAAGCGCAGGCTGTTGGCCAACTGCTTGACGGCCACCTCGAAGTCCCGCGCATCGACGGGATCATGGGCAAGGAGGGCTTGGCGACGCATGGGGAGGGGAAGCGGAGACCGACCGGAGAGGTTCAGCCGAGGCCGGCCAAGATGCCTTGCAGGACCTTGGGACCGGTGTGACCCGCCGCCGAGGCCTCATAGCTCACGCGGATACGGTGCAGGACGACGTCCTCCGCGAGGTCAAAGAGGTCTTCGGGGGTAACGTAGTCGCGGCCATGGATGACCGCGCGGGCGCGGGCGGCATTCACGAGCGCCAAGCCGGCACGCGGTGAACAGCCGAAGTCGAGGAGCTTGGATTCGCGGGTCCGGCGCACGAGTTCCACGGAGTGCTTCAGGAAGACTTCGCTGACGTGGACCTGTTGGACCGACTCCATCGCGGCGACGAGGTCCGCGGCGGTGCCGACCGGCGAGCCATCGATCATGTCGAAGGCGGTCTTGGGTACCGCCCCGCCCTCTTCCTTGCGGAGACCCATGCCGAGCTGACGACGCAAGATGTCCTGCTCCTCATCGCGGCCGGGGTAACCCAGGCGGTGCAGGAGCATGAACCGGTCCAACTGGGCTTCGGGGAGTTCGAACGTCCCGGACTGCTCGACCGGATTCTGGGTGGCGATGACGAGGAAAGGCGTCGGGAGCTTCAGGCTCTGGCCACCCAGGGTGACCTTACGCTCCTGCATGGCTTCGAGCATGGCGCCCTGCACCTTCGGAGCGGCGCGGTTGATTTCATCCGCGAGGAGCAGGTTCGTGAAAACCGGCCCGCGGTGAATGCGGAATTCGCCGGTCTTCTGGTCGACGACTTCGGAACCGAGGATGTCCGACGGCAACATGTCGACGGTGAACTGGATGCGCTTGAAGTCGAGGTGGATGGCCTTGGCGACGGTGTTGACGAGCAGCGTCTTCGCGAGGCCCGGCATGCCTTGCAGCAGCAGGTGGCCGCCGGTGAGGAGCGCGATCATCACGCGTTCGACGACGACGTCTTGGCCGACGACGACCAGGCCGACGCGTTCACGCACGGCGCCGACGAACTTCTGGGAGGATTGGGTGGAGGACATGGGACTAAAGGGGCTTAGGGGATGGGGTTAAGGGGAGGAGGAATCGGATAAGACTCAGCGGAGTTGCTTGAGCCACTTCTGGAGGATGGCACGGAGTTCGGGTTCACCCAACATGCTGGCGCCGTTGAAGCAGCCTTGTTGGATGTGGGCCAGATCCTGGGCGAGTTCACCCTTCTGCGCAGCGTTCAGGGCGATGAGCGGACTGGCCCCATAGCGACGGAGGAAGGCCGCGGCGGCAAAGCCATCGACCTCCGCCGGCATCCGGAAGACATCGCGCGCCAACGGGGCGACCGGACCTTTCGGTCCACCACGCAGGCCGAAGAAGAGACCGAGACCCAACAACGCAACGAGGCTACCCAGCGATGGCCAGAGCCACGGACTGGTCGGGGCCGGCGGGATGACGCCCGTGCCCGGCAAGGTGCGCTGACGGTCCAGGCGGACGGAAGCCTTGGGGAGGACCTTGAGGTCCATGTCCTCGTAGGTGCGCCAGATCGCGCCGTTGGTGGGATCCTTGAGCGGGGCGAAAGGCACCTCGGTGGCGCTGTCGGCCGCCCGGATGGCGTCACCATCCAAGGAGATCACCCAATGCCGCTCGGAGCGGGCCGCCACTTGCTCGCCCCAAGTATTCAGCTCCTTGACTTGCAGGCCTTCGTTGGCGCCGACTTGGCGGACCGCCGCCACGCGCTTGACGATGGCGAGGTCGACCAAGTCGTCCAAGTCAGGGACCAAGCCCGTCCCGGTCGCGTGGATATCCAAGCTCAACGAGCCATTGATGCCGAACTGCCGGGTATCCAAGGTCTGCGTGACCTCGACGCGACCCGCCGGACGCGGGCCCACCGGCGTCGGCGAAACCTTGAACAGGGTCTCGGCCGAAACGGCCGGCACCGTGACCGGGCCGGAGAGGTCGATGAACTTCAGGTCGAGCTTCACCGGCGGCACCTTATCGACGCTGGCATCCTTGGCGCGCACGAGCACATAGGCCAAGACCGTCTCCTCCCAGCCGGGACGGGCGGTCGGACGGGGCTTCACGTCCGGCGTGGCGAAGGTGATCGAGCGGATGACGAAGAACGGCGAGAGCGCATCCTCGAGGTCGAACTGGAACTCATCCCGCGGTCCTTGCGCGTCCCGGCCCTTCCGGACCGTCGGCCCGCG
>DBCN01000052.1:4995-15446 GCA_002293065.1 Opitutia bacterium UBA957
AACTTGGCCACGCGGCCCAAGGCCTCGGTATGGATGACGCTGACGAAGATCCCGAATTCTTGGTTGGCGCCCACGGTGTTGGGGCCATCCAAGCGCGTCTGCACCCGCACTTCGCTCAGGAGTTCGTCGAGGTAATTCGCGCGCTTCTGCAACGCCATCGTGAAGGGATCATCCTTGGTGACCACCAAGGCCGCGGCGAGGTAGCGGTACTTCACATCCTCATGCAAGGGGTCGCGCTCATCCGTGAGGCGCGCGTTCAGCGTCTTCGCCAGGAGGTTCATGTGCGTCTGGGCCGCCTTCCCCGGCAGGGCCTGGATGCTGCTCCGCACCTTCTGCAGGCCCGCGCGGTTCGCGCTCTTGGCCAAGTTGACGGTGTTGTTGTGACCGACCCCGACGAGGGCGTTGAACCAGACGAGGTAAGGTTCGATCGACTGGGCATTGCCGCCGTTGCGGATGATCTCGCGCCCATAGGCGTCGGCGCCCTTCTGGAAATACTCCAGGGACTGCAGCGTCCGTTCCTTCATCAAGGCGAGGCGCTTGGGCGAATCCATCGGAGCCAACTCCTGCAGAAACTCGAAGTCCGCCCAGTCGTTCAGCACCTGACCGCCAAAGATGAGCGCGCGGGAGGAGCTCGGGTGGTTCTTGGTCCAAGCGTCGATCATCGCGACCAAGGAGCCATAGGCGCCTTGGACCATCTCATAGGTCTGCTGCTCGGTGCGGCGGGTCAGCGTGTTGCGCTGGAGCTCGGGCTTGCGCCAGCGGTCCGACAGGTTGGCGTGCATGCGGGCGGTGAGCAGGAAGAAGACCTGTTCATCCATCTGGGCGGCCGGACCGAACACCTTCTCGATGTGCGTGTCGCGGTAGGCCTCGGCGTTGCTGTAGGCGAGGTCGAAGGCCGCGACGACCTTCCCTTGGTCGCGGGGCGTGACCTTGGCGGCGCGGAAGAGCGCCATCATCTTGGCCAAGCTGTCGATGTTGCGCTCCATCATGATCGGCGTCACCGGAATGCGGGTATCTTCGGCGAGGCCATATTTGCGCCGCAGTTCCTCCGGCACCAAAGGATTATGGGCCTGCGCCCAAGCGGACAGGAAATCTTCGGCCAAGGCGACGCCGGCGGAAGGATGGCGCTTGGCGAGCTCCGTGATCCGCTCCGCAGCGGCTTCGAAGTTGGCGCTCGCGATGACGGCCCGCGAGAGGCTCGCGTCCAGGCGGTCCCGGGTGTCGGGACCCAGCGCCTGCAACCATTTGCCCATCGGCGCGAGGCTCAGCAGTTCTTCCGCCTCGATGGCGTTGGTGTTGTTGTTGCCGCCGCGCGCGCGGCGACTGGCGAGGGCGGCGCGCTGGGCGAAGGTCGTCTCCACTTCGTTTATCCACTCGTCCGCCATGGCGGCGAGCAAGGGATTCCACGGGCTGGCCGACGCGTCGGCGTGGTTGGCGACGAGGGTCGCGAGCACGGACTGGGCGCGCAGGTTTTCCGCGCGAATGGCGGGCTCGGAACGCGCATCGGTCTGGATCTTACGCTGGAGGCCGGCCATCAGCCGGACGGCCACATCGGGCTTCGTGCGGAGCAAGTCGCGGAAGAAAGCATCGAGGTTGGCGGGCTGCACCTGGGTCAGCACGCGGGCCAGGTTGCCGGCGGCCTTGGTCTTGTCCCCATCGTTGACCTTATCGCGGTTGAGGAGGGCGACGTTCTCGTCCCACACCTTCTGGATCTGCTCGCGCTGCGCAAACTCGCTGGCCTGTTCAGCGGACAGGAAAGCGGCGAGCTCTTGGCGCAAGGCCTCATCTTTGATGTCATCGAGCCGCTCGCGCTCCGGCAAGTAAGCCAACGCCAACTCCTTGAAGCCACCCGCCAAAAGCACGCGCCCCGCGGCCAAACGGCGGGCCGGATCCTTACCCCCCAACTTGGCGGTGCCGCGGCGCAACCGCTCGGCCAGCCAGAAGGATTCGCTCGCGGGGACGCTGTTCGAAAGGAGTTCGCCGATCTTGCGCAGCTCGGCGTCGTTGAGTTCGCCGGGCAACGCATCGACCAAGGCCAGGATGTCATCGAGCTTCATGCCGCTCTTCTGACGCTCCGTGAGGTCGGCCAGCATCTTGTCGAAGATGCGTCGCGCCAGTTCGGGCGGCAACTGGCCGAGCTCGGCGCGGATCTGGGCCCAATCGCCGAGCCGGAAGCTATGCTGGAAACGCGTGTCGGCGGCCGTGGAGGCATCGACCTTGCTGGCGCGCTCAAGGGCGGTGAAGACCTCGGACAGGTCGCGCGAGAACTTGTGCTTAAGCAGGTTCTCATACTGCGCCTGCGTCTTCGGGTCGAGGGCGGGGGCCGTCTGCGCGGAGGCCAAGGGCGCCAAGGCGAGCATGGCGAGGAGGAGTCCGCAAGGGAGCGAGGTTCGCATGGTCTTTTTGTGTTATAGAAAGTTAGGTTCAGGAGCCTTCCGGGAGCTTGAATTCGTTGAGCGACGAGCGGGCATCGGTTTTCTCGCTCGGCGCGGGGGGCGCGACTTCGGCCTTGGGTTGGCCCAGCAACTGGGCCGCGGCGCGGAGTTTCTTGGCGTCGATCGGGCCATCCTTCGGCTGGGCTTGCAGGGCTGCCTCGAGGTTGCGGAGTTTCTCCGCATCGATGCCACCGACACCCATGACGGGGCGGACACCGCCGGCGGCACCGGCCTTCACGCCTTCAGCTTGGCCGACACCCTGCGGCGGCGGCGTCGCGACGGGCTGGGCGCCTTGGCCGCCTTGGCCAGCGGCCGTGGCTTGCTGTTCCACGGGCTTACCGCCCTGCCCCGCGGCCGTAGCGGCTTGTTCAACAGGTTTACCACCTTGACCCGCGGCTTGAGCGGCCTGTTCAACGGGCTTGCCGCCTTGACCAGCGGCCGTGGCCGCTTGTTCGACTGGTTTGCCGCCTTGGCCAGCGGCCTGGGCGGCTTGTTCGACAGGCTTTCCGCCTTGGCCCGCGGCTTGAGCGGCTTGTTCAACGGGCTTGCCGCCTTGGCCAGCGGCCTGGGCGGCTTGTTCGACTGGCTTACCCCCTTGGCCCGCGGCCGTGGCCGCTTGTTCGACAGGCTTGCCATCCTGACCGGTCGCTTGGGCCCCTTGCGGCACGGATTGCGCACCGGCGGCTTGAGCCGTATGGGGAACGGGCTGTCCGCCCTGCCCCATCGCCTTGGCGGTCTGCTCGACGGCTTGACCAGCCTGCGGAGCCGCCTTGACGGGTTGGGCGATGGGCTGCGCCTGCTGCGGCACCGCCTGCGCAGACTTGGCCTGCGTGGGATCGACGGGCTTTACGCGCGGGGCACCCCGCTGTTCGACGCCTTTGATGCCTTCGACGTTCGCAGGGGCGGCCTCCTGAGCAGAGGCGGCGGCGCAAAGAAAACTGGTGGCGAGGAGCAAGCGGTTCATTGGGAGAGGTGGGTGCGGACGGATTTTTGGAATTCGCTTTCGACGCGTTGCTCGTACTCGGCCAACGCGGTCTCATCCTGGTGCTCGGCGAGGTAACGGAAGATCTGACGGGTCCGCTCGGCGTACGGACGCCATTCATCCTCCGTGGCGCCGCTGGCCCGCAAGAGCGAGGTCGCGTAGTAAAAGGCTTTGCCTTGGGTCTCGCGGATCGCACGCGTCGTCGGCGCATCCTCGCCGCTCGCGGTCGCGGACTCGGCCAGCAGTTGCGTCAGATCCGCCAAGGCACCGGCGATGTCGAGCATCTCCAGGCGGGCCTTCGCTTTCGCCAAGCGGACCTGGTGACGCGCCCGCGGATGATCCGTGGTCGGCAACTGGGCCGCGACCTTGTCGTACTCGGTCAGGATCAGCTCCCAATCCGGTTCCTTGGCCTGCTCCAACCCGCGGATGTGGACGAGCCGCTCGCGGGCTTGCTCGCGCGCCAACTCCGCTTGCCCGTAATTGAAATGGTAAGTCAGCACGGCCACCGGACACAGCAGCCAAAGCAGCACGAAATACTTCCTCATCGCCGAGCCCCCTCCAAGGCATCCTGGGCCCGCCAATCCGTGCCCAAGTACTGCAGAGCCACCGGGATGAAGGCCAAGAAAAGGGACCCCAGCAACATCGCCAAGAGGGCCCATTGTTCGAGGTCGAGGCCGGATTTCGGCAAGGGCGACTTCCGCACGAGGTCACCGAGGGCTTCGGTGGAAAGGTGCTTCTCGTTGATGTCGTGATAGGTGCCGCCCAACGCGCGCGCGATGGCTCCCAACGCTTCCGGATCCTGCCGCGATTGGTGACCATCGATGAACAACCCCTTGTGCGGATTGCCCACGCCCAGCACCAAGACCTGCTTCACGGACTTCGGACGGGCCGAAACCGGCTGCAAGGGGATGGTATCGCCATCGCTGTAGATCAGCAGTCGCGCGGAGCCCTCGGGCAAGGCGGCGACTTCCTTCAGGGCTTGGTTGATGGCGGTGCCGAGGTCGGTCTTGCCGCCGCGCATGAGCAACTGCACGGGAAGTCCGTTGAAGACGTTGCGGACCAACTCGGGATCGCGCGCTTCCATCACGACCGCCCGCGCATCGGTGTAGAAGCCGACGACCCCGAAACGGAGGTCGCCGCCGACGCGCATGAGGACGCCTTCAACGGATTCGCGGATCCGCTCCTGACGGGTGAGCTTCCCCTCGGCGCCCGCATCCTTGAGCTTCATGCTCGGCGAAAGGTCGGCGACGAAGATGAGCCGCGTCGGCTCCTTGGCCGAGGGCTTCTGGCCATCCTGCTCCGCCATGTGCAGTTCAATCATCACCGCCAAACCCCAGGCGAAGGCCGCGAACGCCAAGGGGCGGAGCCAAGGGACCACCCGCGTCCAAGCGCGGGCTTGGCTCGCCGGTCCAAACGCCAGCCGGCCCACCGCCCCAACCCGCCGGGCATGGAGCCACTCCGCGAGCGCCGTGAACAAAAGCACGGCCATGGCTGAGTAGAGGGGCAGCATGGGGCAGGGATTAACCTCTAGAGGGGTCTAGGGGAGTTATCGGTGTAGGCTTGGGCTAGGACTATGCAAACCCTTAACCGAGCCCTGCCAACTGGACTAGCGTCCGAGCGCCGCTTCCTTCAAACCCGCCGCATAAGCCTCGAAGACCAGGCGAATCTGGTCACGGACGCGCCGGAACTCGGCCCGAATCTCCTCGGGGGTGCCCGTCGCATGGGCCGGGTCACTGAAACCCCAGTGGTAACGGTTCAGCTGCCCCGGAAAGACCGGGCAGACTTGATCGGCATTGCCGCAGACGGTGATCACCGTGGTCACGGGCTTATCCAGAAACACGTTCAAGTGCTTCGAATGGTGCGCCGAGGCGTCTAAGCCAATCTCCTGCAGGACCTCCAAGGCCATCGGGTGCACATACCCCGCTGGCTTCGAGCCCGCGCTGGCGACGTCCGCCCGGCCCCCGAGGGCGCGCCGTAAAATGGCTTCGGCCAAATGGCTGCGACAGGAATTGCCCGTACAGAGAATCAGGATGAGAGGACGCGACATGGTCGTGAAGAAAAGGTGGCCTAATCAGCAGCAGCCGCTGCCGGGCTGGCAAGCCTTTGGCGTGCAGATGTCAGGCGCCAAGCAATCGGTCTTCAAGGTGCCCAGCAGGAACACCCGCGCGCCGTCTTCGACCACCGAGCCCACCACCGGAAAAACCGTCAGGAGGGGGAAGTCGTGCTCGACCTCCAAAGGCAGGTCCACCGACCCCAGCAAAGCCGCGCCCCGGTCCAGGACCTGCGCGCCCTTGGCGCAGCCGACGCGATGCTCCGTGTCGTCCGCCGTCCACAACTGCAGACGCGCCGACACCGCCGTCCGCACCGTGCCGCCACAATCGATGAAGCGCTTCTCCACCCGCGCCACCTCGGTCAGGTGCGCATGGATGGGCGTCAGGCCACCCGTCGGCAGGCGGAACCGCAAGGCCAAGCCGGGCTGCGCGAGCAAAGCCGCCCGAAATTCAGCGACCGTCATCGGCAGGGGCTTCAGAGATTGCATATGGAATAACATATGTATCATGGAGCCATGAGCAACGGCAAAAAGAAGTTTGTCTTCCCGCCCACGGAAAAAGTCTGCCTGGGTCTATCCGACGCCACGCGCCTCCAGCTGCTCGCGAAGATCGGGCGCGGTGAAGTCTGCGTGTGCGACCTGCAAACCGAGGTGCGGCGCGACCAGCCGACGGTCTCCCGCCACTTGGCCATGCTCCGTAAATACGGCCTAGTCACCGTCCGCAAGGAGGGGCGCTGGTCCTTCTACCGTCGCGCCCCCCTGCCCCCAAGGCTGAGCAAAATCATCGACCTAGCCGCCAAGCCGGCCAAGTCGAAGCCTTGCGGTCCAGGGTGTTGCTGAGCCCGCAGGTTTTTTAAGGTTTCCGAAGCAGCCGCGCGGGGCTATCCATGGGCATGCCCCGTTTCCCCGCCCTGCTCTTGGCCGCGGCCTTCGTCTCCGCTGCCTTCGGCGCGGACCGCCGGGATGGCCCGCTCAAAGACCTCAACGGCTACTTCCCGTTCCAGCCCCCGACCGATGCGAGCACATGGGCGGGCGAGCAGGCTGAGATACGCAACCGCCTCCAGGTAGCCTTGGGGCTGCTGCCGATGCCCACGCGCACGCCGCTCAACGCCGTCATCCACGGCAAGATCGATGGCGGCGAATACACCATCGAGAAGGTCTCCTTCGAAAGTGCGCCGGGATTCTTCGTGACCGGCAACCTGTATCGGCCCAAGCACCTCAAGGGCAAGGCCCCGGCGGTGCTCTTCGCCCACGGGCACTGGAAGGACGCGCGCTTCCTGGTCCAAGACGCCGCCACCGTCCGCCGCGAGATCGAGACGAAGCAGGAGACCTTCACCGAAGGCGGCAAGAGCCGCTTCCAATCCCTCTGCGTCCAGCTCGCCCGCATGGGCTGCATCGTCTGGCAATGGGACACGCTCAGCGATTCCGACGCGATTCAGTTCGCGCCGGAAGTGATCCATCGCTTCGCCCAGGGGCGCCCGGAGATGAATGACCCGGAGTCTTGGGGTCTTTACAGCGCGCCCGCGGAAGCCCGCCTGCAGTCGGTGCTGGGCCTGCAGACCTGGAACGCGCTCCGTGGCGTCGACTTCGTGCTGTCCCTGCCCGACGTCGACCCGACCCGCGTGGCGGCGACGGGCGCCAGCGGCGGCGGCACCCAGACGATGATGCTGGCGGCGCTCGACGAGCGGATCGCGCTGTCGTTCCCGGCGGTGATGGTGTCGACGGGGATGCAAGGGGGCTGCTCCTGCGAAAACGCTTCCCTGCTGCGCATCGGCCAAGGCAACGTCCACTTCGCAGCCCTCTTCGCGCCCAAGCCCCAAGGCATGACGACGGCCAACGACTGGACCAAGGAGATGTCCACGAAGGGGTTCCCTGAGTTGCGCCAACTGTACGCAACGCTTGGACACCCCGAGGCGGTCATGCTCCACCGCGACGAGGCTTCGCCGCACAATTACAATCAGGCCGCCCGCACGGCCTTCTACGGTTGGCTCAACCAGCACTTCCACCTCGGCCTGCCGACGCCCATCCGCGAACGCGACTACACCGTACGGACCAAGGCCGAGCTCTCGGTCTGGGATGCGACCCACCCTGCCCCCGCCGCAGGTTCCCCCGACTTCGAACGGCGCTTGCTCCGTTGGTTCGCCGACGACAGCGCGTCGCAGTTAAGACAGGCAACCCCTGCGGAGCGCTCTGCCCTGCTCCGCAGTTACGTCCAAGCCGTGCTCGGCGCCCCCGTTCAGGCCCGCGACATCCAAGCGTCGATGGAAAAACCGCAACCGCTCGGCCTGCACTCGGAGACTCAGGGCACGCTGACCCACAAGGTACGCGGTGAGAGCGTGCGCTTCACGGCCCTCCAACCGGCCACGCCCAACGGTCGTACGGTCGTCTGGCTGCGCGATGAAGGCCAAGCTAGCTTGCGCGCGGCGGACGGAAAAATCCGCGCCCCCTTCCTCGGCCTGCTGGCCCAAGGCTTCACGGTGCTCGCCCCCGACCTCTACCTGCAAGGCGGCACGCCGGTGGTGCGCACGCGCCGGGTCAAGGAGACGCGCGAAGTCCCCGCCTATACTTTCGGCTACAACGATTCGCTCGTGGCGCAACGCGCGCATGACGTGGAGCGCCTCACGGTCTACGCCCGACAAACATATCGGGGGCCACTGGCGATGGTCAGCGCCGGCGATACCGCCATCCCCGCCGTGCTCGCCGGCTACCATCAGGCGACCGATGCGGCCTTCTTCGCGACCGGCGGCTTCCGCTTTGCGCAGCTCAAGGATGTCCATGACCCGAGATTCCTTCCCGGCGGGGCGAAATACGGCGACCTGCCTGGCTTGATCGGCGGCCTCCCCATGGCGGCTTCGTCGGTAAATTGGACCGAGGACCCCAAGGTCACCGAGGAGGCGGCGTTAGCCTGGCTACGGCTGGCGTTCGGACCAGGCCGATGACGGGGGATTTTTCGCATGAAATGGGCTAAAAGCAGGAATTGAGAGACCTCACTTGCATTTTTACGGGGAGACGCTGTATCTTTACCCCTCGAAGCCGCTCCCGGCGGCTCCAGTTCAGTCCAACTATCGGATAGTAGCGTAGCCTGGTAGCGCGCCTGCTTCGGGTGCAGGAGGTCGGGGGTTCGAATCCCCCCTATCCGACCAATTCCAACCCCTCGTTCGACCTCGGACGAGGGGTCTTGGTTTTTCAAGCGAGGCCGCCCCTTGCCAACGCCCGATCGCCGGCTAGGGATAGCACCACCCCACCCCGACCATGCACCCTCTGCGCTGGCTGCTCTCCCTCCTGCTTTCCGCAACCTTGACCGTCGCCGCTTCGATCGACGAGCTGGCCAACCAGAAGATCGTCGTCCTCGGCGACTCCATCACGCAAGGGGGTGGCTACGTGTCCTTCATGGACTACTACCTGCAGAAGCTGCGTCCGCAGGCGCGCTTCGAGGTTTATCCGCTGGGCCTGTCGAGCGAGACGGTCTCCGGCCTCAGCGAGCCTGGCCACGCCGGCGGTAAATTCGCGCGACCCTGCCTCTCCGAACGCCTGCCGCGCGTGCTCGACAAAATGCGCCCCGATGTGGTCTTCGCCTGCTACGGCATGAACGACGGCATCTACCAACCGCTCGAGGAGAAGCGTTTCCAAGCCTTCAAGGACGGAATCAATCACTTGCTCGACGCCTGCCAAAAGGCCGGAGTGAAGCGCATCATCCTAGTGACGCCACCCATCTACGACGCGACTACGAAGGTAGGCGAGTTCAACTACGACTCGGTGCTGACCGCCTACGCGGCGTGGGAGAAAACGCTCCGACGCCCGGGCCTGGAGGTCGTCGACCTGCACACGGCGATGCGCACCGCCCGCGAAAAGCGCACGGAGGTTTTCTCGAAGGACCGCATCCACCCCGGCGACGAAGGCCACCTGTTCATGGCGCGCACCATTCTCGCCGGTGTCGGTCTGGAGACGCCCGAGGAGGCCCTCGCGAAGGTCAAGGCCGACCCACTGTTCACGCAAGTCGACCTGCTGCGCCGTCATCGGGCGGTTCACTGGATGAATTTCGTCGGCTACACCCGCGAGAAGGTGGTCAAGCCCACCCCGCTCGGTGATGCCGAAGCCCAAGCCGCCAAGTTCCAAGCCAAGATCGACGAGCTGCGAAAGAAGTAAGCAAATCACGCGATGCGAAAACTCCTGCTGCCCTTCTTCGGCCTCGCCGCCTGCCTCCAGGGATCGGCGCAGGAATTGACGCGCCTGACCTACAACCATCCGGGTCTCACGGTCGACCTCGGCGTGGGGCTGTGGGCCTGGCCGTTGCCGATGGATTTCAATGGCGATGGGCGGCTCGACCTCGTGGTGAACTGTCCCGACAAACCTTCCAACGGGACCTACTTCTTCGAGGCCACCGCGGATAGCGCCAAGACGGCGATGCCGGTCTTCAAGGCCGGCGTCCGCCTCAGCCCAGGTCTGCAGAACGTCCAAGTCAGCTATGTCGACGGACAACCCAAGGTGCTTTCCCCAGGGACGATCTACCCGGATTTCCTGCAAGCAGGCCTGAGCCACGGCCAGAAGTTGCCGCTACCCGCCAATGTGCACCCGAACAAGGTCCGGGCCAACATGTGGAAGGTCGTGGACTTCGATGGCGACGGCCGGCAGGACCTCGCCATCGGCGTCGGCGATTGGACCGATTACGGCTGGGATAATGGCTACGACGCGCAAGGTCGCTGGGTGCGCGGGCCGTTGCGTGGTTTCGTGTACATCGCCCTGAACCAAGGCACGAACGCGCAGCCGGCCTTCGCCAAACCGTCCAAACTGATGATCGGCGAGCGTGCGCTGGAGACCTTTGGCTGGCCGTCCCCGAACTTCGCGGACTTCGACGGGGATGGGGACATCGACCTGCTCTGCGGCGAGTTCCTCGATGGGTTTACTTATTACGAGAACCTCGGCCCGCGCACCCAACCGCGCTACGCGCCGGGCCGCCGCTTGACGGTGCCACCGGAGGCCGTGG